>QCQM01000018.1 GCA_003212195.1 Prochlorococcus sp. AG-449-O05 | reverse complement strand
TATCTGAAATTACAGAAACTCTTGCATCAACTTATTATGCAAATTTATCTATATTTCAATCTATTCCTGATAGCTGGGCAATAAATCAGATTTTTCCAATAGTACCAATACATAGGCACTTGGAGGAGCCGTTCTGCAAAGGCAACTTTGCAGATTTAACTTGTGATTCAGATGGGAAACTAAATAATTTTATTGATAATGGAAAAATTAAATCACTACTAAATTTACATAAGCCAGAAGAAGATAAAGATTACCTAATTGGAATTTTTATGACTGGAGCCTATCAAGAAGCATTAGGAAACTTGCACAATTTATTTGGCAGTACCAACGTTGTTCATATAGACATAAATCAAGATAATTCATATAAGGTCAGAAATATTATTAAAGAGGACAGTAAATCTGAAATTTTACAATTATTAGATTACAGTTCAGCTTCTTTGGTTGAATCTATAAGAATTAATACTGAATCAGCAATTGATCAAAAAAAATTAACTATAGAAGAAGCAAGGAAATTAATGGATCAAATCGAAATTAGTCTCAGAAAAAGTAGTTATTTATCAGAATGACTAGCTAATGTTTTTTGCAAATAATTTTTAGCATAATCTAAAGCATCACTTAACTTATCAATATCTTTAGCACCTGCTTGAGCAAAGTTAGGCTTTCCTCCTCCACCTCCCGAACAAATTCTTGCAATCTCATTAATTAATTTACCTGCATGCAATCCTATTTTTACTGCATCATCACCTAAAGAAACTACAAATAACAACTTTCTATTTTCTGGATTTGGTATTCCCCCAAGAATCACTATTGCTTTATTTCCCAAATGAGAAGTTAAATTCAGTGCTGCAGATTGCAAAGAATTCCCATCTAAGCCATCAATCTGATTTACTAAAATTGAAAAAGAATTTACTATTTCTGCGGATGATTTTATAGAAGAGTATTTAAAATATGCAATTTCATCTTTCATTTTTTGTATCTCTTTATTCTTATTAATAAGCTCTGCTTGCAAATTATTAACCCTTTCAAAAAGTTGATTAGGATTTGCTTTTAACAAATCACTTAGTTGGTTTACTAATGCATTTCTATCACTGAAATAGTCTAAGGCTGATTGGCCTGATAATGCTTCGATTCTTCTGACTCCAGCTGAGATTCCTTCCTCACTAATTATTTTGAAAGAACCTAATTCGGATGTAGTTTGAACATGTGTGCCACCACAAAGTTCCATTGAAACTCCTGGTACATTAACAACGCGGACTTCATCATCATATTTTTCTCCAAACATGGCGACTGCGCCCTTTTCAAGAGCCTCACTCTTAGACATATTTTTTATTTCTAAGGCATGATTTTCCATAATCCAAGAGTTAACTAAAGTCTCAATCTTAGAAATTTGATCTTTAGAAATAGGATTAGAGGAATTAAAATCAAATCGTAATTTATTAAAGGCTACTAATGAACCTTTTTGTCCAACACTTTCATTAATAACTGATTTAAGTGCAGATTGTAATAAATGAGTAGCTGTATGATTTGCAGCAGCCTTAGCTCTATTAGAGGAGCTAACATTAGTCTTAACTTTTTGTCCAATAGTTAATTTTCCTTTTTTGATCGTTCCATAATGTAAAAAAACATTTTTCTTTCGCATGACATTATCAACCAAGACCTCAACATCGTTTGAAAATATCGTTCCAATATCACCAACTTGCCCGCCAGATTCTCCATAAAAAGTTGTCTGATCAAGAACAATTAAAACTTTCTGACCTTCACTTGCTTCCTTAACTAATGTTGAATCCAAGAATATACCCTTTATTTCAGCTTCCGAAAGGAGTGACTCATAACCATTAAAAACAGTTTTGTTAAAAATATCTATTTCTCGCTCTAATGATCCCTCTAATGTCAAATCAATATTACTTGAAGCAGCTTTAGCTCTCTCTTTTTGTACATTCATTTCTTCTTCAAAACCCTTTACATCTACACTAATATTATGTTCTTCAGCAATTTCTACAGTAAGTTCTAGAGGAAATCCATAAGTATCATAAAGTTCAAAAGCTTTAAAACCAGAAATTAATTTCTGCCCTGAAGAAATTAACTCATCTAGCAATTTCTCTCCTCTTTCAAGAGTTTCCCTAAATCTTATTTCTTCAATTTTTATCTCATTCAAAATTAAATCATTATTATTTTTTAAATCAGGATAATTATTTTGCATTAAGTTAATTCCGACATTAGCAATATGAGGTAAAAATTCATTTGTTATACCTAATAATCTGCCATGTCTGACCATTCTTCTAATAAGCCTTCTTAATATATATCCCCTACCGAGATTACTTGCTGATACTCCATCAGAAATTAAATGAATAACAGCTCTTGTATGATCACCAATGATTTTTAAAGAAATTTTGTTTTTATCATCTGAAGAAAAATAATCAATATTTGCAATCTCACAAATTTTTTGAATAATAGGAAAAATCAAATCTGTCTCATAATTATTTTGCTTTTTTTGTAGTATTTGAGCCATCCTTTCAAGACCCATCCCTGTATCAATATTTTTAAATTTTAAATCTGTCAACTTTCCATTAGGATCACGATTATATTGCATAAAAACAAGATTATAAAATTCAATAAAACGATCTCCATCTTCTAAATCAATATTCTGCAGGCCCTTTTCAGGATGAAAATCATAATAAAGTTCTGAACAAGGTCCACATGGACCTGTTTTGCCAGATGACCAAAAATTATCTTCCTCACCTAGTTTGACTATCCTATCTGGATGAATACCAATTTCATCTCTCCAAATTTTTGCAGACTCTTCGTCTTCGTGAAAAACACTCACAATTATATTTTCAACAGAAAGTTGATAAATATTAGTAACTAATTCCCAAGCCCATTGAATAGCCTCTCGTTTAAAATAATCTCCAAAAGAGAAATTCCCAAGCATTTCAAAAAAAGTGTGGTGTCTAGCTGTAACTCCAACGTTCTCTATATCGTTTGTTCTGATGCACTTTTGGCTAGATGTAGCCCTTTTTGATGGTCTTTCTTTTAAACCTAAAAAAACTGGTTTAAAAGGTAGCATTCCAGCAATTGTGAGCATAACCGTAGGGTCATCTGGGATCAAAGATGCACTTGGAATGATTTTATGTAATTTTTCACTGTAAAATTTTAAAAAAGCATTTCTTATCTCATCTCCAGTAACTATTTTTTTAATTAATTGAGATGTCATTTATCCAGAATAAGAAGATTAAAAATTAAAGAAAAGCGTAATTTCGGTTATTTCGCAAAGATAATCACGCGAATTTATATTCTATACAACTAAAGTTAATTTATAAAGCGAATTATCCTATGATAGCCTCTGCCCAGACAAGTAATTCTAAATTGGCACAAACTAATAACAAGTTGACGGTTCAATCTCAAAACTTTGCTGATGATTCTTATGCTATAA
Source organism: Prochlorococcus sp. AG-449-O05 (assembly GCA_003212195.1). Taxonomy (GTDB): domain Bacteria; phylum Cyanobacteriota; class Cyanobacteriia; order PCC-6307; family Cyanobiaceae; genus Prochlorococcus_A. Next base: position 16,581 of record QCQM01000018.1, on the reverse strand, counting down.
GATCTTTGGATTGGGATCGCAGTAGATTTGATATTGAATTTGGTTTAAGAAATGGAACTACTTACAATAGTTTTATTATTAAAGGCGAGAAACTAGCAATCATTGATACTAGTCACGCAAAGTTTAAAGAATTATGGTTTGAAGAATTACTGAAAAAGGTAAATCCGCAAGAAGTTGATTATCTAATTACTAGCCATACAGAACCTGATCATTCTGGTTTAATAGGTAATCTTTTAGAATTAAACCAAAATATCACAGTAGTTGGATCAAAATTAGCACTTAAATTTATTGAAGACCAAATACATATTCCCTTTAAACGTCTAGAGGTTAAGAGCGGAGAGTTTTTAAATCTGGGAACTAATCCTAATAGTGGTTTAGAACATAATATTGAATTTATAAGTGCACCAAATTTGCATTGGCCAGATACCATATTTTCATATGATCACAGCACAAATGTTCTCTATACATGCGATGCTTTTGGACTACATTATTGTTCTGACGAATTTTTTGACACTGATCAAAAAGAAATATACGATGATTTCCGTTTTTATTACGATTGTCTTATGGGTCCAAACGCTAGAAGCGTTATGCAGGCAATTAAAAGAATAGATAAGCTACCTGAATTAAAAACAATCGCTGTGGGTCATGGGCCTTTGCTCCATAACCAGGTCAATTTTTGGAAAGGAAAATATCTAGAATGGAGTAGCAATAAAAGCAAAGGCAATGATTTTGTGTCAGTCTGCTACATAAGCGACTATGGTTATTGTGATCGACTCAGTCAAGCGATATCTCATGGAATAAGCAAAGCAGATGCTCAGGTTCAGTTAATTGATCTAAGATCTTCTGACCCGCAAGAATTAACAAGTTTAATTTCCGAATCAAAAGCAGTAGTCATTCCCACATGGCCTGTAGACTCAGATAATGAATTAAAAGAATCTCTCGGTACTTTATTTGCAGCACTAAAGCCAAAACAATTTACTGCAGTTTATGATGCATTTGGTGGAAATGATGAACCTATAGATTCCTTAGCAAATAAATTAAGAGAACTTGGTCAAAAAGAAGCTTTCTCTCCCTTAAGAGTTAAAAATATTCCAGATCCGATTGTTTATCAACAATTCGAAGAAGCTGGAACTGACTTAGGTCAATTGATCAATAAAAAGAAGAATATTGCCTCTATGAAGAGCCTTGACTCAAATTTAGATAAAGCCTTAGGTAGATTAAGCGGAGGATTATATGTAGTAACAGCGAGCCAAGGGGAAGGTTTGACATTTAGACAAAGTGCAATGGTCGCAAGTTGGGTTAGTCAAGCAAGCTTTTCTCCACCAGGTATTACAGTTGCAGTAGCAAAAGATAGAGCTATTGAATCATATATGCAAGTGGGGAAAGGTTTTGTTGTAAATATCTTGAGAGAAGATAACTATCAAAAAATGTTCAGACATTTTTTAAAAAGATTTGCCCCTGGAGCTGATAGATTTGCAGATGTAGATGTAATTAGCAACATCGCTGAAGGAGGACCAGTTCTCTCAGATTCACTCGCCTTTTTAGATTGTAAAGTTAGTTCCAGGCTAGAGACTCCAGACCATTGGATAATTTACGGAATTGTTGAAAATGGTAATGTTTCTGACTTATCATGCAAGACAGCAGTTCATCACAGAAAAGTTGCTAATCACTATTAAAAAATAAGTCTTAAAATGTCAGATATTAATATAGGCTTACTTGCAGAAAATCAAAACTTATCAGAATTTGAAATTACCGAAAATTTTTCTTGTGTAAGATTCTTAGACCAAAATAAAGAAAGATTTGAACTTGAATTTAACCTTGAAAAAGGAACTTCTTTTAATACTTTTTTCATTAGAAGTAATGAGGAACTTTTTATTATTCATCCACCTGAGAAACAATATTTAAATTCATTTAATGAAGTAATTTCTAAGTATTGCGATCAATTTAAATTAGATAAAATCAACTTCATTTCTGGTCATATTAATCCCCAAATTATTGAAACTATAAAAAATATAAGTACCCAATTTGAAAACACAACTATTACTTGCTCTAATCCAGGTTATAAACTTATTAGCGAACTTTGGAATCAAAGAAATCCCACCCTAGAAAACTTTATTGAGATACAATTACCTGAAATAAAGATCATCAAAAAAGAACTTAATTTAGAATTAGATAACATTTCACTAGAGTTAATTCCTATTCCAACAGCACGTTGGCCTGGTGGCCTGATAATTTATGAACGTAATCAAGAAATACTTCTTAGTGAAAAAATTTTCTCTGCACATATTGCATCTAAATATTGGTCTGAAACAAATCGAGTTAGTACTGAAATTGATAGGAAACATTTTTATGATTGCTTGATGGCGCCAATGTCTAATCAAGTAGTATCAATAACTGAAAAAATTGCAGATTATGACATTAAAACTATCGCACCATTACATGGTCCCGCGATCGAATATAGCTTAAAAAGCTTTTTAAATGACTATATTAGATGGGGAGAGAATCTCTCAACAAATAATCCTAAGATCGCTCTGATATATGCAAGTGCTTATGGAAATACAGCCTCAATAGGTGATGCATTGGCTAAAGGCATAAATAGAACTTCTATAGAAGTTGAAAGTATTAATTGTGAATTTACACCTAATGATGTACTAGTAAAATCTATCCAAAATGCTGATGGATATTTAATAGGCTCACCCACATTGGGTGGTCACGCCCCAACTCCAATTGTTAGTGCACTAGGAACATTGTTAGCAGAGGGTAATAGAGATAAGCCAGTTGGAATTTTTGGCAGTTTTGGCTGGAGCGGCGAAGCTATTGATTTACTTGAAACAAAATTAAAAGACGGTGGTTTTAAGTTTAGTTTTGACCCTATAAGGATTAAATTCAGTCCAAATAAACCAAAGATTAAAGAGTTAGAAGAAATAGGAACTCACTTTGGAAGAAAAATTTTAAAAAAAGCAAAGAAAAAACCCAGAAAATCAGATACTGGAATGATTACTAGCAAAACGGATCCAAAGCTACAAGCTCTTGGAAGGGTAATTGGTTCACTTTGTGTCCTGACAGCCTCTAAAGGGAAAGATGAGAATAATATTAAAGGCGCTATGCTTGCATCTTGGGTTAGTCAAGCAAGTTTTTCTCCGCCCGGGTTAAGTATTGCAGTAGCAAAAGATAGATCGGTAGAGTCTCTTCTACAAATAGGAGATTCATTCGCATTAAATATTCTTAGTGAAAAAGATTTTAAAGAACCTTTGAAAAGATTCACAAAGCCATTTGCGCCTGGAGAAGATAGATTTGAAGGTATAAATATTGAATTAACTCCTAACGAACAGATAATCATTCCTGAATCGCTAGCATGGTTAGATGCTTCTGTAAAAGAGAGAATGGAATGTGGAGATCATTGGGTAATTTACGCCGAAGTACTACACGGTAATATACTAAAATCCGATAGTCTAACGGCAGTTCATCACCGCAAAACAGGTGCTAACTATTAAATTTATGTATCTAATTTATGACTGAAACAAAAGATCTAATAATCATTTCGGCTAGTTGTGGTAAAAATCTGGAACTTTCTGAAAAATTTCTTGAAAAAAGTAATGAACTTAAAATAAGTTCTGAAATTTTAGATCTTACCACTCTTGATATTCCATTGTTTAATCCAAGAATTCACAGCAAAGAAAATATTCCAAATGAAATAAAAGAAATAAAAAAAAAGCTTTTCCAGATTGAAAGGTGGGTGATCTGTGCGCCTGAATATAATGGATCTATACCTCCCATTCTCTCCAACTTCATAGCATGGCTTTCTATTTCGGGAGATGACTTTAGGAATTTATTTAATGGTCAACCGATTGCAATTGCCACATTTTCTGGTGGCATAGGGTTAGAACTGCTGACATCATTGCGCATTCAATTAGTACATTTAGGAAGTCAAGTATTAGGGCGACAACTTTTGTCCTCATATAGTAAACCTATAGATTTAAAAACTATTGAAGATATTATTCAAAGACTTTTACAAATGAAAAAATTAAAAACATAAACATTTAAAACCTAAAAAAAATTTCATTTTTTTTCATTCCAAACTTTCAAAATTTCTCTAGCCATAGGCAGTGCATGAACAGATCCCCCACCAGGAGTATTTTGTGCAAAAGCAACTACGAGTAATTCACTTTTTTCAGAGGGAGTAAAACAAACGAACCAAGCGTGATCTGATCCACCTTCACCATCTTCAGCAGTTCCAGTTTTGCCTGAAACTGGAGGTAAATTTGAAACTCCATAATTAATTGATACTCCTGTGCCAGACTCTACTACTTTCCTGAGACCACTTTTTATCAACTGAATATTATTTGAATCGATATCGATTTTAATAAGTTTTTTATCTGAAAGATTTTCATCATCTTTTTTAAATAAATAGGGAGTAACTAGATAACCTCCATTTGCAATTGCAGCATATGCTCTAGCTATTTGAATTGGAGTTACTTGAACAACAAATTGTCCAATTGACATACTCGCGATATCTTCTGGAACCCAAGGGGTTCTTCCTGGTTGTCCCCATCCTCTACCTTCTTTAGCCCATTTACTACTAGCTACTAATCCTATATTTTCTTGTTTAGAAATTTCAATTCCAGATAAAGAATTAAAACCAAGCTTTAGAGAGATATCATGAATTTCATCAACACCTACTCCATAACCTATTTGATAAAAAAATGTATTACTAGAAACTCTTAAAGCATCTTCATAACCTATTACCCCAAAGCCTAGATCATTGTGCTCTCTAAAACATTGACTGCCATAAGTTATACATGGTTTCGTATCTAGCACGGTATCTTTAGGAAATTTTCCACTTTCCAAGCCCGCTAAAGCAGTTACAATTTTCCAAACACTTCCTGGATCATAAGCATTTAATGCTCTATTAAAAAGAGGTTTTTCAGAAGAGTTAAATATATTATTGTATTCTTTTTCAGACTTAAAATCCTTTGAAAAAAAATTCAAATCAAAATTAGGTCTGCTTACCATCGCTCTTATTGCACCATCTCTTGGATCCATCACTATTATCGCTCCAGCTTTTTTGTCTTTAAGAGCTTTTTCAGCAACTAATTGCAGATTAAGGTCGATTGTTAATTCAATATCATTTCCTTGCACTGGAGGTCTTATACCCAATGATCTTTGAAATTTTCCTAATGAATTTACTTCAACCATTTCTCCGCCCCATTCACCTCTTAAAAAATCTTCATAAACATATTCAATTCCCGTTCTTCCTATTAAGTCATTTAATCTATAACCCTTCTTAGATAAGAATTTGAATTCAGATTCAGTAATGGGTTGAGTATAACCAATTACATGAGCAGCAAGGGATTTATAAGGATAATTTCTAATTAATTTGGTAGCTATTTCAAAACTAATTAAATTACTTTCATTTTCCTTGAATTTTATTAATTGATCTACATTTAAATCGTCAAGAATAGTTACTGAAAATTTTTGATTTTTTAAACCATCAGAATATTTTTTTTGAATTACATTACTATCAATTTTTAGCAAATTAGAAATACTTGATTTATGTTTTTCCCAATGACTTTTATTAACAGATTGAGGCTTTATAATCAAAGAATATTTAACTCTACTATCTGCTAAAACATAACCATTTTTATCTAGTATTCTTCCGCGTATTGGCTGAGAAGCAATAAGTCTGATCCTATTCTCATCTGACATCTTTTTAAAAGATTCATAATTTAAAAGTTGCAAAAAAATTAATCTAAATAGAATCAATAAAAAAGAAATAGAAGAAAAAATAAGCAAGACTAAAGGTTGTCTCTTTAAGGAAATAAGTTTTTTTTTAGGACTTGTTTTTATCAAAAATATAAAAATTATTTAGATATTATTTTTTCCAATAAAGCAATGGATGATTTTATCTCTTTAAGTCTATTGATTAAATCTTTATAATCACTTTCTTCATTTTTCAGAATAAACTCTTCATTTTCAATATTATTTGAATTCGAATTTTCACCCATAAACTTATACTTTTTTTAGCAATTATTTCATTAATATAATTTTAAATAAAAAAATCTTTTTTTCAAAATTATTTTAACTAAGTTATTTAAAAAATATTAAAAAAATTAATTTAATTGATCTATATTTTGTTCAAAATAAGGATTACAACTATTTTTAGATATTCCTAAAGACCATCCAATAAATGAAGAAAAAAATATTATAACTATTAACGGCAACATTGCTTGCTGAGTATTTTCAAGACTAAACCATTCTCTCCAGCTACTCAAAAACCGTTCACGTTGAAATTTTCTTTTTTCATTTTCTAATAATCTTGCTTTTTTGGCAAAAGATTTTGTAACCCACTTTTCAAAAGGTATCTTTTTTATAATTGCCATTTTTCTCTCCACTTCTAATAATTGTCCGGAAGTAAGATAAGGATGAAATGTACTTATCAATTCAAGAGTTTTTAAAAACATCTCTACAGTCGCATCTTTTATAAGCTTTTGCTCATGAGTTAAATCAGCCCACTCTACTTCTGGATAAAAACGATTCCTGTTTGGTGAAATTTGATCGTCTGACATTTGACCAGGTTCTCTAAGCCATCTATTAGTATTTTCGTCAAATCTCCGCCAATATAAAAAAGGATTAATAAAAATTGTTTTACCAGATATTTTGACTATATCTTGTTGAAGATGATTAGTTATCTTTCTTTCAGAATTTTTTGCTTTTATCAAAAGTCTAAATTAATAATCTAATTAAAGGTTATCTTTTATTTACTATTTTTCCAGAGATATGAAAAATTATCCTAATGAATATTAAGTTATCGATAACTGCCAACGTTTCTTTAAATAGTTACAGTATTCGCAATTTAAAGAAGGTTTGGGGAAAACATCCGAACGTAATAAATTAACCGTTTCAATTATCTTATTTTCTACCCATGAAGTTGAGCAATCTAATTTAATTAGATGTACATCAAAATTTAATTGGTTATTAAATAACTGTTCATTTTTCTTTCCATTAAAATATAAAAGATAAGATTCTTTAGCAACATGAAAACCATTTTTTTTAAATAACCACTGATACATTTCTAATTGTCTTTTATAAGCTTTTGCATATTCATATTTATTAAAAGTCTCAGACCAATCAAAATTATTTCTGGATGTTGCTTTTACATCAATGATAATAAGTTCACCATTTTTTTTCTGCCAAATATCATCCACAGCTCCACCAAAATCAAAATTATGTTCAATTGACTTATATCTTATTCCTTGAAAATTACTTCTCCAAATTTCTAAATCTTTGTGTTTAAAAGGTACAGCATCAATGCCATGTTCAACAAATAAAGGATGCGGCTCCTGAATTTTTCTGTAGTAATCAAATTCATTTTTACACAAATTATCTACAGCAATATTTAAAGTAAATGGTAATGATGGTGGTTTTATTTGATATTTTTTGTCAAGTACACAACATCTTGGACAACTAAGATATTTTTCAACAGTAGATCGACTTAATTTGATAATCTCGCTCATTACAATTAGTATCTCATTTAAAATATTTCTTACATAAATTAAACATCTTAAATTTTTTTAGAAAATTTGTTAAATTGCTCACACTGAATAATAAAGTCATTTTTTAGATTTAAAAATCGATTAATTTTTTTTGGTTGCTTTGACTAGGGCAGTTTTGCAACAAACTTAAATATGAATTTTGTACCATATATGCTAATAATATTTGATAATTCTACACTAGTTTTTATAAGATTTCATCCGTCACTTTTTCATCGGTTTACAAGCCTACATCCCTTAATGATTTCGCAAAAGTTTACTTAGATCAAGAAACGGTTACAACGAAATATGCAAATAGATTTAGATCAAAAATATAGGGCCTAAATTATGATTAATTAGACTATTCCCGCTCAATAGAATATAAAAAAGGTTAATAAAAAAGCAGTTATACCAATGATTATGTATTAAAAATAACATAAATTATTCTTCATCATACCAACATGAAACCCATTCATTGGATGTAATCTAGAGGAAGAAGTTCAAATCGATACTTTCGTAGAGATGTCGCTCTATATTCAGATTCAGATTCACTTATTTTTATTTGAGATATTACACAACTTAATAACTTTTAAGAAGTATTCTAATTAAACAACCAATTTCATAAATGGCATAAATAAATAATTAAAAAATAAATTTTGAGTCTTTCTGGAAGAATATATAACTTTAGTTAGTAATGATCATAAAGATAATATATTCTTTAAATTTTATTTGAAATATTTCCAGAAAATAAATAGTCAATTATTGGAGGTTCGTATGATATTTTTGAATATACTGTGATTTTTTATGACTAATAAATCTATTTCATATCTAATTGGCTTTCTAGTCACAAGTATCAGCTTCTTCAATTTTGAAATTAATGCTGGTATCAATAAAAAAGATTTTAAATCTAAAACCGTTTCTGAATTAATTGATGTTTTAAACGACGATGAATTATTAGAAAAAAAGGTTATGGAAAAGATAGATAAAAAACTTATGTGCAAATTACAACTATATAGCTTTCCTAGAGAAGTAAAAGGATTTAGAGAAAATTTAGAAATGACTGCACAATACCTTCGCAATGATCCTAAAGGAATGCAACAAGCGATTAACCAAAGTGAACAATATACGATTAATAGTCTTAAAAATATTGATAAATATTGCGATTAATAAATAAGAAGAAAATAATGTTTTAAAAATACTCCTATTCATAATTAAATGAATTATGGTTATTCTTAATCACAAGTAAAATTCGAAGATGAACTTAAAGCGATTAGTTACAAAAAGTTTGCTTACATCAACATTCACAATGAGTTTATTTTCCAACAATTTATATGCTGGAACACATCAAGCAATCTGCTCTTTTTATTCAAATTATTCTCCTTGTAGAGTAACAATCTCAAATACCCACATAGAAAGCAATTTGCCAACTGATTATTTATATGTTGATAAAGATAATTTTTTAGATTTAAAAGTTTATGAAGATTTAGGTAAATCTTCAAATATAGTTGTTGGTACGGTAGGTACGTTATTACTGGGACCGGTTGGCTTGCTGGGTTTCTTAGTTAAAAAAAAATCTGGAACTATTGACTACGCAGTCTCTTTTGAGGGAGATAGAGGGAGGACAAAAACTGCATTTATCAGATTTAAAAACATGAAAGCGGCGGCTGCTTTGGGCAAAGAATTACCAGAGCTCTTAAAAAACATATCAATTAGGGAAGATTAATTAAGAAATCAATTGTAAAATTTTGACAAATTTTATTTCGGATATTAAATAACTTTACATTCACATAACATTTCGTTTAATATACCAAACTTAAATATACAAATTTTATTGTGATAAGGAAATTATTTACTATTTTACTTTTAACCTCTTTAGTTCCTTTGGCAGGATGTTCAAATTCTTCCAGCTCTTCTTCTGATTCTAATGATATCAACAAAGAACCTCAAGAAAAAAAAATCGTTGTTTCTAAACCTATTAATCCTTGTGAAATTTCTATAGATAAACCTAATGAAAACCTATCTGAATCAAACAGTGAAGATTCATTAAGAGGTATTAGGAGTCACACCTCAAAAAAAGTTGTTTTAATGCCCGTAACAAATGCGAATTCTGGTGGAGGCGCATATGGAATCCCACAAATGAATAGTATGGGACAGATTACTCCTGATCTAACAGGTTTTGCTACTGAAATAATGAATCAATCCTTTAGGAATGAAGGTCTTAAAACTATTGCTTGGTTTAAAGTTTCAAAGAAATTAAAAGAAGTAATGAAAGCAAACAATAGTGATACAACTTCAATATATGGTGCTTACATGCCTGCAGGAGGTGGCAACTTCCAGGTAAATGATGAAAATATTAATGAACTTATAACAGCTGCAAAAGAGCTTGGAGCTTGCTATATAGTTAGACCTGTAATTCTTAAAAATTCCACAAACTCGAAGACCTCAACATCTGCAAATCCACTAGGAGTGATGGTATTTGGAGGTGCTGCAGTAAGAAGGAAAACCGAAAATAATGCTGAAGTAGATTTAAAGATCGATATAATCAACACTTATGAAGAAGATATAATCGCTTCAAAAACATTTTCAGGAAGAAGCGTTTTAGTGGGTAAAGAGAGAGCTAATGTTTTAGATGGAATTACAGGTTCACAAATATTTTCAGGAGGATCCACTGCAGATCAATCAAGAATAGCTTTTTATGACACAATTGATAAAATTGTTGAATTTTTAGACGACAAAATGGATTGACTTTAAAAATGAAAAAACTTTTTTTTCTTCTAATTTTTCTTGGATTCGTAAGCTTTCCTGTAAAAATGAATTCTGCTGAAGAATTCTTAGACCTTCAATGCATGTCAGATATAAAATCAAAATATCCTTGTAACGTAAGTTTTTACAGGAAATTTATGAAATTAAATTATCCAAGGTCTGGACGTTCTAATAAAGTTCGTTACGAGAATATAGTTCATTGGAATTATTCAGATTCAAGCCTCAGAAAAATGGATGTGGGCTTAGCTCAAAGGATAGGGATCATTGGTTTACTCTTTACCAAAGTAGAACATCAGCATGTTTTTACCATTATTCATAAAGATGAATATGGTGATAGACAAGTTGCAATTTTAGATTTTGATAACAAAGAATTTGTTTTACCAATAAAAGCAGCACTATCTGATATTACTGAAATTAAATAAAAAACTTTTTTAAAATAAAAACAAAAAGTCTAGAGACTAATGCTCTTTTTTTGATTACATAACTAGGTTTTTTAAGATTTTTTAATCCCACTCAATAGTTCCAAAAAAAAACCTGTGATAACAAAAGGTATAGAAAATACTCTTAATGCAACAAAATCACGACAAAATCACAATGGAATTCCTTACATATAGTTTCTTATGATGTTGATCTTATTTTAGAGAAAAAATTACCTTATAAGTTAGATTAAATATTTGCTTATAACGAATTTGATAAATCTATGAATTATTTACCAGAGAAAGAGTACCAAAAAATAATTAAGTCAATGCCAATTTTTTGTATAGATTTTCTTATATCGTTCGAAAACAGATATTTACTTATCAAAAGAAAAGAGGAACCTCTTAAAAATTTATATTGGGTTATTGGGGGAAGATTAATGTTTAAAGAAAAAATTACACATGCTGCAAAAAGAATACAAGAAAGAGAAATTGGAACATACTTTTCAAATTTTCGAGAAATAGGATTTTCTAATTACTTTTTTCGTGACAAACAAAACTCAAGAGCAACTCATACTCCAACTTTATTATTTCATATTGCGGTAAAAAAAATTTTCAATCCCACCCTCGATGAACAACATAATAATTTTATTTGGTCAGAACATATTCCAGAAGAACTAATCAAACAAACCACATTTTTTAACAATTTTATTTTTAAATAAACAAACATTCCAAAGACTAATTTACGATTTCTCTATAAGGATGGACTTTTTGCATCACATAAAAACTATGTGAAAGAGCTCCTTCGAAAACCATTTCAAAAAGGTAGTAAATTTCTAGGTGAAACCTACTTTTTGAGACTATAACTAGGCTTATACCCCTTTGCTCATTCCAATTCGATAGTAAGGGAGAATTTGACTACCAAAAACATAATCGTATCAGTTAATTTGAGGGAAGAATGAGAGAGATTTCTTCACGTGTAACCACCTACGTGTAATCCAATAACTCCAGAAAACACCATAGGATTGGAAAATCTATGAGTTTTTAATAGAGAAATCATCTGCAATTAATTCTAAGCATTAAAGAATTGCTCAGTCACACAAATTATAAATTCACTCTTTTAATGCCACTATTCTGGTTTATTTTTTATCTCTTTCATTAAGATGTATCTGCAGATATTTGGTAAAAGTTTGAATGTAATCTTCAGCAAATTCTTCTCTACATTTTTGATCAGCGGAGACGAAATCATCAAAATTCATAACCCCAAGATCTTTAACATGTTCATGTCTGCAAGTACATTTTGATTGAGCAAATCCTTTATCTACAGAACTACCCCAAACCTTTCCATTATTTAATCTATTATTGAATCCATTCTCTTTTAATTCTGTTGCCATGCAAGTTTCATTCCATTCTGATCTAGTTGGAACAACTTTATAATCAGAATTTATTTCATTGATAGGAGTAAAACTTAGAAGAGGTAATAGTGTCAAATGAAATGGCATTATTCTATTAATAATCTGGAGTTACAAAGAGAAAGTACTCTTCATAAAATTCATAAGTTTTTGCACCCTTTCCCTTAGTACCCATTAGTCAGAAAATAAAACCATAAAAATGTGGAAAGTGTAGAGAAATTTATTTTTATACGATTTCTCTATAGAGATGAGATTTTACCTTCACGTGTAACCTCGCTGTTGAGATCCATTGCAAATAGGATAACAGATTCTCACGTATAACCACCTTTTTTTGACTATGACTGACTTTATACGCCTTTTATTATTCCCACTCTATAGTCCTGAAATTTAAGTAAGAAAAAAGGTCAGTCATAGCAATACATTTCAAGGCATAATTTGAGATGTTTTCTCGTGTGAAACCCGTGTGAAACCATTTTTTAGATCGAGATTATCTAATAAAAAACTAAAAATTAATTACTCAGTCACAGTAAATTAAACAATTTTGGTTAGTTGGATGATCTCTACATTCTTTATCCCAAAAGTTTTGAAAATCAGGGGTACATTTCTCAAGTTCTTTTGGTGTTTCATTAAGATTTACACCTGCATAATTAAATGCAGTTAAGTATCTTGGAAGAACATTGAATTGATTGAATAGTTTCATAAGACCTCCTAGATCTATATCTATATTGTCCTCCTAATAGTTTGAAATTCATAGGGTATTTCTACCCGAGTATTAGTGCTTTGTGGTTTGTAAGACTATCTTTTTCTATTCAATAAGAGTAGAAATAATTCAGGAGTCAAAAGCACTTCATCGACTTTGTGGACAGCGAAGTGCATACGACTTGAAGAGGGCAAACAAATGCCCTCTTATTTTATTTTTAAGAAAATAATGGAAAGAGAAAGTGATTACGATAATGATGGATTAGATCCATCCGAAGAGTATTTCAGGAAGAAGAAAAAAGGTAATGATGATGATACCTATTTCCCTCCAGAAGAATCAGAACCACCTCATTATTAATTAATCTATTGAATAAGTTTCGTTGTATAAATCTTTAAGGTTTTTTCCATTGAAATACCAATAAGGCGATCCATCCATAGGTCCAGTTCTATCTAATAACTTATTAGTTAAATTTGATAAAAACCAAGGTTCTCCTTTATATGAAACTTGTCTTCCGTTTAAGACTGTGCAGGATTCTTCATTTCTCCCGAATTTTAAAATATCTCCTTCTTTTAAACCCATCTCAAAGTAATTAATAGTAGGTCTTCTCTTCTTCTTGAATTTCTCAGCAGAGGCAGTTGCTTCTATATCAATTGTTTTTGCTTTTTCCTGAACGCTTGGGGTAACATCTTCAATCGCCATTAATGATAAAACAGCAATTGCCTGTTCTGGGTTGATATTAAAAAACTCTCTTTTTGGGTTAACTCTACTTGGTTCAAATGCTGTATGAAATGCTTTTTCTGTCTTATCTACATCTTTAACTTTTGCTGCATATTCACATTCAAAAGGAAGAGGAACGCCAGTCGAATATAGATCAGCAAGTCTAAGTTCTACATCTCTTGTCGTCTTACCAATCTTCACCATATTTGGCATTGCTGGATTAGTTAGAACATAAACACTTCCTTCCATCAGGTTATGATTTCAAATTTTGATGTGATCTAATGATAATCCAATAAGCAGAATTTCCATAAAAACTGAACTATCCATTTATTATCAAATAGGAATTTGAATCAATTAGAAGAAAAATTATCCTTGATATTTAATGTTGCGACTTCTTCCACTACCGATTTTTATTTGCATTTATTTATTCTCTTGGTGGAGATGTAAAAAAAATATTATTGCTAGTGATAAGCAACTGAGACCATGCATTGATTGGGCATATGTAAAAAATTTGCCTCTCCCACCAAAACCTTCATTTGTCGAGTTTTATATTGTTTATGTTTCTTCTTTTTTTAAATTTCCCTTTGGAATAATTATTCAACAACTACCTTTCTCAAAGAAAGTAAGATACTACGAAAGAGAAATGAAATTAATATTTGATAAATGGAATTTAGAAAAAATAAAAAAAATTAAAAACTAATTTATTAAGGTTTAGAGAAATTTAAAACTTTACGATTTCTCTGTAGAGATAGATTTTTACCTCCATGTGAAACCTCCATATCGAGATACCTTGCTAATCGGTTACAAGATTCTCATGTGAAACACATGTGAAACCAATTTTTCTTGTCTACGACTAGGTTTATATACTACTTTTCATTCCCACTCAATAGTTCCAGGAGGTTTACTGGTAATATCATAAACAACTCTATTCACTGAAATTACTTCATTTACGATTCTATTTGCAATCCTCTCCAAAATCTGAAAAGGAATTTTTGACCAATCAGCTGTCATACCATCTTCACTGGATACACAACGTAAAACTATTGGCCATGCATAAGTCCTTTTATCACCCATAACTCCTACAGTTCTTACAGGTAACAATACTGCAAAAGCTTGCCAAATATCATTGTAAAGACCTGCTCTCTTAATTTCGTCTCTTACTATCCAGTCAGCATCTCTTAAACAATTAAGTTTTTCATTATTCACCTCTCCTAAAATTCTTATAGCTAATCCTGGTCCTGGGAATGGATGCCTTTTTATAATTTCATCCGGCAAACCTAAAGCAGATCCTACTTTTCGAACTTCATCCTTAAAAAGTTTTCTTAAAGGCTCAACTAATTTAAATTGTAAATCTTTTGGCAATCCACCCACATTATGATGACTCTTGATTTTTACAGCTATTCTTTCACCTGTCTTAGGATCAATATTAGTACCAGCACTTTCAATAACATCAGGATAAAGAGTACCTTGAGCTAGATACTGAAAAGGTCCCAATCTATTGCTTTCTTCTTCAAATACTCTAATAAATTCTTCACCAATAATTTTCCGTTTTTGTTCTGGATCAGTAATCCCTTTTAATTTGGCAATAAACCTTTTCCTTGCATTAATATATTCAACTTTAATGTGAAATTTCTCATCAAAAAAATTCATTAAAAATTCTGGTTCACCTTTTCTCATGAAACCTTGGTCTATAAACATGCATGTAAGCTGATTTCCAATTGCTTTATTGAGAAGAAAAGCAAGAGTTGAAGAATCAACTCCTCCTGACAAGGCAAGCAAAACTTTTTTATTGCCAACTTGCTCTCTTATCCTGGGAATAGTTTCCTCTATAAAAGCTTCAGTTGTCCAATCAGCCGCACAACGAGAAATTTTATAAACAAAATTTTTAATTACCGTCATCCCAAACTCTGAATGAATAACTTCAGGATGAAATTGTACGCCAAATAATTTCTTTACATCATTGGAAATTGCTGCATGGAATGTGTTCTCAGTATGAGCAATTTTATTAAAGCCATCAGGCAAACAATTAATTGAATCGCCATGACTCATCCACATTATAGATTTGTCTTCTACATCAAAAAGAAGGTCCGATTCTTGATCTATATTTATTGGAGCTCTTCCATATTCAGCTTTTTTGGTTGCTGAAATAACAGATCCTCCAAGTTCATTGACCATTAATTGCATTCCATAACATATACCAAGAATAGGAATTCCTAAATTAAAAATTTTATTATCACATTTAGGAGCATTTTGTTCATATACGGAATTTGGGCCTCCACTCAAAATGATCCCTTTTGGATTAATATCATTAATTTCCTTAAGTGAAATAGAATTACTTACAACAATAGAAAAAACATTAGTTTCTCTAATTCTTCTTGCAATCAATTCAGAATATTGAGATCCGAAATCTAAAATTAATATTGCGGGATCTCGTTCTTTTTTTAAAGATGTTTGATTCATGTTTAAAAGTTAGCTCAATTTATTTACAAAAGCATAATGAATCACAAATTTTTCTTATTGAAAATAAGAAATATACTTATTACCGTAAGTTCCAGCCCACCTTATTTTTCTTTTTCTATCAAAAATAATTGATGCAATTTCAATATCAGTTTTCACATACCTATTTACATAGGTAAAAGAACGCTTTTCAATCGTATTGGATAAATTCTTGAATAATCTATCAGCTAAAGATTGATTAAATCTCTCTAAAAGTAATAATGCATCCTCAAGATTATTTAAATGAGATAATTCAACCATTATTTCAGCTGGTACTTTTTCTTGAACAGCTAAATAAACAAGAATCTCTATTCTTGCATCAGCTAAATGATTATGTGTATGAAAAATACCACCTGCTAATTTAATTAATTTTCCGTGATAACCAAAAAGAATTACAGTTTTAACTTTTTTTATTGCAGCATCAACTAATAATGGTCCTATCCAATTTCCAATTTTGATAATTGGCAAATTCACATTATAAGTTTTGGCCAAATTTAATCCATTTTCACCAATAACAAAAACCACTTCCCCTTTAAAATCATTTTGAA
>QCQM01000017.1 GCA_003212195.1 Prochlorococcus sp. AG-449-O05 | reverse complement strand
GTGAGAGGTATTAATTCTCCTTCAGTAGAATTAGACTATATTATTAGGCACTCTAATTCAGTAGGCCTAATTGTTCAATCTAAGGAGATTTGGCTAAAGTTAAACAACAAAGAAGAATTAAAAAAAAGACTGAAATTTGTTATCAATTTAGAGGATGAACAATTTGAAAGTTTAATAAGTTGGAGTACATTCATAAGTTCAGTAGAAAAAGAAAATTCACAAAATAATAATCTTGAAAAATTTAATCCAGAAATTGATGACGTTGCTACTATTCTTTACACTTCTGGGACGACCGGAAAACCTAAAGGTGTGCCTTTGACTCATGCAAATTTTTTACATCAAATAATCAATTTAGCTTATATCGCTAATCCAGAACCAGGGACCTCTGTATTAAGCGTTTTGCCTATCTGGCATTCTTATGAGAGAAGTGCTGAATACTTTTTTTTATCATGCGGTTGTTCTCAATACTATACAATTCCAAAATTTCTTAAAGATGATATTACACAAATAAAACCTGTTGTCATGGCTACTGTACCGAGACTATGGGAAGCAATACATGATGGTTTTTTTCAGGCTTTGAAAAAAATGCCTTCCAAAAAACAAAAACTCATTAAGTTTTTGATAAGTAATAGTTCGGTTTTCAAAAGAAGTCTTAGAAAGATAAGAAATATAGATATAGATCAAATAACTTTTAAATCAAAAATCCCCATACTGGGTTCTATTATTAGCCGATATCCTTTACATAAATTGTCTACTATTTTTTTATGGCCGAATATTCTTAAACAACTATGCGGAGAAAAACTGAAATTTCCCATTAACGGTGGAGGTGCATTGCCAGAACATGTAGATCTTTTTTTTGAATCTTTAGGTGTAGATGTTTTAGTGGGATATGGACTTACAGAAACTAGTCCAGTATTAACTTGTAGGAGAAGAGAATTAAATGTTAGAGGATCATCTGGTCAGCCTCTAGCATTTACTGAAATCAAAATAGTGAATGATGATAAGAAAAAGATTCTGAAGTTCAGAGAAATCGGAAAAATTCTTGTTAGGGGACCGCAAGTAATGAGAGGTTATCTTAATAATGAAATAGCTACAAATGATGTTTTATCCAAGGATGGTTGGTTTGATACTGGTGATTTAGGTTTCCTTATACCAAATGGTTCTCTCTTTATAACAGGAAGAGCCAAGGATACAATAGTGCTATCAAGTGGTGAAAATATAGAACCGAATCCGCTAGAGACTGAAATCCTTAGTTCTGAATTTATTAATCAGATTCAACTAGTAGGACAAGATAAAAAATGTTTAACAGCCCTTGTAGTTCCTAATGTCGAATTGGTTAAAAGCAATTTTTTGGAAGAAGACCTTTCAAAATTAAACCTGAATAAGAATATTGGTAAATTTTTCAAATCACAAATTAATAATTTGCTTAAAAGTCGATCAGGAGCAAGATCAGAAGAACAAATATTAGATTGTTATTTTGTTGATGCCTTTACTCTAGAAAATGGGTTGTTAACACAAACTCTTAAACAAAAAAGAAAAGAAATAGAAAAAAAGTATTCATTAGATATAGAAAATATGTATGAAAACAAATTTAGTAAGAAAATTTGATTTGTTCTATCTATATTGAAAAGGTAATTTAATTTTTTATGGAAACAAAAAACTCAATATCTATAAAGCGCTCAATAGCTATTAAAGCTGTAGTTACACCAACTTGGAAGGAAGATGCTGAAAAAGAATTAAGTAAAGCAATTTCAAACATTGATCAGCAATTATCTCAACTTGAGCAGGAGGGGCAGCAAATAGTAAATAATATTAGATCCCAATCGGTTAATCCTCTAGATCCAAGGGTTCAAGAACAGGTTAGTCAGGTGCAACAACAAGTCGCAGCAAAACGAAATGAAATTGAAGAACAAAAAAGAAATCTACTTCAACAACAGAGTCAAGTTCGCGAATTAAAAATGGACGAAATTGTTGATCAAGGGCAAGTGGATAGTTTCTGTGATGTCACTGTGGGAGACAATCTTATTGAAAAAATGCAAGTCTCGATTACGGTTAAAGATGGAGTTATTCAATCTATAGACAAAAATTAAAGAGAAGATTTAGTATTTTGGATAAATATAAGTAAATCTTAATTTCGAAAAGTTTTAAATTCTAATCGATCTAAATTATTACTTTCTTAAGTTTTAAGAGTTCCCACTGTGAACATGATTTCGTATAATTAAAACAAGAGTTTAAAGGGTTCTTAATCATAAAAACTTTAGGAAGTTTGGTAGAAATCCCTTGAAACTTATGCAATAACAATTTTCTTATGTCTCACGAAATATTCATGCCTGCCTTGAGTTCTACTATGACGGAGGGCAAGATAGTGGAATGGTTGAAAAATCCAGGAGATAAAGTTGAAAGAGGTGAATCTGTCTTGGTTGTTGAATCTGACAAGGCAGATATGGATGTTGAATCTTTTCAAGATGGGTATCTTGCAGCTGTTTTAATGCCTGCTGGCAGCACTGCACCAGTAGGAGAGACTATCGGTCTTATTGTAGAAAATGAGGATGAGATAGCTTCTGTTCAAGAACAAAATAAAGGAAATCAACCCGAAGTTTCTAGTTCGGATCAACTTGAATTGGTAAACAATAAAACTGAAGAAAAACCTGTGATTCAAAGTGAAATTATTGAAAAACAAGAAAAAGAAGTCGTTTTAATGAGTGAAAAGGCAGCCCCATCTTTTAATAGTGATCAAATAAATGCTGCTACGAGCAATGTTTCTTCGAGGGTGATTGCATCTCCAAGAGCTAAAAAACTTGCCTCTCAAATGGGTGTTGATTTAGCAAAGGTTCATGGATCAGGACCTCATGGAAGAATTCAAGCAGATGATATTTTAAAAGCTAATGGCCAACCAGTCTCTATACCATGGATAGGCGAAGGTGGCTCTCCTGCAAGTATCCCTGGTGCAAATTTGGGAGTTGAAAGTAAACCAGAAGCTTCAGGAAATAGTTTTGGTAATCCCGGAGAAACAGTCCAATTTAATACTCTTCAAAAAGCGGTAAATAAAAATATGGAATCTAGTTTAGATGTGCCATGTTTTAGGGTGGGTTACTCTATTAACACAGATAAATTAGATAATTTCTATAAAAAAGTAAAACAGAACGGAGTGACTATGACTGCTTTACTAGTTAAAGCAGTTGCAAAGACACTAAAGAAACATCCTCAAGTTAACTCAAGTTTTTCAGAAAATGGAATTTCTTATCCAGAAAATATAAATATTGCAGTTGCTGTTGCAATGGAAGATGGTGGACTAATAACTCCAGTTTTAAAAGAACCATGCAATACTGATTTATTTGAATTGTCTCGGGAATGGAAAGATCTCGTAAAAAGATCAAGATCAAAACAATTAGAACCTCATGAGTACTCAACTGGAACCTTCACTTTATCTAACCTTGGGATGTTTGGAGTTGATAGATTTGACGCAATTCTTCCTCCAGGTACCGGTGCTATTTTAGCTATAGCATCATCGAAACCAACCGTTGTTGCTAATAATGATGGTTCAATATCTGTTAAAAAAATAATGCAAGTAAATCTAACAGCTGATCATAGAGTGATCTATGGAGCTGATGGGGCTTCATTCTTAAAAGATTTGGCTTCCCTAATTGAAGATGAGCCAGAGACTCTTGTCTCCTAATTTTAATTGATTTCTCAAATTAATAATGAAGAAAGAGATTATAAGCTTGAAGCTTATGATTATTTACTTGATCCTTCATTAATTGCTGGTAAACCTTCTGCAATTAGGCATGAATCAAGATTGATGATAGTTAGAAATAGTGTTCTAGAAGAAGACTGCTTAACTAATAAATTTACCAAGAATCTTTTAGATGAATTTAGAGAAGGGGATCTTGTAGTTGTAAATAATACTAAAGTTATGAAAGCTAGGTTAAAGGTTGAATTAGAAAATAAGACATTAGTCGAATTATTAGTTTTAGAAAGATCCCATGAATGTGTTTGGTTATGTTTGGCAAAGCCAGCGAAAAAGTTAAAAATAAATAGAAAATTAAAATTAAAATCTTCTTTAGAACAAGATATTAATTTGATTGTTGACGGAGTTGATGAAGAAACTGGAGGGAGATTTATTAAATTTCCGGAAAATATAACTTGTCTCAATTCAATGAATGAACTTCTTGATAAATACGGGGAAATCCCTCTCCCTCCTTATATAAAAAATTCTGAAGAAGAATCTTTTCATGAGAAAAGTTATCAAACTGAGTATGCAACTAATCCGGGGGCAGTTGCTGCACCAACAGCTGGTTTACACTTAAGCAAAAGTCTTATTTCCAATCTAAAAAAAAAAGGAGTAATAATCTTACCGATAACTTTGCACGTGGGTTATGGAACATTCAAACCAATTGATCAAAAAGATTTAAGTAACTTAAAACTTCATAAGGAATGGGTAAGTGTTAATAAGGAAGTAGTGGAGGAAATAAAAAGAATAAAGAAAACAGATAGAAAAATAATTGCTATTGGTACAACTAGCGTAAGAGCTCTTGAAAGTTGTTATTCTCACGAAATTAATGACTTTATTCCCATAGCTAAATACGTAGATTTAGTAATTAAACCAGGTTATAAATTTAAGGTAGTTGATGGATTATTAACTAATTTTCATCTACCTAAAAGTTCATTATTACTTTTAGTAAGTGCGATGATTGGTAGAGAGAGATTATTAGATTTGTATAAGAAAGCCATAAAAGAAAAATTTAGATTCTTCTCTTATGGCGATGCGATGTATATTTCACCAGATTCAGTACTGGAGAAAAAATAGATTTAGGCTTTGACTGGTTCTTGAATGATTCCGCTTGGAACTTCAGTAAACATAATTGATGATAAATACCTCTCTGCTAAATCAGGTAGAACAACTACAATTGTCTTACCAGCATATTCATCTTGTTCAGCTAATCTAACAGCCGCCGCAGCCGCAGCTCCACAAGATATTCCCACTAATAGACCTTCTTCTTTTGCTAATCTAAGAGCCATCTCTATTGACTCGTCATTTGTTACTTGTTCAACCTTATCAACAATTGATAAGTCAAGGTTCTTAGGAATAAATCCTGCTCCAATTCCTTGAATTTTATGAGGTCCAGATTTAACCTCTTCACCATTCATTGTCTGTGTAATAACAGGACTATGTGAGGGTTCTACAGCTACAGAAGTAATATTCTTGCCCTTCTCTTGTTTAATGTATCTTGAAACGCCTGTAATTGTGCCGCCAGTTCCAACCCCTGCAACTAAAACATCAATTTCACCATCGCAATCATCCCAGATTTCTGGTCCAGTAGTTTTGAAATGAATTTCAGGGTTTGCTGGATTATCAAATTGACCTGGCATGAAATATTGAGAAGGATTACTTTCTGCAATTTCTTTAGCCTTAGCTATTGCTCCAGGCATACCTTTAGATGCTTCTGTTAAAACAATTTCTGCACCCAACACTGCCATAACCCTTCTTCTTTCAATTGACATGGATTCTGGCATTGTAAGGATGAGTTTATAACCTCTTGCTGAAGCAGTAAAAGCTAGGGCAATTCCTGTATTCCCAGAAGTTGGCTCAACAATAGTTTTATCTTTTGTAAGCTTCCCACTTTTCTCTGCATCCCAGATCATGTTTGCGCCAATCCTACATTTGACACTATAAGCAGGGTTTCTGCCTTCAATTTTTGCAAGTACTGTAGCTTTCGCGTTTTTAGTAACTGATTTTAATTTTACTAGTGGAGTGTTTCCAATAGCAAAACTGTTGTCCTCATAAATTTTTGCCATTTATATATTGAGAAAATATATTTTAATACTAACTATTATTCAGAAAAAGAGTATAAAAGTTTCTATACGGTAAATACTAGGAATTTAGAAATTATTGAGTGCTTCAGAAAAGCTTTTCCATAATTGATCTTGGTCTTCTAATCCAACTGATACTCTAATAAGGTGCGAAGGTATGCCAAAACTTTCAGCCCAATCCAACTCGTCATAATGAGCTAGTAAAACATAAGGACAAACTAGAGTAAATTTTGTACCTAAACTAGGTCCTTTAGATACTTTTAGAGAATCATAAAATTTCTTAGCTTTGTTTAATCCTCCGTTTAATTCAAATGATAATAAGCAGCCGTATCCTCCATCAGAAGTAAGTAAAGAATTATAATTTGGACAATTTTCAGGATGGAAAATATTTTTAATCTCGCTATGGGTCTCTAATCTTTTTTTTAATTCTAAACATGCTTTATTTTGTTCAAAAACTCTTTCATTTACATCTCTACTAATCTTCTCTAGATGAACTATATCTCCATCGGAAAGTATTGGAAGATTAATCTCGTTTAATGCATTTCTAAACTGATTAATCCATTTGCTTTTTGGATTTAGTATTAATGATCCTGCAAGAATATCACCACTACCCGAAAAAATTTTTGTAAGTGAAGTAAAAACTATATCTGCATGTTCTAGGGAATTTATATTTAAATTCGAACCAATTGTATCGTCAACAATTAAAGGAATATTTAGCTTTTTTGCAACTTTTGAAATTTTTTTAATGTTTACACATTTGAGCATTGGATTACTTGGAAGTTCAATAATTAATGCTGATGGATTTATTCTTTTGATTTCTAATTCAATATCCGTGCACTTTTCTTCGGTAATTAACTTTGCTCCGTGAAAGATTTTCATTGGTAATTTAAGTACATCTACATACGGAAAACCAACTTGGAGTGTTGGTTTAGCAGGAAATAATTTATATATTATTTCTAATGATGTATGCAATGCAGACATTCCAGATGAAGTTAAGTGAATATCATTAGAATTAATTTTTGTGGATTTAGAAATTCTATTTTTTATTCTTTGAGAACATTCATTTACGTAAGATTTTGGAGGGCAATCTTCAAGACCTAGTTCTATAGCTGCAGCTCTTGAAGATAGACCAAGACCAGTATGTTGCCAAAAATATTTTGCATAAATACTTCCTTCTTTTTCAGTAATTAAGAAAGCTAAATTATCTCTTTTTTCTATTAACGAGAATTTTTCAGAAGTATTTCTATTAATGTATTTTTTAGCTTTAAAAGCTATGCTTTCATTTGGATATGGCCAGATACTTTTATTGTTGTAGTAATTTTGCTTTTTTACTTTTTCGCATAATCTTTTTACTATGGGGTTTAGCCCGAATCGTGGGTAAATGGACTTCAATAAATTCATGCATTCTTGATCTTTTTCCTCGTAATTTATTACATCATTCCAAGTTGGTAATGCTACAGAAACGGCATGAATACTATCAGGTATTGCATATCCCAACTCTAAATTTTTCCATATAGGTTTTTTAAGTAAATCTCTCAATTTTCAGAATTTATTTAAAGCAAATAAAATGTCCGAGATTAAATCGTTTGTATCTTCACATCCAATTGATAATCTGACAAGAGCATCATCTATCCCTAGCAGATTTTTTGTTTTGTCATCAACAGAAGCATGAGTCATCGTTGCAGGGTGACAAATTAAACTTTCAACTCCTCCAAGGCTTTCTGCTAGCGAGAAATATTTGAGAGATTTGCAAAATTTAAAAGTATCCTCTTTATTTAAATTTAATTTTAGGGTGATCATTGAACCTCCAGATTTCATTTGCGCTTTTGCTAAATTAAATTGTGGATGTTTTTGATTAAAAGGGTAAATTACTTTACTAATTATTTTATGATTCCCTAATTCTTCAGAAATAAATTCTGCACTTTTAGTTTGTTGTTCGATTCTTAAAGGAAGAGTTTTTACTCCTCTCGTAATGAGCCAACTATCAAAGGGAGATGGTTGAAGCCCAAGAGCTTTTTGAGAGAAAAGCATCTTATTATTCCATTCCTCATTATTTGTCAGTACTGCTCCGCCAAGTGCGTCACTATGTCCATTAATGAATTTTGTGGTGCTTACAACCGATAGTGTTGCACCAAGGTCTAATGGTTTTTGAATAAGCGCTGTAGAAAATGTATTGTCTACAACTACTGGTATTTCGAGTTTATTAGCTTCATCACAAATCGCCTTAATATCAAGTACCTTCAAAAGTGGATTAGTTGGACTTTCTAGCCATATCAAGGTTGGCTCGAAGTTTGAAATCTTTTTGATATTATTTTCATTTGTGAAATCTGTATATAAAACTTCTAGTCCAAATTTCTTGAAAACTTTTTCGAACATCCTCACTGTACAACCATAGAGATTTGACTCGCAGAGTATCTTGTTACCTGATTTTAGTGTTGATGAAATTGCAGTTACCGCGCTAATTCCGGATCCAAAAACTGTACAGTATTTAGAATCCTCTATTGATTTAAGGATGTTTTCTAGAATTCTAAAGTTTGGATTGCCTGATCTGGTGTAGTCAAAATTATCTTTATTTCCATGTTTGAAAGTAGATGTAGAAAAAATAGGAGGCATAACGCATCCAGTTTCTTCTGCAAATGTTTCTCCATGGTGAATGGATAAGGTTTTATAACCTGGTTTTTTTATATTATTTTCCTTATTTCCCATTATTTTAAAAATAAGAATTAAATTAAATCTCTCATTTTTTAAAAGAGAGATTTAATAATCCAAAGAAAAGTATTATTAAACCTTTCTTGAGTAATATTCAACAACTAGTAGTTCGTTTATTTCAAGAGCCACCCACTCTCTATCGCATTTTCCATTTATTTTTCCCGTTAATTTAGGTTTGTCTAAATCAAGATGAGGTGGGACATTTGCTAAACCAGGGAATTCTATATTACCCTCTACAAGTTTTTTGCTTGCTTTGTTTTCTTTAATTCCGATTACATCGCCTGATTTGCATTGATAACCAGCAATATCAAGAACCTTTCCATTAACGGTTACATGACCATGATTTACTAATTGTCTTGAGCCTGGAATGGTACCTCCAAAACCTAATCTAAAACAAACATTATCAAGTCTGTTTTCTAAAAGTCTTAGTAGGTTAGTTCCTGTAGATCCTTCTTGAGCTCTAGCTTTTTTTACATAACGTACTAGTTGTTTTTCAGAAACTCCATAATTAAACCTAAGTTTCTGCTTTTCTTCTAGACGAATTGCATATTCTGATCGCTTGCGACGGGCTTGGCCGTGCTGACCTGGAGGATTAGACTTCTTTGAAGCTTTCCTGGTGAGACCTGGTAGTTCTCCCAAGCGACGCGTAACCCTTAATCTGGGGCCGCGGTATCTTGACATAATTTTAAATTAAATAGAAATTTGCAATAAATTGGATAATTGATTAAATTCAATTAAACTAATTACTACAGGAAATATTATTTTACATCATTAAAGTGTTCAAAACTATTAATAAATCAATTACTTCTATACTTCTTTTTATGATTTCTTTTTATCAAAAATGGTTTTCTCCTTTTTTCGGACCAAGATGCAGATTTATTCCAAGTTGCAGCTCTTATGGATATGAGGCAATTACTAGACATGGTCCTTGGAAGGGAGGGTGGTTAACTTTAAGAAGATTAAGCAGATGTCATCCTTTTACTCCCTGTGGATGTGACCCTGTGCCTGACTAAATGAATGAAAATATTTATTTTTGTTAGGCAAGGATGTTGCCTTTGTGATTCATTAAAAAACAAACTTGCAAAAATAAATCTTAATGAGTTATTCCCTAATCTGGAGGAGCTTAAAGAAATTGATATTGATAGGTCCGATTTATATAAAGATAAATATAAAAAATATGATTATGAAGTGCCTGTTATTGCTGTTGAAGGATGCAGGTCAGAGGAGATTATAGAATTGCCTCGTATTTCTCCAAGATTAAAAGATGATCAATTAAAGAATTGGTTTCAAAAAAATATTAGTACCATTCTGGAGAAATAATTTTTTACATGAGATCTATAAAATTACATAAACTTTTAGATTTGGTAGGAATTATTCCTTCATTAGATTTAATCGATCATGAAATCAATAATATTTCTTTTAACTCAAAAGAAGTTCAAAAAGGAACTTTATTTTTAGGTATGCCTGGTTTAAATGTTGATGGAGGAAAATTTTGTATTGAGGCAATTGAAAATGGCGCAGAGGCTGCCATTATTGGGTCTGCTGCAAAAGAAAAAATTGGATCTATTGATCGAGAAAGGATTTTAGTTATTGAGGATAATTTAGATTATATTTTTGGTCAAATAGTCGCTGAGTTTTGGAATAGGCCTTCAAGAAAACTTAAACTTATTGGTGTTACTGGTACAAATGGAAAAACGACAATTACTTTTTTATTGGAATATCTTTTAAAAAAATTAGGGAAAAAGACTGCATTATTTGGGACCTTGCTCAATAGATGGCCTGGCTTCTCAGAAGTGGCCTCTCATACAACTGATTTCGCCGATAAGCTACAAAAGAAATTAAATGCTGCTGTTGAGGCAGAATCTGAATTCGCGATATTAGAGGTAAGTTCTCATTCCATTGCTCAAAACAGGATATCAGGATGCGAATTTGAGGCGGCTATTTTTACAAATTTAACTCAAGATCATCTTGATTATCACTCAGATATGGAATCATATTTTCAAACAAAAAGAAAATTATTTTTCCCACCTTACTTAAAAGAAAAAGATGGGATTTGTATATTAAATCATGATGACCATTGGATATCTAAATTATCATCTGATCTTGAAAAAAAATCTTCATTAGTCTCTACAAAGGGTACTGAAAGTGAATTTGAAAATGAAGATTTTTTTTTCGTAACAGATAAAAAATTTACTGAAAGTGGCTCCACTTGTATTTTTCATACACCTAGGGAAAAAATTCAACTTTTTGTTCCACTTGTTGGTGAATTTAATTTAATGAATGCGATTCAAGCAATAACAATTTTGTATAAACTTAATTTTTCTTTAAAAGATCTATCAAAGTTAATACAATCTTTCCCTGGTGCTCCTGGGAGAATGGAGAAAATACAAATTGATAATGATGTCGTTTTAGGATCACTTCCAACAGTAATTGTTGATTATGCCCACACTCCTGATGGATTAAAAAAAGTTTTGCAATCAATTAAAAAACTTTGTGAAGGGAAACTCATAACTGTTTTTGGCTGTGGCGGAGATCGAGACCGTAGTAAAAGACCTTTAATGGGATCAATAGCTGAAGAGTTATCTGATCAACTTTTTATAACTTCAGATAATCCAAGATCAGAAGAACCCCAAAAGATAGTAAATGATATTTTGATGGGTATAAAAAAAAGAGAAAAAATAACAATTGAAATTGATAGATTTAAAGCAATAAATGAATCTATTAAATTTGCCAATAAAAAAGATATTGTTTTAATTGCAGGAAAAGGACATGAAGACTATCAAATTCTCAATGATAAAGTTATTAATTTTGATGATAGAAAAATAGCTTATAAATTATTAAAAGAAAAAAATAAATCTCAATAAAATTTTTTTATCCAATAAGAAAAATCTTTACGCAAATCACAAGAAAAGTTTCTTAGAATCAATGGAGTTACTTTTAATAAAATGAAAGGCTTAGCCTTAGTTGTAGGTGCAGGTGGAATTGGAAAGCAACTAGCTAAAGATCTGAATGAAACTGAAAAAGAATTAGATGTTGTTTTGTGTGGAAGAAAAAGTGATTTTAATTCTTTTTGGGAATTAGATATAGAGGATTCTCAATCCCTTTTGCAGTTGAAAAATAAAATATCAAATCATCCTTCAAAATTAAGGCTAGTTGTTAATGCTACAGGTAGACTTCATAGTGATTCTCTTCAACCAGAAAAAAGATTACAACATCTTGATAAAAAAAATATGCTGGAAAGTTTTTCAATAAATGCCTTTTCCCCTATTTTACTAGCGAAAGCGATTGAAGAATTTATACCAAAAGATTTTGATTTTAATTTTGCAAGTATAAGTGCAAGAGTTGGTAGCATTGGAGATAACCAAACTGGAGGTTGGTATTCATATAGAGCTGCAAAATCTGCGCAAAATCAGTTTTTTAAATCTTTAAGTATTGAATGGGCTAGACGTTTCCCAAAGGCTACTATCACATTGCTTCATCCAGGAACAGTAGATACTGATTTATCTAGACCTTTTCATAAATTTGTTCCAGAACATAAATTATTTAGTAAAGAAAAATCATCCCAATTCTTGATCAATATTATTAAAAATCAATCACCAGAATCTACAGGAAAATTTATTGCATGGGACAACTCAGAGATACCTTGGTAAACTAAATTTTTTTATATCAATAGATCTTTAAGTCAATATTTTTTTCTATTTCTCTAGCAAGTAAATCAATCTCAGCTTCTGTAGTCATTTGATGAACGCATGCTCTAAACCACTTTGGATCTTCTAAAACTCTAATCCAAATTTTCTTTTCTCCAAGTTTCTTTACAAATTTATCCTTATCTTTAATATTTTCGATATTAAAACTAACAATTCCATTTAAATACTGTTTTTCTAAAACTAATTCAACACCCTTTGATTGATTTAATTTATCCCAAAGTTTTCCACTTAATTTTTTGATATTTTTGTTTTTTTCTTTTTCATGGCAGTCTTTATCCAAAAGATCTAAAGAATTCCTGAGCCCAGCAAGTAAAGGAATACAAGAGGTAGCTATTTCAAATTTCCTTGCATCATCATGAAAAAGATTATCTGAAGGCTCATAAATGCCTTGTTCTTTTTTTAATGATTTCCAACCAATTATTGTTGGATCTGTTTCATGAATAAATCTATCTGAGACATAAATGGCTCCAAGTCCTTCTGGTCCACATGCCCATTTATGAGAAGTTATTGAATATAAATCAGAATAAAAAACTTCTTTTTCAATATTTATGTGCCCAAAGGTTTGAGCACCATCAATAAGTAAATAAGTATCTTCTCGATTATTTTTTAATTCGATAGAAATTTGTTTTAAAGGAATTTTATATCCAAAGTTCCATAAGATATGAGAAATAATTAGGATCTTAGTCTTACTATTAAGATTTTTCATAATCT
Organism: Prochlorococcus sp. AG-449-O05; assembly: GCA_003212195.1. Lineage (GTDB taxonomy): Bacteria > Cyanobacteriota > Cyanobacteriia > PCC-6307 > Cyanobiaceae > Prochlorococcus_A. The sequence continues at coordinate 7,954 of QCQM01000017.1, read as the reverse complement.
CTAAAATTATATTTTCGTCGTTTAGATTTTTAATTTTTTGGATTGGCAAAATTTTGAATATTAATTTATTTCTTCTGCAAAATTCTCGACTTGCAGCCACTACTCCAGGATGTTCACAGTCACTTATTAACAACTCTTCTCCCTCTTCTACTTTTATACCCCAAAAGGGCAAAATCATGCCGGAAGAGATATTTTCGGTAAAAGCTACATTCTTTGAATTGACACCTAATTTTTGAGCAATGATTCTTTTTGTGGTCAATATTTCTTTGTAAATAAAAGGCCACATATCATTAGTAAATGGTCCTAAATCTTGGATAATTTCCCAAGTTTTAACTATTGCTTCTAGAGAAGATTTTGGTAATGGACCTTGACCCCCATAGTTGAAATAATACTTATTTTTTAATGCGGGTATTTGATCTCTTAGATTATTTCTCATGGAAATTTATACTATATTTTCAACTCTTGAATTTATTTAAATATTTCCCACTAAAGTTACTGTTCTAAATTCAATATCCTCAATTACTTTCCAAGGTTCAGCACTCCTTTCTGCAAATTTTAAATTTTTAAATCCTAGTTTTTTAAAATCACTTATAAACTCTGGCTCATACCATGCTCCACTAATACATCCTGTCCATAAATCATGATCATTTTGCAATCTTAAAGGAACTTTTTTGTTAGAGACGATATCGCTAATTGCAATCCTCCCATTATCGTTTAAAACTCTTTTTATGTTATTTAGAAGGTTACTTCTAGATTCTGGACTTACCAAGTTTAAAACGCAATTACTTAAAATAATATCAACTGATTTATCTGCGATTAATGGATTTAAACCTTTATCTAATTCATCAAGTTTTTCAATGGAACCTTCTAGAAATTCTGTATTGTTGAAACCTATATTTTTTGTAACTTCTTTAGAGGCTGATCTTGATAAAGAAAGCATGTCAGGATTCTGATCAACTCCAATAACTTTCCCTTCTTTTCCAACAATTTGGGCACAAATGAAAGCATTTTTGCCACTACCACTTCCAAGATCTAAAACTATATCATTTTTTTGAACATATTTTGTTGGATCACCACACCCATAGTCTCTTTCTATAACCTCTTTAGGAATTGCTTCAAGTAAAACGGGATTAAACCCAACTGGTGTACAAAGACAACTTTCTTTTTCTTGTGCGGCTGAGCCATATCTTTCTTGAATGGCATCTTTATGATCGAATTGATTAGGTGCTTCATTCGATATGTTTGTATTACAGCAACTTTCAGACATATTTTTTAAAGGTCTCTTGATAAATATAGCCAAAAAAAAACCCCCTGAAAAAAGGGGCTTTTAATTTGTTTAATTAAATTATTTAGTGTAATTAACACCTCTGTAATTTAATTCTGCTTTTTCATTACTTGAAGAAGCGTCATCCATTCTGTTGGTGTATACGTTTCTTCTGTAGGTAAGTTCAACAAGTTGCTTTTTAGCAGCTTCTTTGTTTTGAACGTAGTTTTTACCTCTGTAAGTTAAAGTAGTCATGTTTCGATGTGACAACACGGCCATCCCCCGTTCCATGGTATGACTCGAACTGCGCCCTCAAATGAGGGTGAACGAAAATGTAGCGATTGCTACTAAATAATTATAAGCGTATTTTTAACTGCATGTCTAGCTTTTACAAATAGAAACGAAGATTTAATGTTTTTTTAATTATTATCTTAGGTAAATTTTTTTATAAATAGTCTCTAAAAAGGTTTATGTTTATATTTGGTTGAATCTTCATGTAACTATTTATTTATGACAGGTTTTTTATATTTCTTAGGAAATACTTTAAGGTGGCCAGTGTTAAAGCCAAAAGAATTTTTTTCACTACATGCTTATTTTTCAATTATTTATTTGATAACTTTTACTTTGAGTAAATATGATGTAAGCCAATCAAATTTAGTTTTTACTTTAGGAATTCTTGCGCCTCTTTTAATCGCTATTGGTCAAGGACTTCCAATTGATTGCCTTGATATGGAATCATCTTTGTTGAAGGAATTAAAAACTAAATAATATATATTTCAGTTAAAAATTTTTATAAAACCTGGACAACTTCGCTTATTTCAGGAATCATTTCTTTTAACTTTCTTTCAATACCCATTTTGAGAGTCATAGTGCTACTTGGGCAACTACCACATGCTCCTTGAAGTCTGACTTTGACAATTGGACCATCTATTTCCGCAATCTCTACATTACCTCCATCAGAAATTAAAAAAGGTCTTAGCTCGTCAAGGACTTTTTCTACATTTTCGTTTGTCAGTGAGAGTGTTTCAGTACTCATAATTTTGAATTAACTTTATAATAAGCCTAGAAAGAAATCTGATTAATTGCAAAAAAGATAATTTTCTGTTGTGACTTCACCTGAAAATCCCACTAATGATAATAGCTACTTTGATGCAGTCTTAGTAGGAGCAGGGATAATGAGTAGTACTTTAGCCCTCCTAATTTCAGAAGTTTTACCAGATATAAAATTTCTAATTATAGAAAAATTAAATGCTCCAGGAAGTGAAAGTACTGGCGCTTTTAATAATGCAGGTACAGGACATGCGGCTAATTGCGAATTAAACTATACCCCTTTAGATGAAAAAGGAAATCTAAAAATAGATAAAGCACTCTCAATAAATCGTTCTTTTGAAACATCCATGTCTTTATGGGCCTCATTGTATGAAGCAGGGAAAATTGATATTAAGAAGTTTCTAAAATTTATTCCTCATATTAGCTTTGTTTCTGGTCAGGATAATATTTCTTTTTTAAAAAAAAGATTTCAGAAAATGAGCAAAAATCCTGAATTTATCGATATGGAATTTTCTACATCTTTTGATGAAATTTCATCATGGGCTCCTCTAATAACAAAAGATAGAAATTCATCTACTCAAATTGCTGCTACCAGAATAGGTAGAGGAACTGATATTAATTTTGAGGCTTTAACTAAAGAGTATTTGTCATTAGTTTCCTTAAACAAAAATGTTGAAATTAGATACAAAACAGAATTAGTAGATTTAAAGAAAATTGATAAAAAACAATGGGAACTAGAAATCAGTTCTGAAGGTAGAAAAACTTTAATTAGAACTGGCTACGTTTTTCTTGGTGCTGGTGGAAAAACAATTAATTATTTACAAAAATCAAAAATTCCAGAAGCAAAAAGTTATGGTGGATTTCCTGTTAGTGGGAAATGGCTTATTTGCGAGAAAAAAGATCTAACAGAAAAACATAACTCAAAAGTTTATGGTAAAGCTGATATTGGATCGCCACCAATGTCTGTGCCTCATTTAGACACCAGATGGATTGATAATAAAAAACTTCTTTTATATGGACCTTTTGCTGGATTTACAACGAAATTTCTAAAACAAAGTTCATACTTTGACTTATTTAGTTCAATTAAAAAAAATAATATTTTTTCTATGTTAGACGTTGGTTTCAAGAACAATGATTTAATTAATTACCTAATATCACAATCATTAAAGAACCATAACTCAAGAGTTGAGAATTTAAAGAATATGATGCCATCAGCTAATCCTTCTGATTGGTATTTAAAGAATGCTGGTCAAAGAGTCCAAATAATTAAAAAAACTGAAGGTGGTGGTTCTTTGAAATTTGGAACTGAGATTGTAAATTCATCTGATGGATCATTATCTGCTTTGTTGGGAGCCTCTCCGGGAGCAAGTACTGCGGTTTCAATTATGGTTGAGGTTCTAGAAAAATCTGTTTTATTTTTAAACGATAAGCATAATCTTCAGAAAAAAATAAATGACTTAATTTATCCAGAACTATCAGTCTCTGAAAATTACAGTATCTTCATAAAAGAAATTAAAAAAAGAAATAATTCCATTTTTGGTTTCCATCCATAATTCTTATTAGCTAATATTAATCAAGATGTAATAAGAGGAGAATTTTTCTTTCTATATGACTGATATATCGGTTTCAAAAATTAGAAATTTCTGCATAATCGCTCATATTGACCATGGTAAATCTACCCTTGCAGATAGGTTACTTCAAGATACTGGTACTGTGCAGCAAAGGGATATGCAAGAACAATTTTTGGACAGTATGGATCTTGAAAGAGAGAGAGGAATTACTATCAAGTTACAGGCCGCTAGGATGAAATATAAAGCTGACGATTCTCAAGAATATGTTTTGAACTTAATAGATACTCCAGGGCATGTTGATTTCTCTTATGAGGTTAGTAGATCTCTTCAAGCCTGTGAAGGCGCCTTACTTGTTGTTGATGCAAGTCAAGGAGTAGAAGCTCAAACCTTAGCTAATGTTTATCTTGCCTTAGAAAATAATCTTGAAATTATTCCTGTTTTAAATAAAGTTGATTTACCAGGGGCTGATGCTGAAAAAATAAAACAAGAAATAGAGGAAATTATTGGACTTGATACATCTAATGCAATAAATTGTTCAGCAAAAACAGGAGTTGGTATTAAAGATATTTTGGAAGCAATCGTAAGAAGAGTACCTCCTCCTCAAGATGAAATTAAACTACCTACAAAGGCACTGATTTTTGATTCTTATTATGATCCGTACAGGGGAGTTATTGTTTATTTCAGGGTGATATCTGGATCTCTAAATAAGAGAGAAAAAATATTATTAATGGCAAGTAAGAAAAATTATGAACTAGATGAGATAGGAATAATGGCGCCTGATCAGCAGCAAGTTGATGAATTACATGCAGGAGAAGTTGGTTATTTAGCTGCTTCTATAAAATCAGTTGCTGATGCGAGAGTGGGAGATACGATTACTCTTTTAAATTCACCTGCCAATGATCCTTTGCCTGGATATAAGACAGCAAATCCTATGGTTTTTTGTGGCTTATTCCCGACTGATGCTGATCAATTCCCAGATTTAAGAGTATCACTAGAAAAATTACAATTATCTGATGCAGCTTTAAAATATGAGCCCGAAACCAGTAGCGCAATGGGCTTCGGATTTAGGTGCGGATTCCTAGGACTTCTTCATATGGAGATTGTTCAAGAAAGATTAGAAAGAGAATATGACTTGGATCTTATCGTAACGGCACCATCAGTTATTTATAAAGTTAATTTAAATCAGCAGGAACATATCTTTATTGATAATCCTTCTACAATCCCTGATCCACAACTTAGAGAATCAATAGAAGAGCCTTATGTGAAAATGGAAATTTATGCTCCCAATGAATTTAATGGAACACTAATGGGTTTATGTCAGGAAAGAAGAGGAGTATTTATAGATATGAAATACATAACAACAGATCGAGTTACCTTGATTTATGAAATTCCATTAGCAGAAGTTGTTACAGATTTCTTTGATCAAATGAAAAGTAGAACCCAAGGTTATGCATCAATGGAATATCATTTGATTGGCTATAGAAAAAATGACCTTGTTAGATTAGATGTTCTAATAAATTCAGAAAGAGCAGATCCATTAACTTCTATTGTTCATAAAGATAAGGCTTATGGAATTGGCAGAAGTTTAGTTGAGAAATTAAAAGAACTCATTCCAAAACAACAATTTAAAATACCTATTCAAGCATCAATCGGTAGCAGGATTATTGCAAGTGAAAGCATAAGTGCTTTGCGAAAAGATGTTTTATCTAAATGTTATGGAGGGGATATTTCTAGGAAAAAGAAACTTTTAAAGAAACAAGCCAAAGGTAAAAAGAGGATGAAGGCAATGGGTAAAGTTGAAGTCCCTCAAGAAGCTTTTATGGCAGTCTTGAAATTAAACCAGTAATTTCTTTTAATTTAAAATTTATAGCTATTTATTTTTAAAAGAATTGGGTATATTTCATTTATATCTTTAAAAAAAGATTTTGGATATTAACTCATTTAATCGTGTCGGCGCAAATATCAGAAAAGCTGGATTTTTTATTGTACTTTTTTATCTTCTTGTTGTTTTAATAATGAAATTTTTAGAGGCCAATAATTTTTTTGGCTATTCATTTTCAATGTTAAGCAATGATATCTTTGCCCCTCCTTCTCTTAATCATTTTTGTGGCACAGATAGATTAGGAAGAGATGTTTGCTTAAGAACTTTGCAAGGATCATCATTAGCGATAGAAGTTGTATTCTTAGCTATTCTTTTTTCATTAAGTTTGGGTTTGCCATTGGGATTATTAAGTGGATATTTTGGTGGTTTTTTCGATAAATGCTTATCACTAATAATGGATACTATTTTTTCAATACCTGTAATTTTGCTTTCAGTTGTTGTGGCTTTTGTATTGGGTAAGGGTATCCTTAACGCGGCTTTGGCATTGTGTATTGTTTACTCTCCTCAATATTTTAGATTAATCAGAAATCAGACAATATTGGTTAAATCCGAAACTTATGTGGAGGCAGCTCAAGTTGCAGGAGCTGATGTTAAAAAAATTATTTTTAAATATATTCTCCCAAATGTAATAACACCATTGCCTATTCTACTTACCTTAAATGCTGCAGATGCTGTTTTGGTATTAGGAAGTTTAGGATTTTTAGGCCTTGGCGTTCCTGCAGATGTCCCAGAGTGGGGAAGTGATTTAAATCTGGCTCTTGCCGCTTTACCTACAGGTATCTGGTGGACGGCTTTGTTTCCAGGTTTGGCAATGTTTTTTTTAGTTTTAGGTCTTTCTTTTATAGGAGAGGACCTTGAAGAAATTTTTGATAGTCAAAACTCTGAATAAATTTAGTTATCTGTAATAGGATCAAGTTCTCCTTGATCATTCAACTTTGGATATTCTTTAGCTGATTTTTTATACACCGCAGCTAATTCTGGGTAACACCATTCAAAAAGTGTTTTTTGATATTCATCCATATTTAACCCTTCTCCATTAGCGGGCAATATACCTTTATTTTTTCTTTGGCGAACAGCTTCAAATAATAATATAGAAGCAGCAACTGAAACATTCAGAGATTGAACCATACCTCTCATAGGTATAAAAATTGATTGATCAACCACTGATATAAGTTCATTACTTAGTCCCCATTTTTCTGCTCCTAAAACAAAACATGTATTTTGAGAATAATCAAAATTTCTATAATCTACTGATTCACTATTAAGAGTCGTTCCATATAATTTAAAACCCTTATTCTTTAAATCAGATATTGCCGTGATGGTGTTTTCATGATTATTCAATTTTACCCATTTTTGACTTCCTTGAGCAGTACTATTAAAAGTCTTAACGGCATTCGTTTTGCTAATAAAATTTGCTTCGAAAACTCCTGCTGCATCACATGTCCTTAATATCGCAGATAAATTATGTGGTTTATTTACATCCTCAACTAAAACAGTCAAGTTTTTCATTCTGCAATCTAAAACACTTTTGATTCGTTCAAATCTTCTTGGCAAAATTGACATTTATAATTTTTCACACTTTTAAATTATATTCAAAAAATATTGATTACCTATAAAATCTCTTGGTTTATAATATTTTGGTAGTTTAAGTTAACTCAATGGCATACATAGAATGGGACTATACCGTAATAACAAGTATGGTAGAAAAACAAGGGTGGGATTTACCTGATCGTGAATCGGAAGAATGGAATAAATTCAACGATGAATTAGGAGAAAAAATGAGAGGTGTTGGACTTATTTTTGAAAAATATTGTAAATTCACTCCTGACGTAGGAGAAGGAGTTCATCTTCTAGATGACTGATCATAAATAGTTTTAAACCATTGATGTATCCCTTAATCAATGGCTTATTAATTTATAAGATAATATAATTTCACTAAATTAGAACTGGCAATTATTAAGGCTTTATAAAGCTTGTACTCTAAAAAAAATTTTTTATTCCACAAAAAAGTTATTTAATTTCTATATTTGAATAAAAATATGAAAAATAAATTAACTTTTTTATTCGATGGTGGTTGTCCACTTTGTTTGAGAGAAACAAATTTTCTTAAAAAAAGAGATACCTTAAATCAAATTGCATTTATAGATATTAATAGTAAGGATTATGATCGAAGTCTTTTTAATGACA
>QCQM01000016.1 GCA_003212195.1 Prochlorococcus sp. AG-449-O05 | reverse complement strand
CCCAAATTGAAGAAATTTTTTATTCCCCTTATAAGAAAATAGCAGGTTGCGTTTCATTTTCTAAGTAATTTAACTTTCCATCGTTCTCTTTTGGTTATTTCTAAATTTAGAATTTCAATAAATCCTTTATTTTCAAGTTCTAGTTTGTCGCCAATTTTTAGATTAATAGTTGGTTTATTAACTTTGCTTCCATTTAATCTGAGCATTCCATTTTCTATCCTTTCAATGATTTTGGTTCGTGATACCCTAAAGCCAGCTGAAGCTATAGCATCTAATCTTGTTGAAGCTTCTACTGTATTGACAAGTTTTTTTGTTCTTCCAGAAGGTATTTGTAATTCATCTATACCTACTACATTAATTTTTACTTTTACGTCTCTTAAATAAAAAATCTTTTCATCTAGATGCTCAATATCTAAATTATCAATTATTCCTTGTGCCCCCCTATCGCCAATGGTCCATATATCTCCTACTTTGCGTTGATTTACCCCATTTTCAATTAAGAGGGATCTAAAGTCATCTTGTGTAGCATTATCAAATAAAAAATTGCCATTAATTTTTATTCCTTGAGCTGGAAAATTACTTTTTAGCGCATCCTCTTCAGGAATATTATCTCCTCTAAAGCAAGCTATCCTAGATCTTTGAGAAGAGAAGAATCCTCCATAAATAAAAAATTTGAAATCATTTAAATTTTCAAAATCTTTTAAAATCTCTTCGCAAACATAAGTAGAATTAAACCCAGTCCAATAAGTTTCCCAGTGTTTGTAAGCTAAGTTAGAAATATTTATTAATTCCTCAGTTTCTTTTTTGTAGTTTGAATTTATTAAGATTTCTTTTAAGTCAATCATTTAGCCTTCTAAAAAAATTATATCTTTCGCTTCTGATTGTTTTATCAAAGCCCATGGTAATTCAGCTCCAATTTGATTTTCAAGTAGGACAAGCCATTTACCCTCTTTATTAAAATTAATAATTGATCTTAACTCTTTATTTCTATTGATGTTAATACTTGCAGAAGAAACAATGCTTCCTAAATATCCTGAACCCATTCCTAAAAGACCTCCAATTAATGATTGTCCAATGTTATTTAAACCAAGAAAGCTGAAGGTAGATAAATTTGTCATATTAGAAAAAGCTATTCCAGCTATAAACCCAAATGGCATTAGCCATCTACTCATATCTTTTTGTCTGATCTTTCTATCAAGTGTAGGATTTAAGATTCTTATATCTTCAAAATTTTGAGATTTGAATAAGATATTTGCTTTCGCTTTTAGCAATTCTGTTTCGTCTGATGATATTTTCTCACTTATTGGTGGGATCAAAATAGCTTCAGAGAGCATTACTGATTTTTCTTTGAAAACATCAAATAAATGGATACATTTATCAATGTCTTCAAATATCACGATACTTTTAGTCAAATTTCAATCCTCAAATGTTTGTGTTTTATTCAAATTAATAAAATAAGATACATACACTATAGATTAAGTTAAAGTAAAAGATTAAAGAACCAATCCTAAATGACAAAAGTTCTCATTACAGATCCAATTGATCAAACAGGAATCGATATTCTTTCACAAGTTGCTCAAGTTGATCAGAAGATAGGAATCTCAGACTCTGAGTTAGCTTCCATTATTAAAGATTATGATGCTTTAATGATCCGCTCTGGTACTCAAGTGACTGAAGAGATTATTAACTCTTCAAATAAACTTAGAATCATTGGAAGGGCAGGAGTAGGAGTCGATAATGTAGATGTTAAGGCTGCTACGCAAAAAGGAGTCCTCGTTGTTAATTCTCCAGGAGGTAACACAATAGCTGCGGCTGAACATACCATAGCTATGATGTTGGCTTTATCTAGACATATTCCAATAGCTAATAAGAGTACTTTGTCAGGTAAATGGGAAAGAAAGAAATTTGTTGGTAATGAGCTTTATAAGAAAAAATTAGGTGTAGTAGGTTTAGGGAAAATTGGTGCTCATGTAGCGAAAGTTGCTAATGCATTAGGAATGGAAGTTTACGGATATGATCCCTTTGTTTCAACTGAAAGAGCTCAACAAATTCAAGTTAAACTTTCTGAACTTGAGGATTTATTCAAACAATCTGATTATGTAACTTTGCATTTGCCTCGCACACCAGAAACAGAGAATTTAGTAAATATAGGCGTCCTTAAAAGTATGAAAAGTAGCGCAAAATTAATTAATTGTGCTCGAGGAGGCTTAATTGATGAGGAGGCATTAGCAGAAGCTTTAAATAAATCATTGATCGCAGGTGCTGCAGTAGATGTCTTTTCTAAAGAACCTTTGGAATCTAATTCACCACTTTTGAAGGTTGAAAAGAATCTTATCCTTACCCCACACTTAGGAGCATCTACTCGGGAAGCACAAGAAAATGTAGCTGTTGATGTTGCAGAACAAATAAGAGATGTGTTGCTTGGTTTATCTGCTAGAACTGCAGTAAATATTCCAGGTTTGAGCCCTGATATTATGGATAGTCTAAAACCTCATTTGCAGTTGGCTGAAACAATGGGTCTACTTATAAGCCAGCTTTCAGGTGGGCAGATACAGAAACTAGAAGTAAAGCTTCAAGGTGAATTTGTTCAACATCCTTCTCAGCCATTAATAATAGCTAGTCTAAAAGGCCTTCTAAGTAAAGCTTTGGGAGATAGGATTAATTATGTGAATGCTTCTTTAGAAGCAGATTCAAGAGGTATTTCGGTAGTCGAGAATAAAGATGAGGCAAGACCTGAATTTGCTAGTGGTTCGCTTCAGTTAACCACTTATGGAGATAATGGCGACCATAGCGTAGCAGGAAGCATTTTTGCTGATGGGGAATTAAGAATAATTAGTATTGATCAATATCCAGTTAATGTATCGCCAAGCAGATATATGTTGGTTACTAGGCACAGAGATATGCCAGGTATTATTGGCAAGCTGGGGTCTTTATTAGGTAGCAACAATGTAAATATTGCCTCAATGCAAGTTGGGCGCAAAATTGTTAGAGGGGAAGCTGTTATGGTTCTAAGTATTGATGATCCAATACCTAATAAGCTGCTTGATACCATTATTGAAGTAGATGGGATTACCAACGCTAATCCAGTTACTTTATGAAGTAGCTTGTCCTAGTTAATGGAAACTAAAGATTGGTATAAACTAACTTTTCTGATAGAAAGTAATTCTGAAGAAATTATTATTTGGAAATTAAATGAGCTGGGAATATTTAGTTTTTCATTTGAATATTTAATTAAAAATGAAAATAAAAAAGAAGTGAATATATGGCTTCCAACTGATGATTGGGGCGAGAGCTCAAGAAGTGGTTTTGAAAAAATAATTAGCAAACTTCTAAACATTAATCCCCCTAAGAATCAATTTTTTGACTGGAGTATTATTAAAGAGGAGGATTGGTTGACATCTTGGAAGAAATATTGGGCTCCTGAATTAGTGGGAAATCATTTTTTAATATTGCCTTGTTGGATAAATCTGAATAAAAAATTTAAAGATAAACAAATCATAAAAATTGATCCTGGAGCAGCCTTTGGTACAGGAAGTCATCCTTCGACTTATCTTTGCTTGGAAAAAATGGAGAATATTTTATTTTCTGATAAAAAGGTATTAGATATTGGGAGTGGTAGCGGGATTTTGAGTGTAGCAGCAAGATTACTTGGCGCTAAAGAGGTTTGTGCAGTGGATAATGATTATTTAGCTATAAATTCAACTAACTCTAATTTTCAACTAAATTTCGGCAATTTAACAAACTTAAATACATATTTTGGATCTTTTAATGAGGTAATTTTAAAAAATCAACTCAAACAATTTGATATTGTTTTATGCAATATTCTTGCTGAAGTAATAAAAGAAATGATTCCAAATATTTACAAGTGTTTGAAAAACAATGGGGAAGTAATTTTTAGTGGAATTCTGAATTCACAAAAGGATGAAATTATAAAAATATTAATTCAGAATGACTTGAAATTATTGGATGTATCAACTAGAAAAGATTGGGCATGTATTTCTGCGCAAAAAACCAGCGATCCAACCTAAGTATAAGTTTTTCTTATAGATACTCTTTCATACATTTTATTGTGTCATTTTTTACTTCAAAATCTCACATATCGACCTAATCGATGTTAAAAATGTAGTTGATAGGTATTAATTACCAACAATTTTTTATTTAAATGGCTTCTTACAAAGTTACACTCATCAACGAAAGTGAAGGTCTCAATTCTACTATTGAAGTACCTGATGACCAATACATCCTAGATGCGGCTGAAGAACAAGGTATCGACCTTCCTTATTCCTGCAGAGCTGGAGCATGTTCAACATGTGCTGGAAAAGTTACTTCAGGTAGTGTTGATCAATCAGATCAAAGTTTCTTAGATGACGACCAACTTGAAGCAGGTTTTGTTCTTACTTGTGTTGCTTATCCAACATCTGACGTAACAATCACAACTCATGCTGAAGAAGAATTATACTAATTATAAAAATTTAACTTTTCTAAGTTGATTATTCATTATTTCTCTGCCACCCTCTATGAAGGTGGCTTTTTTGTAAATGGATAAATTTGAATTTTTCAAGACTGGCAGTGTTCAATCAAGTCATGGAGGTCAGTACAGTTATAAGGTAATTGGACCATGTTGCAGACTTTATGATCGGGAAGAGTTACCTTGGCCTTGCTCAAGGCTTGCTTGGAGAAGTAAGGAGCCTAGTTGGAGAAGGATAGGGTCTAGGTTCGTTGCTGATATGGCTTCAAGAAAATGCCCATCTTACTCGGTTCAGATTTTGGAACCTGGATCAAAACCTGTTGAAACAGTTATAACCCTTTTTTCAAAGAAATTTTCTTCTGAAATACAAGAATGGTGGTATAGCAAAAAACCAGTCTCAAAAGAGCCTGGTAATATCTTTCCTTATTTAAGGAAGCTTTAAATATTATGCTTTTGGCTTTGGAGGCATGTATCCCTTTAAACCAGTGCATTCAAGACTATCGATTGTATTTACTCCAGTTTGCGTGTTGGTACCACTAGCTCTTTCACATAATGATTTTCTTTGAGAAAGATCAAGATTTGCATCAGTGAAGTCTGCTCCCTCAATAATTGCTCCATCAAATACACTTTTCATTAGCTCACCATTAGTAAGATTTGCATCTGTAAAATCAGCATTATCAAAGCGTGTTGCATATGCAATTAGGTCTGTCATATTTGCTCCTTTAAAACTAGAGTTTTTTGCAGTTGTTACGCTCATATATGCGCCTTGAAGATTAGCTTCTCCTAAATCTTGATTAGATAAGTCATATTTAACATATTCAGTATTATGAAGATCGGCACCGTGAAGATCATCTTTTAGTACGTCAACCGATGAAGGATCACTAGGATAAAGTGCGTTCGCAGATATTGGATTAATAAGTAAACCAATAATTAAAGGAAGAAAAATAAATAGTCTTTTAAAAGACTGATTTAGTTGTGAAAAAATAGAAACCATTTCGATCTACATCAATATAGAAAACCTAAGACTATTATTCCATGGGTTGGTCATTTACGACTCTTCTTCTCACGAACTGTTGCAGTTTATTTTATTTCTGCCGTTAGAAAATCTTTTGCAAGCTGGGTATTTGGAAAAACTTTTTGAGCCTCTTTGAGCAAATCGCTTGGTGTAATTGCATTTTTATTAGTGTATCTTGGACTAAAATGAGTAATAATTAATTTTTTTGTATTAGATAATAATGCTGTTTTAGCAGCCATGATTGTTGTGGAATGTAATTTTTCGTAGGCCATGCTTTTATCCTCTTCTGAAAAAGTCGATTCATGTACGAGTAAATCGGCATTCTTCGATAGTGAAACAGCTGATTCGCTAAAGACTGTATCCGTGCAATAAACAAAACTTTCACCCTTTCTGGGAGGTCCACAGAATTCTTTTCCATCGAACGTCCTGCCATCTGCTAGTACAACTTTTTTACCTTTTTGCAGTTCTGAATAAATTGGTCCAGGTGCTATTTTTAGGGATTGTGCTTTTTTGATATCAAATATTCCTGGCTTATCTTTTTCACTCACTCGATAACCATAAGCAGGTATTTTATGTTTTAGACAGGAGCAGTTTACTTTTATTTTGTTGTTTTCAAAAAGAATTTTATTTTTTAATGCAAAATTTTCAACTTCCACAAAATGCAATGGGAACGTCAATTTGCAAAAACTGCTTTTAAGTGCAGAATTGATAAAACTTCGCAACTCTGAAGGACCGTAAATTTCAATTCCCTTACTTTTTCCTGATAAACCTAATGAAGCTAAAAGTCCAGGCAAACCATAAATATGATCTCCATGCATATGAGTAATAAATATTTTCCTGATTTGTGAAGATTTAATATTGCTTTTCATTATTTGATGTTGCGTTCCTTCTCCACAATCAAAAAGCCAAACTTCTGATGACTGTGATAATTTAAGTGCTAGGGAAGATACATTTCTCGTTAAGGATGGGACTCCTGAGCTTGTTCCTAAGAAGGTGATATTCACTTATTTATGATATTTTTATTTTTAGATCTGGCTTCAATCTAGACTTTTAGTCAAACTTAGGCAAATTAAGTATTTGTTTTTTAAACAAAGTGATATTTAAATTTAAATATAAATATAGTAAATTTTGCCTTATAAGTATCTTATTTATTTGTGTTTTTAAGAGTGAAAGTGTTTTCGCATCTAGAGAGCCAATAATTAGAGTTTTGATATCCAAAAATAACAACTTAAGGATCAGATCAGATAGATCAATTCCTTTAACGATAGATGGGCAATTTCTCTCAAGTAAAAAAATAAAAGGCTTAACTTTGACAAATGAGAAAAATAGAAAAATTTTATATTTTGATAAAAATAAACAAAAAAAATATGACTTAAAAAGTAAACAAAATTTTCAAATTAGATCTTCTGATGGAAGAGGTATATGGGTAGGTCAGAAGAGATTTTCTGGTAAGCTTAATATTTTTGTACTTGATTCTGAAATATTGGTAGTGAATGTTTTAGGAATAGAAAAATACCTAAGTAGTGTAGTTGGTTCAGAGATGCCAGCAAAATGGCCTATTGAAGCATTAAAAGCACAAGCAATTGCCTCAAGAACTTATGCTTTAAAGCAGAAGGGAAATAATTTATTTGATATAGATTCAACCCAGAAAAATCAAGTCTATAATGGCTTGGAATCAAGAACTTATAAAACTAGCAGAGCCGTTAAAAGTACAAGATCTTTGGTTTTGACTTATAAAAATAAATTAATAGATGCTTTATTCCATAGCAGCTCAGGCGGAATGACAGAAAACAGTCAAGATGTATGGAAGAATAAATATCCATATTTATCAAGTGTGAAAGATTTTGATAAAAATAATCCAAAATTGAGATGGCAAAAAAAATTTTCAAGTAATGAATTAACAAATTTATTCCCAAAGATTGGAGGTTTAAGAAATATAGAGATTCTTGATATCACCAGCACGGGGAGGGTAAAAAATGTAAAACTTATTGGGGCTTACGGTTCGGATCAAATGTCTGGGGTAGTTTTAAGAAAAAGATTAGGACTTTTCAGTAATTTTGTGAGATTTAAATTTTTTGAGGAAGAATTGAACAATAAATTTACTACAAAAAAAGGTTTGTTAGTTTTTGGACAGGGATCAGGACATGGAGTAGGAATGAGTCAATGGGGTGCTAAATATCTGGCGTATAGAGGTCAAAAAGCTGAAAGAATATTGAAGTATTATTATAGGGGTGTGCAGATTAAACCTTTTAAAAAAGATTATCTATAGAAGTTATTTAGCATTAAGGACTAATTTTGGATTTAGATTAGATTGATCTTTATTTAAGAAGCCTATTCCAAGTAATGTTTGTTTTTTATCTATTACTTTTATGGGTTTTTTGTAGTCAAAAGATTGTATTTCCTTGAAGTAATTTATATCGATTTTAATTGCTCTTCCCGTTTGCCAAAAATTAATTTGTTCTTCATTACTTAAGACAAATGTTGAAATGTGATTAAGAGCAGAAATTGTTGGAATAATAAAGTTTTTCGAGTTTTTTTTTCCTTTTTCTTTTTCGATATCAGATATTTTTATCGAGTTTTGTTCATCAAAGCCACAAGCTGAAATTCTTTTTAGTTGTAGAAGGCAACCTTCGGAATTGAGGATTTCTCCTATATCTCTTGCAATTGCTCTTATATATGTTCCTGCTGAACATTGGATTTTTATTTCTATAATTCCGTTTAGTTGGTCCCATTTCATTAAAGTAAGTTCGTCTATTTTTACTTCTCTTGGGGCTAATTCAAAAATTTCATTCCTGAAAGATTTTTTATAAGCTCTCTCACCATTGATGTGAACACTAGATACTTTTGGCGGAATTTGTTTAATAATTCCTCTAAATCTATTTAAGTATTGATCTAATTCTTTATCACTGATTTTAGGCCAACTTTTTTGATTAATTATTTCTCCGTGAATATCGTCCGTTTTAGTTCTTATCCCTAATTTAATTTGTCCTATGTAAGTTTTACCCTGGGGAAGATATTGAATAAATCTTGTTGCACTGCCTATCGCTATTGGCAATGTTCCAATAACTTCTGGATCGAGAGTTCCTGTATGCCCGATTTTTTTTGTATTTAATAACTTCCTTATTTGTTTAACACAATCGTGCGAGGTACAGCCTTTATCTTTATTAATTACTAAGAATCCATCTTTAATTTCCATTTTTAATATTAAGAATACTTTGAGAAAGATTTATTACCATTCTATGATTTTGGTATTGGAAATTTAGAATAAGAAATTGGAAAACGATAATTTTATTTTAAAAGAGTTTTTAGACAACGCTTTTCATTTGAAATCTCATTTAATGGAATACTTATCTATTAGAGAATGTGATTTAGATGAATTCCTTGCAAATGCAAAGATGAATTTGGCAAGTTCACATCCTGGGGATGCTTTGAATGATGTTTCAGATTTTTATACTGAGATTGTAGGAGATAGGCATGTAGCTGATTTAGCTGCTTGGCATATCACAAGTAGGGACTATATCGCCGATACTTTAAAACTTCAGCAGAGATTTTCTAGAAATATAGTTTTGGATTTTGGAGGAGGTATTGGTACGCATGCTTTAGCTAACGCTATGTCTTCAAAAGTTGAGCATGTTTATTTTGTAGATATTAATCAAACAAATAGAAATTTTGTTGAATACAGGGCTAAGAAATTAGGGGTCGAAAAAAAACTAACTTTTTGCAAGACAATTAAAGATACACAAATATTCAAATTTGATACGATAGTTTGTCTTGATGTTTTGGAACATCTAGCAGATCCAGCTTCTCAAATTAATAATTTCAGTGAGATTATGGATAGTAATTCTATTGCTCTATTAAATTGGTATTTTTACAAAGGAGATAAGAATGAATATCCCTTTCATATTGACGATACTCAAATTGTTGAAAAGTTTTTTGAGACTCTACAATCAAATTTTTTAGAATTATTTCATCCTATACTCATAACTACAAGAGCTTATAAGAAAATTAGTTAAGTATATTGACTCTTTTTCTATTTCTTAAATTTCTTTTAATGGATTCGAAACTAACGGTGCCTTCTTTTAGTGCAAAAAGTGTATCATCCTTACCTTTACCAACATTGATGCCTGGCAAAAAAGATGTACCTCTTTGGCGAATTAAAATTGATCCGGCAGTCACTTTTTCTCCACCATAAGCTTTAACACCAAGTCTTTTGGAATTTGAATCTCGACCGTTTCTTGTGGAACCTGTTCCTTTTTTATGTGCCATTAGAAATGTTTAATTTGTAGGGTTTTCGGATTTTGGTTTAGTTTCCTTTTTAACAGTTTCTTTTTTTGAAGAAGACTTAGGAACGACCTTGCCTATTGAAATAGATTTTACCATAACTCTCGTGAGTTCTTGTCTATGTCCCATCTTTCTTCTTGTCTTTTTTTTCGGACGCATTTTGTATACAAGAATTTTCTTGTCTCTTTTATGGGAGACTACTTCTAATTCGATTTTTGCATTTTTAACGTAAGGTTTTCCAACAGTGATAGAGTCTTTGTCTTTTAAAAGTAAAACTTTTTCTATTGTTATCTTATCTTTCTCTTTTGCATTTAACCTGTCTATATCATAGTATCTGTTAACTTCGAACCAAAATTGTTGACCTGAAGTTTCTGCTATTGCGTACAATTCATTACTTTTTAAAGAATTGTTTAGAGAGTTTTTAGAATTTGTCATATCTTAAAGACGCTATTAGGCTCAAATTGATAATTTGATTAAGCCAAATAAGCAATCATAATTATTTGTTTATTTTCTTATTTTGTAGTGTAATAAGTCAAGGGTTGTTTTAAATCTTTTATATCAATTCAGGAACTATAAAAATGGCAGCAAGAAAAACATACATTTTAAAACTCTATGTTGCTGGAAATACTCCTAATTCAATGAGAGCTTTAAATACTTTAAGAGAAATTTTAGAAAATGAATTTAAAGGAGTTTATGCTTTGAAGGTTATTGATGTACTTAAGCAACCACAACTTGCAGAAGAAGATAAGATTTTAGCTACCCCAACCTTAGCTAAAATTTTACCGCCACCAGTAAGAAAAATAATAGGTGATCTATCAGATAGAGAGAAAGTTTTAATTGGTTTAGATCTACTTTTTGATGAATTAAGTGAAACTGAATATAGTGGGAGTAAATAATATATTTAAAACTTTTATAATTCAAAATAAAAACTAAATTTATTTTGCATTTTTTTAATAAGGAAAAATTATGAATGATAAGAAATTTGGCAGTTCAAATAAAATGCAAGTACAAAAATTACCAACTGGAATAGAAGGCTTTGATGATGTTTGTAGGGGTGGGTTGCCTGTATCTCGAAGTACACTCGTTAGTGGTACGTCAGGAACTGGTAAAACTGTATTTTCACTACAATATTTACACCATGGAATTTGTAATTTTGATGAGCCAGGAATTTTTGTGACATTTGAGGAGTCACCTCTAGATATTATTAGAAATGCCGCGAGCTTTGGTTGGGATTTACAAGAATTAATTGATCAAAATAAACTTTTTATTTTGGATGCTTCTCCCGACCCTGATGGTCAAGATGTTGCTGGTAACTTTGACTTGTCTGGTCTTATTGAGAGAATTAGTTATGCAATAAGAAAATATAAAGCTAAAAGAGTTGCAATAGATTCAATAACTGCGGTCTTTCAACAGTATGATGCTATTTACGTTGTTAGACGAGAAATATTTAGACTCATAGCAAGATTAAAAGAGATAGGTGTCACTACAGTTATGACTACAGAAAGGGTTGATGATTATGGACCAATTGCTAGATATGGAGTAGAAGAATTTGTATCTGATAATGTTGTCTTATTAAGAAATGTTCTCGAGTCAGAGAAGAGAAGAAGAACTTTAGAAGTTTTGAAATTAAGAGGTACTGTACATATGAAAGGTGAATATCCATTCACTATGGGAAGTGATGGAATAAGCGTGTTTGCTCTAGGGGCAATGCGATTAACGCAGAGATCCTCAAATATTAGGATAAGCTCTGGAGTTAAAGATCTTGATGATATGTGTGGTGGAGGATATTTTCAAGATTCAATTATCCTGGCTACTGGAGCTACTGGTACGGGCAAAACAATGCTCGTATCAAAATTTGTTGAAGATGCTTATAACAATAATGAAAGAGCAATACTTTTTGCATATGAAGAATCTAGGGCTCAATTGCTTAGGAATGCTACTAGCTGGGGAATAGATTTTGAAAAAATGGAAAGTGATGGGTTATTGAAAATTATTTGTGCATATCCTGAATCAACTGGTTTAGAAGATCACTTACAAATTATAAAAACGCAAATTAATCAATTTAAACCAAAAAGAATGGCAATTGATTCTCTTTCTGCCTTAGCCAGAGGTGTAAGTTTGAATGCATTTAGACAATTTGTGATTGCTGTTACAGGGTATACAAAACAAGAAGAGATAGCAGGCTTTTTTACTAATACGGCAGAAGAATTTATGGGGAGTCATTCTATTACTGATTCTCATATCTCAACAATTACAGATACCATATTGTTGCTTCAATATGTAGAAATAAAAGGTGAGATGGCAAGGGCCTTAAATGTTTTCAAAATGCGGGGATCATGGCATGATAAACGAATAAGAGAATTTATCATTACAAATAGTGGCCCAGAAATAAAAGATTCCTTTTCTAATTTTGAACAAATATTTAGTGGTGCCCCTCACAGGGTTGTGCCTGATCAAAATGTTCAAAATGTTCAAAATGTTTTTAAAGGGTTAGATAATAATTAGATAATTTCTTTAATTTCAGAACCTGAAAAAGTATCCGAATTATTAATGGTTTTTGTCAATAATTCATCTTTATCAGATTGTGCTAAGGCTAAATCAAACCAGAAAGTTGTTCCTACTCCTAGTTCACTAGCCATACGAATCTCTCCACCATGTTTTTCAATTATTCCCCGCACTATAGATAAACCTAAACCGGTACCTTGCTCAGTATGCACAGAATTCTCTACTCTATAAAAACGATCAAAAATCTTTTCTTGATCAGTCTGAGATATTCCTGAGCCAGTATCAGCAATCTCAATTCTTACTTTTGGTAGTGGTGAAACTAATTCACATTGAGGAGCTGCATCAATTTTAATACTTGGAGGGAAAGCAGGACAGGAATCTGGCCAAGTATAAGCTCTTATAATAAGGGAGCTATTTTTTGGACTAAATTTCAAACCATTACCTAGTAAATTATCAAAAACCTGTAGAAGTAAATCAAAATTTCCAAGAATTGGAGGAATAGTTTCCTCTATATCATGAGCTAATGAAACATTTTTTTCGGTAGCATTAAGTCTATAATTTCTAAGAGTTTGTTCTATTGCTGGTTTTATGTCCATTTGCTCAAGCTGAACAATTTTTCCAGACTCCAATCTTGATAAATCTAATACATCATTTACAAGTCTTGTCAATCTATCAGTCTCTGAATTTGCAATTCCTAAAAATTCTATTTGTTCTTCATCAGAAAGCTGATCTTTTAAGTCGTGCAGAGTCTCTACGTAACTTTTGATATTAAAAAGTGGTGTCCTTAATTCGTGCGAAACATTACTAATAAATCTATTTTGTGCCGCATTAAGTTCAACTTCTCTTGTTAAATCTTGTATCGTGACAGCAATTCCTTTTAATTCAACTTTATTTGTATCTAAAACTGATTGCAAGACAATTCTTAAGGTTCTTGCTGGTTCTCCTAAACTGAATCTTAAATCGTCCTTCTCCTTTTCTCTTTTTAAAATAGATTCTATATTAGTATGCAAATCGTTAGATAAAATTTCGGGGATTTCATTTAAAAAATGTTTACCCTCTAAAAATCTTCCTTCCCAACGAAAAAGCCTCTTTGCTGTTGGATTAGTTAGTACAATCTTTCCTTTTGAGTCCAATAATATAGCTCCATCAGCCATTGTAGCTATTAGAGATTGCTGTTTGATTTGTGCCGCTTTTAGTTCTTCTATATTAGCTTCGTCATAATTTTCTAACTGTGTGGCCATTCGGTTAAATCCATTCAAGAGTTCTCCTAGATCACCGGTCATAGGTAAAGAAATTCTGGATTTAAAATTTCCTTTTGAAATTTCTCTAACGCCTCTTACTAACTCTCTAACGGGTCTTGTAATAGTTAGTGCATTAAATACAGCTCCAAGTATTACTAAAACCCAAATAGAGATAAAAACTGCAATAGTTACTTCTCTAGTTAATGCAGCACTGGCTAGTGCTTTTTTATTGGGAGTGACTCCCAAAGCTAAAGTCCCAAGATATTTGCCTTTCCACAACATTGGGACAAAAACATCTGTTACTTGACCTTGAGGTGTCGCATGCTGCCTAACTAATGGGAATTGTGGCCTCTTCTTTAGTTCTGAGGGCAGTTTTAATCTTCGAGTGAGCTGAAACTGACTGTCTGAGCTTGTCGGCGTCGCACTGATCGGTATCCCAAGTTGAACAATATCTTCGGCATCAGTAAAGAATATATAACGCAGGTTTCTACTTGATCTCCAAAACTTTTCAGCTACATTTGAAATTTCTTTTTTTTGATTATTAGCGACTAATTCTGTGACATTCCCAGATAATAATAGGCCAAGATCTCGAGCATATCTAGTATCATTCATTCCTGCATCTCTTTGAATACTATTTAATGCAAAAAAAGTTATTCCTGTCATTAAAAGGCTCACGACAAGAGTTGCTATAGCTAACAACTTTGTTCTTAAACTGAAACCACTCCACCAAGAGAGGAGCCCATTAATCCAATAGTTATTATTGATATCTTCATTATCAGTGATGTTATATTTTCTACTTTCCTTATTGTTGGTATTTACCATAAGTTTAATTCTCCTTAGAGAAGTTTTTCCTGACTTGATGACCAATATCATTTCTAAAGTAAATACCCTCAAAATGAATTTCTTTTAAATTCTTGTATGCTTTTTCAAAAACCATATCGAAATTTTTATCTTGACAGACAATACTCAAGACTCTTCCTCCATCAGTTAATAATTCTCCATTTTCATTTAAAGAGGTACCTGAGTCGAAAATTTGACAATCATTTGAGTCAACCTTACCTATATTTATTTGAAAGCCAGTTTTATATTCATGTGGATAACCATTGGAGGTAGCTATTACACAACCACTAACCTTATCAGGATTATTAATTTTTTCATAACCAGTTAAATTACCCATTGAGCATTTTTCTAAAAGAAATACAAAATTTTTATCCATCAAGGGCATAATTGTTTGGCATTCTGGATCGCCAAACCTACAATTATATTCTATAACTTTAGGCCCAGATTTCGTGATCATTAAACCAAAGTAAATTACGCCTCTATAGTCAATATTTCTTCTATTTAATTCATTTATTGTAGGTTCAATTATCTCTTTGATTATTCTATTAAGAGAATCTTCAGTTAATAATGGTGCAGGAGAATAAGCCCCCATACCTCCTGTATTTGGACCTTTATCCCCCTCATTCAGTCGTTTGTGATCTTGGGCGGTTGGAAGTAATGTGTATTTCTTCCCATCGCATAAAGCAAATACTGAAACTTCTGGTCCTTCAATTTTTTCTTCTAGAACAACTACATTTCCAGATTTGCCAAATCTACCATTAAAAATTGATTCTGCTGCTTTAATGCATTCATTTTTTAAATTAGGAATAAAAACACCCTTACCTGAAGCTAGACCATCAGCTTTTACTACCATTGGAGTTAATGATGAATTGATGATTTTTTTGGCTTCTTCTAGAGAATTGACTTTCCAAAAGTTTGCAGTTGGAATATTTGCGTCTTGCATAAATTCCTTCGCCCAAGATTTACTAAATTCTAATTTTGCTCCATCTTGATTAGGACCAAATACTTTAAAATCTTTTTTGCGAAGAAAATCAGCTAGTCCATTCGCTAGAGGTATTTCTGGTCCGATTACAACTAAATCTATCTTGAGAATGTCAAGCCTTTCGACTAGTTCAATTTTATTATTTATATCAATATTTATTCTTTCGCATTTATTTATTCTCTCTGAACCAGCATTACCAGGTATTAAATAAACCTTTTTAACTAATTCATTTTTTTGAATAGCCCAAGCCAAAGAGTTTTCTCTCCCACCATTTCCAACTATTAAAATATTTTCTAATCTATTAAAATTTTTAGAACTTGGTGAATGAATTCCCATATATTTGTTTTTATGAGGTTATTAGGTTTCGATGAATAATCAGTTAAAATGAAATAAATTCATCTGAAGTTGATCTCTAATAATTATGTTAATTAAAAAAATTACTTTAGTAACAATAATGAGGTTTTAAATTAATGAATAATAAATATGAGTTGATTTATGAAGGCAAAGCAAAAAAAGTATTTACTCATGATGATGCAGATAAAGTAAAAATTGAATTTAAAGATGATGCTACAGCTTTTAATGCTTTAAAAAAAGAAAAATTTGAAGGTAAAGGAAAACTTAATTGCTTAATAAGTGCAAGTATTTTTAAGTTGCTCATTAAGAATAATATTCCAACTCATTTTATTGAACTTGAAAATGAAAATACAATGATTGCAAAAAAAATAAAAATAATTCCATTAGAAATTGTTCTAAGAAATACTGCTTATGGTTCTTTGTGTAAACAAACGACAATTAGACCTGGAACTTTCCTAACAAAACCATTAATTGATATCTATCTTAAAAATGATGAACTTAATGATCCTCTTCTTACAAAAGATAGAATTGAATTAATGAACATATTAAGCTCTCATGATTTAGAGTTAATAATAAATTTAACTTTAAAAATTAATGTAATCCTTAAAAGTTTTTTTAAAAATATTCAACTTCAACTTGTGGATTTCAAATTAGAATTTGGTTATGATTTTAGAAATAACATTCTTCTCGGGGATGAAATAAGTCCCGATAATTGTAGATTGTGGGATCTAAATCAAAAAAATGATACAATTGTAAGTCTAGATAAAGATAGATTTAGGAATGATTTAGGTGGTCTAATAGAAGCTTACAGTGAAATTCACCGACGAATAAACGAATTTCCTAAACCTTATTAAATAAATAATGACTTATTAATCTTGATCAAAAGTACTATGCAAAAACATTTTTTAAAATTTGGAAAGATTTTCACAAATTTTGCCTGTTACCCCTTGATTTTGATATCAAATAATTCAGAACTGGCCGCTAAGTATTTACCAAATAAAGTTGATCAATCAATAACAAACATAAAAATACCCAATATTAATAATGGTTTATCACGAGGGATTGATATCAAAAGAGAGAAAAAATTTCTTCTGGCAGAAAATAATAATACTAATGAAGAAAGTGTTCTTATCTCAGAAATAATTATCGAAGGTTGGGAGAAGCATCCTGAGGGCAGAAAACTTGAATTGGCTACATATGATTCTATGAATATAAAGCCTGGAACTGTTGTTGATAATCGGATTTTAAGCCAAGACCTCAATGCAATATATGCTAGTGGTTGGTTTTCAGGAGTTAAAATAAAGTCCCAAGATGGACCACTAGGAGTGAGGTTAATAGTAAATGTAGTGCCTAACCCGATTTTAAAGAAAGTTGAACTTGAACCAATAAATTCAGTAATTTCCAATGAATATATAGATGATATTTTTAGAAATTATTATGGTAAAACTCTTAACCTAAATGTATTACAAAATAAGATAGAAATAATAAAAAAACGTTATGAAAAAGAGGGTTATTCTTTAGCTCGGATTGTTGGACCTGATAGAATCTCCGATAATGGAGTAGTAACATTAAAAATTTCTGAGGGTATTATATCTGACGTAAAAATAAGATTTCCAGATTCTGATGGTGAATTTTTAATTGATGGAAAACCTAGAAAAGGTAAAACAAAAGAATGGGTTATAAAGAGAGAATTAAAAACCAAACCTGGCACCATTTTCAATAGAAAAATTTTAGAAGCTGATATTCGTAGACTCTATGCCACATCATTATTTGATGATGTAAAGGTTTCTCTTGGACCTGATAATTTAAATCCTGGTAAAGTCATAATTTTTTTAGACTTGAGTGAACAAAGAACAGGATCATTAACAGGTGGAATTGGTTATAGCAATGGTTCAGGTGTCTTCGCATCAATTGGTTTGCAAGAAACCAATGCACTAGGAAGAGCATGGTCTACAAATATAAATCTAAATTTTGGAGAATATTCAACTACCTATAATTTTTCATTATCTGATCCATGGATTAAAGGAGATAAACATAAAACATCTTTTAGAACAAATATTTTTCTAAGTAGAGATTATCCACAAGAATTTAAAAGTAAAAATAATGGGAAATTTTATGCAGTTGATGATCAAACTCCATCCAGTTCAGATACTTTTTCATCAATAGTTTTAGAAAAAACTGGAGGTGGATTTTCTTTCTCAAGGCCATTAAATGGTGGAGATCCATTTAAGGTCGCTAAATGGAGAGTTCTTGCGGGAATGAATCTTAAGAAAGTAACGATGATTGATGGTGATGGAAACAAAAAACCCTATGGGGATAGAACTCCAACCACAACAAGAAATAATATAAGCGATATTATTTGTATTGGATTTACTCCAGATGATGGTTCATGTCCTGAAGAGAATACATTAGTAAGTTTTATTGCAAGTACTTCTAGAAATAATTTAAATAATTCCATCAACCCAACTGCAGGAAATAAATTTACCTTTGGTACCGAACAATTTGTTTCAATGGGTGAAAACTCCCCAACATTTAATAGAATGAAAGCATCATATTCATTTTTTATACCAACAAAATTAATAAATTTAACGAAAGCATGTAAGTCCAGCAAAGCTACTAGTGAAGACTGTCCTCAAGCTATTGGATTTCAATTTAAGGCGGGAACTATTCTTGGGGAATTGCCTCCTTACGAAGCATTTTGTATGGGTGGAACATCATCTGTTAGAGGTTGGGGATCTTGTGATTTGGCTGTAAGTAGAAGTTTTGTTGAGGGCACAGCAGAATATAGATTCCCTGTTTGGAGAATGATATCGGGAGCTTTATTCGTCGATGGAGGAAGTGATCTAAGCTCTCAAAATGCAGTTCCCGGGAAACCTGGTAAATTATTGCAAAAATCAGGTTCTGGTTTTTCTCTTGGAGGGGGAATTGGGGTTAAAACACCAATAGGTCCATTGAGATTAGATGTTGCTAGCAAGGATCTAAGTGGAGATTGGAGATATACACTTGGAGTTGGATGGAAGTTTTAAGTGTTTTCTTGGCCTGCTAATTATGATTCTTGTTATACCTTGGCTGGTATTATCTCCAGAGAGGGTATAGGACTACATAGTGGTGAAAAAACAAGAGTTACAATTTCTTCATATGAGAAAGAGGGATATTATGTCTCTTTTAGGGATAAACCTAATGAGATTTTTAAATTAACTCAGGATTTAATTGGAAGTACGATGCTTTGTACAGCTGTTAAATTAGGAGGGAGAAATCTGTATACTATCGAACATTTATTATCCTCAATGGCAGGGTGTGGGTTGAGTTATATACATATTGAGATTGATGGAAAAGAGATTCCTCTTTTAGATGGATCAGCAATCCAGTGGGTTAGAGATTTTGAAGAAGTAGGTATAAAAAAGGCTCCTAGACCAGATAATTTCTTTCGAGAGATTAATAAATCAATAATTTTAAATAAAGAAGGCTCAGTTATAGCAGCGACACCTTCTGAAAAGACTACAATTATATCAACTATAAGTTTTGCCTATAAAGCAATTGGAAATCAAACTTTTGTGATTGATTTAAATCCAAAAAGTTATGTTGAAATGATTGCTCCTGCAAGAACATTTGGTTTTAAAGATCAATTTCAAGAGTTAAGTGAACTTGGATTAATAAAAGGCGGAAGTTTGGAAAATGCCCTTGTTTGTGACGGAGATAAATGGGTTAATCCACCATTAAGATTTGATAATGAACCAATAAGACATAAAATTTTAGACCTAATTGGGGACTTGGCTTTGGTAGGGTTACCTAAGGCTCAAATTTTAGTTTATAAAGGATCACATTCTTTAAATGCTTTATTGGCCTCATCGCTAAAAAATTAACTTGTATCTTTAATTGTTTTGGAAAAGAAATTAGCCAGCGAAAATAATCAACTTTCCTCTGAGCAAATACTAGGTTTGTTACCCCACAGATATCCTTTTGCCCTTGTGGACAAAGTCATAGAACATATCCCTGGAGAGAGAGCTGTTGCAGTAAAAAATGTAACTATTAATGAGCCTCAATTTCAAGGACATTTTCCTGAGAGACCCTTGATGCCTGGGGTTCTTATTGTTGAAGCAATGGCTCAAGTTGGTGGAATAATTGTGACGCAAATGCCCGATCTTCCTAAAGGACTTTTCGTCTTTGCTGGAATCAATAATGTTAAATTCAGAAAACCAGTTGTACCTGGAGATCAATTGATAATTTCCTGTGAGTTATTGTCTATTAAAAGAAAAAGATTTGGGAAGGTTAGAGGTGAAGCGCATGTTGATGGGAAGTTAGTTTGTGCTGGAGAATTAATGTTTTCATTAGTTGATTAGGGATATGGATATTAAAAATAGTGAATTAAACTCAAATTTTAGTGGTGTAAAAGTCCACCCGAATGCTTTTGTTGATCCAAGTGCCGAATTACATGATGGCGTCCTCATATCTCAAGGAGCTATTATCGGACCCAATGTCACTATCGGCAAAGGAACTGAAATAGGACCGAATGCGGTTATTTTAGGTAAAACTCAAATTGGTATAAACAATAAAGTTTTCCCAAGTGTTTTTATAGGCCTTGATCCCCAAGACCTTAAATACAAAGGCGCACCTACTGAAGTAATTATTGGAGATAATAACACTTTCAGAGAATGTGTAACTATTAATAAAGCAACTAATGAAGGAGAAAAAACTATTATTGGCAATAATAATTTGTTAATGGCTTACACTCACATCGGCCATAATTGTGAACTCGGCAATAGGATAGTTTTATCAAATAGTGTCCAAGTTGCAGGCCATGTAAAAATTGAAGATAAAGCTATTATTGGTGGTTGTTTAGGTATTCATCAATTTGTACATATTGGATATTTAGCCATGATTGGAGGAATGACTAGAGTAGATAGAGATGTACCTCCTTTTTGTTGGGCTGAAGGGCATCCTGGAAGATTGAGAGGTTTGAATAGGGTTGGAATTAAGAGAAGTGGTTTAATGGAAAATAAAGATTTTGACTTAAAGTTACTTCAAAGTACTTGGAATCTACTTTTTAAATCTAATGATGCGATTTCAAATTCATTAGAAAAAGTAATGACAGGAGAATTAGATATTTCATCTTCAAAATTATGTAGTTTTTTAAAAGAGTCAATATCTAAAGAAAGACGAGGACCAATGCCTGTAGTGAATTTATGAATAAAAAGATATTTATAAGTACTGGAGAAGTCTCTGGTGATTTGCATGGAAGTTTTTTATCAAAAGCATTATTTAATGAAGCTAAAGACAAATCTATAGATTTAGAAATTTGCGCATTAGGCGGAGAAAGGATGAAGAAAGAAGGTGTAAAAATTCTTCAAGATACTACATCAATTAGTGCAATTGGTATTTGGGAGGCTTTACCTCTTTTACTTCCAACAATAAGAATTCAAAAAAGGTTCTATAAATTACTAAAACAATATCCTCCAGATTGCTTAATATTGATTGATTATATGGGCCCAAATATAAAAATTGGAACTAAATTAAAAAGATCGAA
>QCQM01000015.1 GCA_003212195.1 Prochlorococcus sp. AG-449-O05 | reverse complement strand
CTAAGAAGAAAATCATTACTGAAATTTTTTCAAATAAGGTTAATTCTTCTTTACTTAATTTCTTAAAGTTATTGGCCGATAGGCAAAGAATTGGAATTCTTACTTCAATTCTTGATAGGTTTTTAGAGATTTACCGAGAAAGTAGTAATATTGCTTTGGCAACTGTTACTTCTGCAGTCGAGCTTACTGATGAACAAAAAGGTTTAATTACCAAAAAAATCATCAATATTGCTGGAACAGAAAAATTAGAACTTGTAACTAAAATCGACCCATCTCTTATTGGTGGTTTTGTCGCCAGTGTAGGATCAAAAGTAATTGATGCTTCCCTTGCTTCACAAATAAGAAAACTTGGCTTATCTCTCTCCAAGTAACTTTTAAATCAACCTTAAATTCTTAAATCCATGGTAACTATACGCCCTGATGAAATCAGTTCAATCCTAAAACAACAAATAACTGATTATGACCAATCTGTAAGTGTTAGCAATGTAGGAACTGTTCTACAAATCGGTGATGGCATTGCAAGAATATATGGCTTAGATCAGGTCATGGCAGGTGAGTTGTTAGAATTTGAGGATGGTACCGAAGGTATAGCTTTAAATCTTGAAGATGATAATGTTGGAGCGGTTTTAATGGGCGAGGCACTTGGTGTCCAAGAAGGAAGTAATGTTAAGTCCACAGGTAAAATCGCATCTGTTCCTGTTGGTGAAGCAATGCAGGGGAGAGTAGTTAACCCTCTCGGACAACCCATAGATGGTAAAGGGGAAATTCCAACAAGTGATACTAGATTGATCGAAGAAATGGCTCCTGGAATAATCAAGAGAAGATCAGTGCATGAACCAATGCAAACAGGTATCACATCAATTGATGCAATGATTCCTGTTGGACGAGGCCAAAGAGAATTAATTATTGGTGATAGACAAACTGGAAAATCTGCAATTGCTATCGACACAATAATCAACCAAAAAGGTCAAGATGTAGTTTGTGTTTACGTTGCTATTGGTCAGAAGTCAGCATCAGTAGCAAATATCGTAGAGGTTTTAAGAGAGAGAGGAGCCTTAGATTATACCGTCGTAGTTAGTGCAGGAGCTTCAGAACCAGCTGCTTTACAGTACTTAGCACCTTATACCGGTGCAGCAATTGCTGAACATTTCATGTATCAGGGTAAAGCAACACTTGTCATTTATGATGATCTAACAAAACAAGCTCAGGCTTATAGACAAATGTCTCTTCTTTTAAAAAGGCCACCAGGAAGAGAGGCTTATCCTGGAGATGTGTTCTACTTACACAGTAGATTACTAGAAAGAGCAGCAAAACTTTCTGATGCAATGGGAGGTGGTTCTATGACAGCTCTTCCAATTATTGAAACTCAGGCAGGGGACGTTTCGGCTTACATTCCAACTAATGTTATTTCAATTACAGATGGACAAATATTCTTGAGTGCAGATTTATTTAACTCAGGACTAAGACCAGCTATTAATGTTGGTATTTCTGTTAGCCGTGTTGGAGGAGCCGCTCAGACAAAAGCAATTAAAAAAATTGCGGGAACTTTGAAATTAGAACTCGCACAGTTTGATGAATTAGCTGCTTTTTCTCAATTTGCATCTGATCTTGATGAGGCAACTCAGCAACAACTTGAAAGAGGTAAAAGACTAAGAGAGTTATTGAAGCAACCTCAATTCTCTCCTTTGAACCTTGCAGAACAAGTTGCAGTAGTTTATGCAGGAGTTAAAGGTCTTATTGATGAGGTACCTGTTGAAGATGTTACTAAATTTGCAACTGAACTTAGGGAATACCTCAAATTAAATAAAGCAGAATTTATAGAAGAGATTCTTAAAGAAAAGAAATTAAACGATGGATTAGAAGCAACACTAAAAGAGGTGATTAACGAAGTTAAGTCATCAATGCTTGCCACAGTTTAAATTTATTTAAGGAGATACCATGGCAAATCTTAAAGAGATTAGAGATCGAATCGTTTCCGTTAAAAATACAAGAAAAATAACGGAGGCTATGAGGCTTGTTGCAGCTGCAAAAGTAAGGAGAGCGCAAGATCAAGTGCTTAAGAGTAGACCATTTGCAGATAAACTTGCACGGGTCTTAGAAAATATTCAATCTCGAGTTCAATTCGAAGCTGTCGATTCTCCTTTATTATCAAAAAGAGAAGTAAAAAGCATTACCTTGGTTTGCATAACTGCGGATAGAGGTTTATGCGGGGGTTACAACACAAATATAATAAAAAAGGTAGAAATAAGATATGCAGAATTAGTCAAACAAGGATACCAGCCAAATTTGATTTTGGTAGGTAAGAAAGCTATTGGATATTTTCAAAATAGAAAGGATAGATATGTAATAAAAAGTACTTTCAAAGAACTAGAACAGGTGCCTACAGTTAAGGACTCTGAGGGAGTTACAAATGAGATTTTAGCTGAATTTCTTTCAGAAAATTCTGATAGGGTAGAAATTATTTACACGAAATTCATCACTCTAGTTAGTTGTGCACCTGTCGTTCAAACACTTCTTCCACTTGATCCTCAAGGTATTGCTGAGGAAAATGATGAAATTTTTAGGTTGACTACAAAAAATAGTAAGTTAATTGTTGAAAAGTCAAATATTGAAAAAAATGATACAGATAAGTTGCCTTCAGATATTGTTTTTGAGCAAAGTCCTGATCAACTATTAGATTCTTTATTACCATTATATTTACAGAATCAGGTACTTAGAGCTCTTCAGGAGTCTGCAGCTTCAGAACTCGCTTGCAGGATGACTGCTATGAATAATGCGAGTGATAATGCTAAAGAATTAGCAAGT
The DNA here is from genome assembly GCA_003212195.1 of Prochlorococcus sp. AG-449-O05. Classification (GTDB taxonomy): domain Bacteria; phylum Cyanobacteriota; class Cyanobacteriia; order PCC-6307; family Cyanobiaceae; genus Prochlorococcus_A. Next base: position 18,815 of record QCQM01000015.1, on the reverse strand, counting down.
ACTTTGAATCTAACCTACAATAAAGCAAGACAAGCTGCTATTACTCAAGAAATATTAGAAGTTGTAGGAGGTTCAGCAGTTTAGTAATAAGGTTTAGGGTATGCCTGAATACAATATTAAAGTTCAGTTTGAGCAAAAGACTTTTAGCTTTTTTTGTGCTGAAGATCAAGATGTTATTTCAGCGGCAAAAATGAATGGAATAGATTTACCAAGTAGTTGTTGTTCAGGAGTTTGTACAGATTGTGCATCCATGATATTGGAAGGATCTGTAGATCAAGACGATGCTATGGGATTAAATGATGATTTAAGAGAAAAGGGTTTTGCACTTTTGTGTGTAGCATTTCCTAAGTCAGATTTGAATATTGTTATTGGTAAAGAAGTTGAAGATGATTTATATAATGATCAATTTGGTAAATATCAAAAATGAAATTAAGTTCAGTTGATTTTTATTTAGATTGGCCAGTTTCAATAAAATTAAAAAATTTAAGGGGATTTATTATTGCGAATTTAGAAAAAAAAGGTGATGTAATTCGATGGTCAATTGTTGATATTGAAAAATCTATTGACTCTTTTGGAACAAAAAAACTTAAAATTAAAGCAGTCTTAGCTAATTAAAAAAATAAATTGAAATATTTTTAACAATGGGAAATTCACCAACAATATTCATTGTTCCAACTGGTATTGGTTGTGAAGTAGGAGGTTTTGCTGGGGATGCACTACCTACCGCTAAATTATTAGCATCGGCAAGTGGATGTTTAATAACTCATCCAAATGTTATGAATGGCGGTACTCTTTCTGAAAAAAATAAAAATATTTTTTATGTTGAGGGTTATAGTTTAGACCGACTTGCTAAAGGAGAAATCGCTTTAAAAAGGGTAAAGCAACAGAAAATTGGGATAATTTTTGATTTAGCCATTGAAAAAGAAATATTAGTAAGACATTTACAAGCTGCTGATGCATGTGTATCTACTTTAGGGATTAATGTTCATTCTTATGTGATTACAAAAAAACCATTAAACATAGTTATTGATTCTGATTTTTCAAAAATCAGTGGTGGCACAATTGAAAATCCTGATACACTTATTGATGCCGGAAAATGTTTAATAGAAAAAGGAGTTACGGCAATAGCAATTGTCGCAAAATTTCCAGATGATTCAGATTCTTTAGAAACAAATATCTATCGAGAGGGGAAAGGGGTTGATCCTATTTCTGGAGTCGAAGCAGTTATAAGTCATTTAATAAGTAAATTTTTAAAAGTTCCCTGTGCTCATGCACCTGCTTTAAATCCAATTGAATTGAATGAAAATTTAGATCCTCGTGCAGCTGCAGAAGAAATAGGATATACTTTTTTACCTTCAGTACTGATTGGGTTAAGCAATTCACCTGACATTATTGAAATGCCTGTTAACAATGAATCTATCTCACTACACCCTGATCAGATTGAATCTATTGTTGTTCCTAATGGGGCACTAGGTGGGGAAGCCATACTAGCAGGGATTGAAAAAGGTTTAAATATTATCTCTGTAAAAAATCAAAATTCATTAAAAGTGACAAATGAGTTTTATGATTATCCCAATCTTTTTGAAGTCGATAATTATTTAGAGGCTGCAGGTATAATTCTTGCAATCAAAAAAGGTATAAACCTTAAGTCAATAAAACGGCCTTTAAAAAAAATCAAAAAATCTATCTTTAGTGATTAATAGGATATTGCTATTGGAACTCTCCAGTCGCTTCCTAATGATTGACTGCTCAATTTTAATATAGGGGGAGCCTGCTTTCTTTTGAATTCCGCTTTTTTTATAAGTGAGATTATTTTTAAAATTAATTCTTTTTCATAACCATCTTTCTCAAGTTGCTTTACATCTTTTTTCTCTTCGATAATTCCTTTAAGAATATTATCTAAAATAGAATATGGTGGTAGAGAATCAGTATCTAATTGATCAGGACCTAATTCAGCACTTGGAGCTTTCTTTCGTATATTTTCTCCAATAATATTTACATTAGTGTCTAACAAATATGACGTTCTATGATTGATTGAATCTTCGCTATCAAGCCAATTACATAATTTAAAAACATTAGTTTTATATAAATCCCCAATTACCGATAATCCCCCATTCATATCACCATAAAGTGTGCAATATCCAACAGCTAGCTCTGACTTATTTCCAGTTGAAAGCAATAAATGCTTTTCTTGATTTGCTAAAGCCATCAGAAGTGTTCCTCTGATCCTTGATTGAATATTTTGATTCGTTATTTCAGCCATCTGGAAGGATATGGTTTTTATAAAAGATTCTTCAAAAGAGCTCATTAAGTTTTCAATTGGGATGCTATTGAAATTTATTTTTAATCTTCTCGCTAAATCTTTCGCATCACTTTTTGAATGGGACGAGCTCCACTTAGAGGGCATTGAGACGCAATAAATATTATTACTTCCAAGAGCAGCTGTCGCAATTGCTGAAACTAGTGCTGAATCAATGCCACCACTTAGTCCAATTAAAGCTGTTTTGAAACCGCATTTTTGAGCATAATCCCTAACACCAAGTACTAATGCATCAAAGATTGATGACATTTCAGACTTTTCAAATTTATTTTTTTGAGGTTCTGTTTGCTCAATGTCCCAACTGGATAGGTCTTCTGAAAAAGATTTTAATTGCTTAATTTTAGATCCATTCTTATTAAGAACAAAACTATTTCCATCAAAAATTAAATTATCATTTGCCCCTATCTGATTTACATATATCAGCGGTACTTTTAGATATTGGGCGGCAAAACTGGAAACTTTGGATCTTAGCTCTAACTTTTTGAAAGAATATGGAGATGCCGATAAATTCACTAGGATATCAACTTTTTTTTTCTTTAAATCAAAAATAGGATTCTTTTTATGAATTCCTCGACCTTCTATATTTTTGTTGACCCATAAATCCTCACATATTGTAAAGCCAATTCGCCAAGTTTTATTATTAATTTCTTTAGTTAATACTGAAACTTTTTCTTCTGATCGAAAGTATCTTTTCTCATCAAATACTTCATAGGTTGGAAGAATAATTTTACGAGCAATTATTTTCCACTCACCGCGCTCAAGCATTGCAATAGAATTATAAAGATTTGGGAAAAAAGAATCATTTATTATCTCAGCTATCCCTACTGTGATACTCAAGTTTCCAAATTTTTTATTGATATCTGTGGCTAATTGGTCAAGAATTTGATATTGATTTTTGATTAAATTATTTTTTAGAAGAAGGTCTTTTGCTGGATATCCCCATAGTGATAATTCAGGAGTAAGAACTAAATCAGCAGAAGTTGAGCTAGCTTTCGAAGCAGTACGAAGTATTTTTTTTGCATTACCCTCTAAATCACCAACAACTGGATTAATTTGAGCTAATAAAAACTTCATTCAACTAATTTAGTGGATTCATATAAATTATTCTTTTTAACAATATCTATTAATGAAGTTGGTAAATTAGAATAATTAAAATTTGACCTGAGCTTAGAACTTGAAATGTTTGGAATTTTTATGGTTGAAATCTTAAATTTCACTTTATAAGTTTCTAACATTTTTAGAGTACTTGATTCAACAGGATATCCCTCTCTTAAAATTACTAAAAAACTAACCTCATCATTAATTTTATCAAAATTTTTCCAGTAGAAAATATCTTTAATTAAATCGCTACCAATAACAAAATCTAAATTATTTAATTCATAAATCCTTTTACATTTTTTAACTGACTCTACTGCCCATTGGCTACTGACACTTTGATTAAATAAAATTTTAGGATTATCTAAACCTTCGATAAGAGTTTTTAATAAATGACTACGAATTGAGATATCCTCTTTGTGATTTTTGTTGGGGTTGTTACTAACATAACCAATTGTTAAGGTATATATTTTGGATAATTCTTCAAGTATTTTTTTATGTCCAATGGTAGGTGGATCTGCACTGGTACCAAATAATGCAATGCTTTTTCCCATTTAATTTTTAAGGCAGAATGCTAATAAAATTATTATTTAAATTTCTATTTGAAAAATAAATATTTATGTGGTTAAAAATTTCTGGGTCATTTGAAGTCATATTTTTGATCATAATAGCGGGTTCTATAAAAGAAGCTTTGCTTCTTATAAATATCTCTTTTGCTGCTAATTTCCCTAGGATTTTTGTAGAATGAATGGCTATTGCTGCTTGAATAATTGCTATGGGTCCATAGGGTAATAATGAAAGCCCGTTGGTAAAGGGTGCTGTTAATAGAATTATTTTCTTAATAAGGTTGAAAGAGGTATTGATACCGACTTGAGTGACTCCCAAACATAAATTATTAATGGATATATTTTTAAATATTTTTCTTGTAGATTCACCTTTCAACTTTAAGCCGTAAATCTTACTTAATTCGCTAATTAATGCAGTATCTAGTGCGAAACTACCAGCAATATCAAATAAAATAAAAGGATTAAGAGCCACTGCGGATGCCTTGATAGTCGAAAATTTACCAATAGTTGATTGAGCTAATTTCTGCCTTCTTTTCAATCTTTGCTCTTTTATTCGCAGAAATAATTTGTCAGCTAATTGAATAGAATTTAGTGTTAATAGTGTCTCACCATATTGATTTATAAATTTTGTTATGTAATTTTTAAGATTGCTTTTATTATTAATAATTATTGGAATATTTAAATCTTTTGGCAGCTTGCACTTTATATTTTCAATTATTTCTTTTAATTCGATTTCTTTAAATAGATCGATTTTGTTTAAAATTACAATAATTTTTTTTCCATCTTTTACAAAAGAGCTGATTTCGCTTAACTCATTTCTATTTAAATCTCCTGAAACTATAAATAAAATAAGATCTGAATGATTTATATAAGAGTAAAAATTATCTGGGGATTTAATATTGCAGAAATCAAATCCTGGAGAATCTAGCAACTCTACAGTACTGAGTTTTTGATCTTTGAGGGTCCAAGATTCTGCTTGTATTTTTCTTGTAGTCCCGTTTATGATATTTGTTTTGAATATATCTTTTTTCAATAAAGAATTTAAAACAGAAGATTTTCCTACGCCTGATTTACCATATGCTCCAATTCTTATTTTTTTTTCTTTGAGCCTAAAAAGTTGTTGATTAAAAGAAATTATTTCTTTATTAAAAATACTTTTTTCATAGTTGGTAAGATCAATATTATCCCACCAATTTTTTAAAAGTAAATAATTTTTATTAATTTTCAATTGATTCATAATTTATTTCTTCCACCAACCAGCTATTACAGATAAAACAGCTTCAGCACCAATAATCCCCACAAATCCCCCAAATTCATCTACTACTACTTTTACTTCTTTATGATTCTTGTCAAATCTTGTTAATAATTGATCTGCCTTAATCATTTCAGGAATATAGTCAACAGGTTCGCAAATTTCTGATAAAGATTTTTTATTTTCCCCATAAATTAATTCTTCTAACATTTTTTCTCTTTTAACTACACCTTGTATTTTGTCAACTTTATCTCCCAAAATAACCCACCATGGAGAGTTATCAGACATTATAAGTTTTGAAATTTCATTAATATTCGAAGATCCATCAAGACAAGGTGCTGATACCCTAGGGATCATTAAGTCTTTAGCTTTTAAGTCATTTAATTGAAAAACCTTAAATATCATTGCGGCCTCATCAGCTTCTATTAAACCTTTTTGACTTCCAATTTTTGCCATTTGTCTAATTTCCTCTTCATCCGTTGAAATTTCATTTTCTGCAGTAATAACAGGAAATATTTGTTCTATTAATATTAAGAATGGTCTCATTAAGATATTTAATATTCTCAAGATAGGAACAGATAATAATGCTATTTGAACTGAAAATCTTGTACCAAGAGCTTTCGGAAGAACTTCTCCCACTAAAACAACTAATATATAAAAAAAAATTGAAAATAAGGTTAGGCCATAACTACTATTAATTACCAATGCTCCGTATACACCTAAAATAAGACTTCCAATAATGTTAAATCCGTTATTTGTAATAGTTATTACAGTTAGTGTCCTTCCGAGGTGTTTTCTAAGTTTAAGTAGTTGATTCGCAGAACTTTTTGGCTTTTGTTTTGAGGCTATTTCTAAAACTCTAATTGAATTTACAGCTAAAAAAGCTGCCTCTACTCCCGAACAACATGCCGACCCAATTAGAATTGTGATTATGAGTGAAATTAAGCCGTAAACACTTGGTTCCATTAAAATAGATTAGATACTAAATCTTTTTAATTCATTCTTCCATTTTTTTTTAAAAAACGCCATTACACTATTTATGTTTAAGCCCGACAATAAAGTTTTTGAAGAAAGAAGAGAAATTTTCCTAAATAAATTAGATGGAAAAGCTGCTATTATCCCGGGAGCTAATCTTGTAAAGCATCATGCTGATTGTGAATATCCTTTTAGACAAGATAGTAATTTCTGGTATTTAACCGGTTTTGATGAGCCAGATGCAATTGCTCTTTTCTTATCGCATAAGCCTAAGGGAGAGAGATTTATTATGTTTGTTGCTCCTAAAGATGTTATAAGCGAAGTCTGGCATGGTTTTAGATGGGGTTTAGATGGCGCTGAAAAAGAGTTTAATGCTGATAAGGCTCACTCAATCAACGAATTAAAAGATTTACTCCCAGCTTATATAAATGGCTCTGATGAGATTGTTTTTTCAATTGGTAAGCATCCATTAATTGAGAAACTAGTACTTGAGATATTTTCACAACAACTTGACAATCGTTCAAGATCAGGGATTGGTGCAAATTCTATAAAATCTCCAGAAATTTATTTAAATGAGATGAGATTAATTAAAAGTGAATTTGAAATTAAAAGAATGAGAGAGGCCATACAAATTTCAGCCGAAGCTCATGAACTAGTTAGAGAATCTATCTCTTCAAAGAAAAACGAAAGACAAATCCAGGGAATTCTAGAGGGATTCTTTTTGGAAAAAGGGGCGAGAGGACCAGCTTATAACTCTATTGTTGCTTCAGGAGATAATGCATGTATTTTACATTACACAGCAAATAATTCACCCTTGAAGAAGGAAGATTTATTGTTAGTGGATGCTGGCTGCTCATTAACTGATTATTACAATGGAGACATAACAAGAACTATTCCAATAGGCGGCAGATTTTCTAAAGAGCAAAAAGTTATCTATGAAATCGTATTGAGTGCCCAGAAAAATGCAATAAAAAGTGCTGTAAAGGGATCTAATTCTAGTGCTGTGCATAATGTTGCTTTAAAAATTCTGATAGAAGGATTAAAAGAAATTGGTTTATTATCGGGCAGTACTGATGAGATAATTGAAAATCAATCTTATAAACATCTTTATATGCATAGAACTGGACATTGGCTTGGCTTAGATGTTCATGATGTGGGCGCATACAGAATGGGAGACTATGAAGTGCCATTGCAGAATGGAATGATTCTTACGGTAGAACCTGGGATTTATATTAGTGATAGGATTCCAGTCCCTGAGGGACAACCCCTCATACACGAGAAATGGAAAGGCATAGGGATAAGAATTGAAGATGATGTTTTGGTCAAAGATGCAAACCCAGAGGTTTTAAGTATTGCTGCACTAAAAGAAATTTCTGATTTGGAATTTTAAAATTTGACTTATCTAGTTAATAGATTTATTTTATTAAGTTTAAAGTTCAAAAATGAATAATTCCGATTCATATGATTCGAAACTCTCTCAAGCAAGAGGCTTAGCTAGTCAGCTGGGAATGTTCGCAGAAGAAAACGATATCCCTAAAGATCTTTGGGATTCATTGGAAGCTATTATTTATGACTTTTATGAAGTATCTCATGATAGATAAAAATTCTTTTTTGAATATTTCAATAATTAAAATCAAGAAATTTTGGATAAATCAATCAAAATGTGACCATAAACTGATAAATTATTTATTAAATATTAATAACTGAATGACCTCATCAGATAATTTAAATCAAAATTCAACAAATAAAAAGGAAAAAAACAGTGATACGGCCACTTCTAAGAATTCTTCTCCTAATTCAGGAATGATGGGCGCCACAGCTGTTTTAGCATCTGCCACAATTGATGAGGATGGAGTACCTACTGGTTATACACCTAAACCTGACGAAGGAAGATTCATAATTAAAGTATTGTGGTTAACTGATAATGTTGCGCTAGCAGTTGATCAGATAGTTGGTGGAGGACCAAGCCCTCTTACTGCTTATTATTTTTGGCCAAGAGATGATGCTTGGGAGAAATTAAAAAGTGAAATAGAGAATAAAGGTTGGATTACAGATAACGAAAGAGTAGAAATATTGAATAAAGCTACTGAAGTAATAAATTATTGGCAAGAAGAAGGTAAAACAAAGAAATTAGAGGAAGCCAAATTAAAGTTTCCCGAAGTAACTTTTTGTGGAACAGCTTAAAAATTAATTTTTTGCAGCTTGAATTCTTGCCTCAGCCTTAGAAACCTCTTTCAAGGCCTTGATTTTTTCTGGATTTTTTTCATTTTCAGAAAATTTGCTAATTGCTAATTTTGCTTCTTTAAGATCTTGTTCAGCATTTTGAACATTAATCTCAGAACCAATTTCAGCATTATTTACTAAAACTATGACTTCATCTGATTCAATTTCAGCGAAGCCTCCCATTAGAGCTATTGATTTCCACTGGGAATTCATTCTTAGCCTTAAAACACCAATATCTATAGCAGTAACTAAAGAGATGTGTCCTGGTAGTATACCAAGTTGACCAGTAGTACTCGGAAGGATTACTTCTTCAGCTTCGCCTTGATAAACATTTTTATTAGGAGCTAAAACTTTTAGAGAAATTGCCATTAATTTAAAATTATTGAAGGTTAAATATATATTTCAAAGATTTATTTTTCTGATTTTATTTTTTCAGCTTTTGCTTTAACTTCGTCAATATTACCAACTAAGTAGAAAGCCTGTTCTGGTAAATCATCCAATTCACCTGACAAAATCATATTGAAACCAGCAATGGTATCTTCTAATTTTACATATTTACCAGACATTCCTGTAAATATTTCTGCTACAAAGAAAGGCTGTGAAAGGAATTTTTCAATTTTTCTAGCTCTGTCGACTGTTAATCTATCTTCTTCGGAAAGCTCATCTAAACCAAGAATTGCAATAATATCTTGAAGTTCTTTGTATCTTTGTAAAGTTGATTGAACAGCTCTGGCTGTTTTGTAATGCTCATCGCCAACAACTGATGGTTGCAGCATAGTGCTTGTTGAGTCTAATGGATCAACTGCAGGATAAATTCCTTTAGCGGCCAGAGCTCTAGCAAGCACGGTAGTAGCATCTAAATGGGCAAAAGTTGTTGCTGGAGCAGGATCTGTTAGATCATCAGCAGGTACGTAAACAGCCTGAATAGATGTTATTGAACCTTCTAATGTAGATGTAATTCTTTCTTGTAATTCACCAACATCAGTTCCCAGTGTTGGTTGGTATCCAACAGCTGAGGGCATTCTTCCGAGTAATGCAGATACTTCAGAACCGGCTTGAACGAATCTAAAAATGTTATCAACAAAAAGTAGAACGTCTTGTTTATTAACATCTCTAAAATGTTCGGCCATTGTGAGTGCTGATAAGCCAACTCTCATTCTTGCGCCAGGGGGCTCATTCATCTGACCAAAACATAAAGCAACTTTTGATTGAGTTAAATCATCTGCATTGATAACGCCTGATTCTTTAAATTCTTCATATAAATCGTTCCCTTCTCTAGTTCTTTCCCCTACCCCGCCAAAAACAGAAACTCCTCCGTGTTCTTTTGCAATATTATTAATTAATTCTTGAATAAGGACAGTCTTCCCAACACCAGCACCTCCAAATAAACCAACTTTTCCTCCTTGTCTGTAAGGAGCTAATAGGTCAATAACTTTAATTCCAGTTTCAAAAACTTTTGGCTTAGTTTCTAGATCAGTTAACTTTGGGGCAGCTCTATGAATTGGGGCAGTATCTTTAGTATTTACTGGACCTTGTTCGTCTACAGGTTCTCCTAAAACATTAAATATTCTTCCTAAAGTTGCTTCTCCTACAGGTACAGATATTGGAGCACCTGTGTCAATTGCTTCCATGCCCCTTACGAGACCGTCTGTGCCACTCATTGCCACTGCTCTGACTCTATGATCGCCTAGGAGCTGTTGGACCTCTGCAGTGAGCGCTATGTCTTGTCCAGCAGGATTTTTAGCTTCAATTCTTAAAGCATTTAATATTTTGGGTAATTTTCCAGCTGGAAATTCCACATCTAAAACTGGGCCAATTACTTGACGTACTACGCCTTTTGTTTGAGAAGAAGTTGATGGAGTTGCTACCATTTTTTATTGATTGGTGATGATTAGCTGATTTTAAACAGCTCATAATCCGAAAATACTACCACCTTATGGGTAGATTCGTTAAATGGGTTCGGCCACCCGCACAGTTTAAGTATGGTTTAATTGCCGCTTTCCAGATTATGTTGTTGATGATACGGATGGAGAAATTCTCTTTCCATTTTTATGACGCAAAGCGTCTCAATCATGATCCTCCATTAATTTATGGCAGCTGTTTCACTTACAGTCTCTACAGTAAAACCACTGGGAGATAGAATATTTATTAAAGTTTCCGCATCTGAGGAAAAAACTGCTGGGGGCATTCTTTTGCCTGATTCAGCTAAAGAAAAACCACAGGTTGGAGAAGTTGCTCAGGTGGGACCTGGCAAACTTAATGACGATGGTTCTCGACAAACTCCAGAAGTGAGTATTGGCGATAAAGTTTTGTACAGCAAATATGCTGGCACAGACATTAAATTGGGAGGAGATGAATATGTCTTGCTCTCGGAAAAAGATATTTTAGCTGTAGTAAGCTAAAATATTTGTTTCAAAAATTATTAAAACTTATTACTAAATTGCTGCCTAAACATGGCTAAAAGAATTATTTACAATGAGCAAGCTCGTAGAGCGCTCGAGAGAGGAATTGATATCCTTGCTGAGTCTGTGGCTGTGACGCTTGGACCAAAAGGAAGAAATGTTGTACTAGAAAAAAAATTTGGTGCTCCACAAATCATCAATGACGGTGTCACAATCGCAAAAGAGATTGAATTAGAGGACCACATTGAAAACACAGGGGTTGCTTTAATTAGACAAGCTGCTTCAAAAACTAATGATGCAGCTGGAGATGGTACTACAACGGCTACCGTTTTAGCTCATGCAATGGTTAAATCAGGGTTAAAAAACGTTGCTGCAGGAGCTAATGCAATTACCTTAAAAAAAGGAATTGATAAGGCGACTGAATTTCTAGTGGGTAAAATTCAGGAGAATTCTAAACCTATTAGTGATAGCAATGCTATAGCTCAATGTGGAACTATCGCTGCTGGGAATGATGACGAAGTTGGTCAAATGATTGCTAATGCCATGGATAAAGTTGGCAAAGAAGGCGTTATCTCCTTAGAAGAAGGAAAATCAATGACTACTGAATTGGAAGTTACTGAAGGGATGCGCTTTGATAAAGGCTATATTTCACCTTACTTCGCAACAGACACAGAAAGGATGGAGGCTGTTTTAGATGAACCATATATCCTCTTAACAGATAAAAAAATTGCCTTAGTGCAAGATTTAGTTCCTGTTTTGGAACAGATAGCTAAAACTGGGAAACCACTAGTTATTATTGCCGAAGATATCGAAAAAGAGGCTTTAGCAACTCTTGTAGTCAATAGGTTAAGGGGTGTGTTAAATGTTGCTGCAGTAAAAGCTCCTGGATTTGGCGATAGAAGAAAAGCCATGCTTGAAGATATGGCCGTTTTAACTAATGGACAACTTATTACTGAAGATGCAGGCTTAAAATTAGAGAATGCTACTTTGGATATGCTTGGAACGGGTAGAAGAATAACTATTAATAAAGAAACTACAACTATTGTTGCTGAAGGTAATGAGCAAGCAGTTAAAGCTAGGTGTGATCAAATTAAAAAGCAAATGGATGAAACAGATTCCTCATACGATAAAGAAAAACTTCAAGAACGTCTAGCTAAATTAGCTGGTGGTGTAGCAGTGATTAAGGTTGGGGCTGCTACTGAAACTGAGATGAAGGATAAAAAGCTTCGTCTTGAGGATGCTATTAATGCAACAAAAGCAGCTGTTGAAGAAGGCATTGTTCCTGGAGGAGGAACAACTCTAGCTCATCTATCTCCTATTCTAAAAGAATGGGCTGATAAAAATTTAGAAGGAGAGGAATTAATTGGAGCTAACATTGTTGAAGCTTCACTCACTGCTCCTCTAATGAGAATTGCTGAGAATGCAGGCTCTAATGGAGCCGTGATTGCTGAAAATGTAAAAACTAAACCCTTTAATGATGGATTTAATGCTGCTACTGGAGAATATGTAGATATGTCTTCTGCTGGTATAGTTGATCCTGCAAAAGTTACACGTTCAGGATTACAGAATGCTGCTTCAATAGCAGGAATGGTTCTAACCACGGAATGCATAGTTGCAGATTTACCTGAGAAAAAAGATTCAGCTACCCCAGGAGGAGCTCCGGGTATGGGCGGTGATTTCGATTATTAACAAAACAATAGTTAATTAATTTTTTAAAAAGGGATCCTTTTGAATGATCCCTTTTTAATTACACTTTTATGAAATCCAACCAGCGCTGAGAATAATTGCGAGAGACAAAAATATTATTAAAAAAGTCCAAGTTATTTTGTTTAGAGAGGCTTCTGCACTACTTGCAGAGTTGAACATAGAGCTTCCACTGGCAGCAATTCCTCCCATACCATCACCTTTAGGACTATGAAGTAAAACTAAGAGAATGAGAAGAACTCCAGAAAATACCCATATCCAACTAATAATTTGAATCATTGATTAAAAGACTTTATTAACTTTAAACGTGTTGAACTACCTTATTATAACCTTTTAATTCAATTTCTTGAATAAGTGATTTGCCCGTCATTTCTCTTGGTATTGGGAGATTTAATAATTGCAATATCGTGGGAGCAATATCAGCTAAGCCGGCATTATCTCTTAGATTAATTTCATTTCCCATATTTGGGATTTTTCTTTTTTCACCTTCAATCAAAATTAATGGAACTTTATTTATTGTGTGAGCTGTCCACGGTTCTCCTTCAGGTCCCCTCATTACCTCTGCGTTACCATGATCGGCTGTAATAAGAATGCTTCCACCCATTTCTCCTGTAGCATTAACTATTTGACCTATACATTTATCTACTTTTTCTATGGCTTTAATTGTTGCATCCATGTTGCCTGTGTGGCCAACCATATCAGGATTGGCAAAATTGATTACAACAAAAGCATAATTTCCACTTTTAATTGCTTTAGAGCAACTAATAGTTAATTCCTCCGCAGACATTTCGGGTTCCATATCATAAGTTGCCACTCTTGGAGATGGAATCAAATGTCTCTCTTCTCCAGGTAAAGGAATTTCAATTCCTCCATTGAAAAAGTATGTTACGTGAGGATATTTTTCTGTTTCCGCGGTTCTGTATTGCTTAAGTCCGTTTTCTGAAACTATTTGGCCTACAAAATTATTGAGTGATTCAGGAGGAAATGCAACTTTAATGGGAAAGTTCGGATCATATTGAGTAAAAGTGACAAAATCTAGATTTGGAAAATGTTTTCTTTCAAACTCTGAGAATTCCTTGATTGAAAGAGATTTAACTATTTGTCTTGCTCTGTCTGGACGAAAATTAAAGCAAATCAAACTATCCCCATCTTTAAGATAGTTTTCAGAAATTCGTATGGGCTCTATAAATTCATCGGTTATGTTTTTAGCATAACTTTTTTCTATGTAATCCTGAGGAGCAATATTTGTTGTTTGAATATCTGGATCAGTCAAATTAGCATATGCTTTTTCTGTTCTATCCCATAAAAGATTTCTATCCATTATCCAGTATCTTCCGCATATGGAAGCTATCTCCCCTGTATTAAATTTTTTTATACATGACTCTATTTGATTTATATATTTAGAGGCACTTTTTGCAGGAGTATCTCTTCCATCGGTAATAATATGGATTGCAACTTTTTTGATTTCATTTTCAGCTGCCCATTTTATTAAACCTAGCAAATGATCAATATGGCTATGTACTCCTCCATCCGAACATAATCCCGTGATATGCAAAGTAGAATTATTTTTCTTTAATGAATCAGCCATCTCTTTTAACTCGTTTACCAATCCTAATTGATTATTTTTTACGATATTTGAAATTCTTACAAGTTCTTGTTGTATTATTCTTCCTGAACCAATGGTAAGATGTCCTACTTCAGAATTACCCATTTGACCATCTGGGAGGCCTACATCGGATCCACTAGCACTTATAAGTGTGTGGGGATAAGCATGCCACAATGAGTCCATGATTGGTGTACTGGCACTTTTTATAGCATTGTATGATTTTTCTTTTCGATGTCCCCATCCATCTAGTATTGCAAGAACTACAGGGCTCTGAGGAACACTTAATTTTTTTATATTTTTGCTGCTAATCTTTGACATATTTAGATCAAATTCATTTTTAACTGATCTACCCTTAAATTTAGCTTCAAACGCTACTCTTTAACAATTTATATTTAACATAGTTAGCTTTTGCTAATTTATAAAAATATTAGACGCTTTTTTTATTTATTGATAAATCATGTCAAAGAAGTCAAAAAAGATTGTAATACTTACTGAAGTTGAGCTTAGAAAGACTATTTCACGTTTAACATCCGAAATTATCGAAAAAGTAAAAAAACTGGATAACCTTCTTTTGGTTGGTATCCCAACAAGAGGTATTGAGCTGACTGAAGTGTTAGAAAAGGAATTATTCTCTAAGACAGGTTTAAGAGTTAGAAAAGGAATAATTGATCCGACTTTTTATAGAGATGACCAAAATAGAGTCGGAACTCGCTTAATAAAAGCTACTGATATTCCAACTCCTATTGAGAAACAAGAAATTCTTTTAATTGATGACGTAATTTACACAGGAAGAACGATTAGAGCTGCAATGGATGCCTTATATTCATGGGGAAGACCCAAAAGAGTGATGTTATTAGTAATGGTGGATAGAGGTCATAGAGAATTACCTATTCAACCAGATTTTTGTGGCAAAAGAGTTCCAACTAGTAAAATTGAAAGTATTAGTTTACGTTTAAATAATATTGATAATGAAGAAGGAGTTTTTCTCGAATAGTCCCCTTTCAGAAGATATTGCCTAAATTATATTCTCCCAAAAATTCATCTTGAATATCAAAACACTTAACTAATAAATTAGCACTTTTAGTAATTTCAAAAAAAAGTTTTAAATTGTCTTCTCCAATATTAGATTTATTTTTTAGTACTATTTTTAGTGGCTTTTCATCCCATTTTATAATTTCTTCTTCATTTTGAACCTCTGATAACTTTGGTAATCCATTCTCAAAAATAACATCATATGTTCTTTCTTTTTGTGTTTCTCCAATTAGGATTTCGAATATTTTCTGATTATTTTTACTTGCTTGAAGGATAAGTTTAAATGGGTTTTCAGTTGGCCATGTCTGACCTTTGCAAAAAATAGGATGCCAAAAGTGTTTTTGTTCTCTTTTATTAAATAATCTTATAGATAATCCTTTGGTTAATATATCTTTAATTTTAACCCCTGGGGTCATTGCTAACGCGCCCAAAGCTATTGATTCGATAGGAGGTGGTGACTTTATTTGAAGTTTTGGAATTTTTTTTGTTATCCATTCTTTAATTAATGGTATTTGAGTTCCTCCACCAACTAAAACAATTGCATTTAAGTCTTCAACTGTGCAAAATTTGCCTCTTGCTTGGTTTAATAAATCTTTGAGCAAAGAGTTAAGGTGATTCAGAAGGTTATTTTCAATGAGAATTTTTTCAAATATTTCTTTACTTAGGCAAAATTCTTTTTCTTGATATTGGTCAGTAAATAATTTTATTAGATATTTATTTTCATATTTGATTGCAGATGAACTGAGTTTACATTTTATTTCTTCTGCCTTTAAAAGGTTAGGAACATAATTATTCCCTGGAATAAAATAATCTACTATCCATTGATCAATATCTTTCCCACCAATTTTTGAGCCTGTTTTCCCAATTATTTCAGCACACCTTATTTTTTGTTGTGAAATTGAGCTTACATCATTACCTTGAAATTTTAATAGTTCGGCTATTGGACCAGATTTCCCCTCTCCTCCTTCTATTTTGACAATGTTCATATCCACTGTACTTCCTCCAATATCTAATGTCAGAATTTTCGAGCCAAATGGTATATTTATTCCTAAACTCGCCGCAGTAGGTTCATCGACTAAGGCTACTTCATCTACGGATATTTCCTTGCTAAGGTTAACTAACCATTCTCTGTAACCCTTATATGTATCTATTGGAGCAGTTAAAACAAGTCTTTTGATCTCATATTTGTCAGGAATGTTTGCCCACAAAATTTGAAAAAATTTTTCGCCACATTCATTAGGGTTTAAAATATTTTTTTTATTAATTTTTTCAAGAGAATTTCCAATTAATCTTTTGAAATTCGAATGAAAAAACAAGTCAGAATTTGAGTTATCTTTCATCATCAAAGCACTTATTCCAATTTTAGGAATCTTAGAAGTTTCTTCGAACCAAAGTGCTGTAGGGATAACTCCTGGAGATGATGTAATATTCGGTATTTCAACTAAAACAGAATTTATATCTTTTTGATCTTGAAAAGCTATTACAGTATTAGTATTCCCTAAATCAATAGCAAGTGTCCCAGATAAACTTTCTTCCATATGAAATTATTTGAATCAATTAAGTTCTTTTTGTAATTTATGTTTTTAAATGGTCGAATAAACTGTAAAATATATTTTATAGTAAAAAATTTATTTTAATGAACATATCAAATAATGCAGGGATAAATTCTAATGATCTTGCAAAAAGAGGTGAGAGCTTAATAAGAAAATCAACTAATAGATATTTAACTACAGTAAAAATTGCTTTCAGAGCTAAACAAAGACGTTTTGATGATTTTGATGGTTTATTAGAGGAGTCAACTATTAAACCCGTTCAAAGGTCAATTATTGAACTAAGCGATGAACAAGATCAACCTGATTTACTTCCCGGCTAATTTTGGTAAAAGACCAAAAAGAATGGAGAGTAATTAAAGATTTTAAAAAAGGCAAATTTTGCTTTTTGATTAGTGTTGGTAATTGGTCAATAGAATTACAGAAAAGTGAATTCTATTCACTTTATCTACTACTTTTAAAAATTAATGAACAACTATTAGTTATTAAAGATGAACTAATGGATGAAGAATCTATTACTTTAGAATTAGAACAACTACCTTGGTATATTCACTTAGAGGGGAAAAAGAATGAATGGAGTTTAAGGTTTGTTTTTGAAAGTCAAGATCAAACAAGATCCTTCGAAATGTATTGGCCGATACGAATTGCACAAAATTTATTTTATGAAATAAAAAACATGTGGGAATCAATGGATTAAAAGATAAATAAAAATGGAAATTTTAGAAAATATTTCCCCCTCTAAAAAAAATTTTTTCACAATTTTTCCACAACATTTTTTTTAAAAATATCTGTTGATCTGAAGCATGTGGAAAACTTCTAATTTTATATAAATCTTTATATTTTAGTAAGAATTAAATATAAATAAATAAATTTCCATGATATTCATCTTTATGACTGTATTCTCACTATTCTATGACCTGAGACTGTTTCTTAATAATGTTTGTTGACGATTTTGCAATTATGGAGAAAACTAAATTTTGTAGATTTAAATTTCAACAAAACTTTTTTCAATATGCAAGAGTTAAATTACGACAAAAATTCAAAAGTTTTAAATCATAAAGATGAGGTAATAAGTTTCAAATGTGAACTTCAAGAAAACCTTCAAAAGGCTATGAGAGAATTTGTTGAGGAGCATCCTAACTGGGATCAATACAGGATACTACAAGCTGCAATCGCAGGATTTCTGATGCAAAAAGGATTTCAAAATAGGGATTTAACGAGACTCTACATTGGTAATATGTTTTCAATGAATTTTAAGAACTAAAAATCTTTTTATATTTTTTCTAGTATTATTTTTGCAATATCTTTTCTGACAGGTATTATAGAAAGCCTATTTCCTTTTTTTACAACTAATAACTCATCCTCATTAAATAAAATCTTTAATTCAGGTAAACTTAAAATTTTATCTGACATAGATATATATTTTACTTTTACACAATCCCATCTCGGATTATCAGTTTTCGATCGTGGATCAAAATATTTTGAATTTTTATCAAATTGAGTAGGATCCACAATATTTTGATCTACCACCTCCATAAGTCCAACAATACCTGGGGGCTTACAGTTCGAATGATAGAAAAAAACCTTATCTCCTTTATTCATTTTTCTCATAAAATTACGAGCTTGATAATTTCTTATCCCATCCCATAAAGTTACTCCATCATTTTTTAAAGTATCTATGCTGTAAGCATCAGGCTCACTTTTCATTAGCCAAAAATTTTCTTCAGTCATATCAAGGGAATTGAAGGAATTTATCTGCTATAATTTTGCTAGAATCAGATTTTTTTATATGTTTATTATCCATCAAAGTCACAATTTAGGAAAGTAATGGGTGGCATGGGGGGTGCATAGGACCGTGCTGCATCGTATATATGATCTGATACATTTCTGTTAAAAGTTTACTGGTACAACCTTTCAATAGCTTCTTTCTGTTCTTGCTTATTTATGTCTTCAGCATCTAAAACAGGGCATGAGTTTTGATTTAGTGATAAGAGGAAAGTGCTTTTTTTGAATAGTTTGAAAAGTGGTGTAAGTAATAAGTTTTTCATTTATTCCCAAGTTTTCATATCAGAGAAGTCGCTTGCTATTGC
>QCQM01000014.1 GCA_003212195.1 Prochlorococcus sp. AG-449-O05 | reverse complement strand
TTATTAAAGAAAGAATGACAGTTGGAGAAACAGATTCTCTAACGCCCGCTCAACTAGTCAATCCAAAACCTTTAGTTGCTGCCATAAAGGAATTTTTTGGCTCCAGTCAATTAAGTCAGTTCATGGATCAAACTAATCCTCTGGCTGAATTGACACATAAGAGAAGAATCTCAGCATTAGGTCCAGGAGGTTTAACTCGAGAAAGAGCAGGCTTTGCAGTAAGAGATATACATCCTTCACATTATGGAAGATTATGTCCTATCGAGACTCCTGAAGGTCCTAATGCAGGACTTATAAATTCTTTAGCTACCCACGCAAGAGTTAATGAGTATGGTTTTATTGAAACACCTTTTTGGGAAGTTAATAACGGTAAAGTTAATAAAAAAGGTAATCCTGTTTATCTTTCTGCTGATTTAGAAGATGAGTGTAGAGTGGCTCCTGGAGATGTAGCAACTGACAAGGATGGCAATATTATTGCAAATCTAATACCAGTAAGATATAGACAAGATTTTGAGAAAGTTCCTCCCCATCAAGTTGATTATGTTCAGCTTTCTCCGGTCCAGGTAATTTCAGTTGCTACTTCACTTATTCCTTTCTTGGAACATGATGATGCTAATAGAGCTCTCATGGGATCAAATATGCAACGCCAAGCCGTTCCATTGCTCAGGCCAGAACGTCCTTTAGTTGGTACAGGTTTAGAATCTCAAGTTGCTAGAGACTCAGGGATGGTTCCCATAACAAAAGTTAATGGTACTGTATCCTACGTAGATGCTAATGAGATTGTTGTAAAAGACGAGCATGGTGTAGAACATTTTCATTATCTTCAGAAATATCAAAGATCAAATCAAGATACTTGCCTTAATCAAAGACCTATTGTGAAAATTGGTGATAGAGTAATATCTGGACAGGTTTTAGCAGATGGATCTGCATGTGAAGGAGGTGAAATAGCCCTTGGCCAAAACGTTTTAATTGCTTACATGCCATGGGAGGGATACAACTACGAAGATGCAATACTTGTGAGCGAAAGAATGGTAACTGATGATTTATATACTTCAGTACATATTGAAAAATATGAAATTGAAGCGAGACAAACGAAGTTAGGGCCTGAAGAAATCACGAGGGAGATCCCCAATATTTCAGAAGAAAGCTTGAATAATCTTGATGAGATGGGAATTATTAGGATTGGTGCTTTTGTAGAGAGTGGAGATATTCTTGTAGGAAAAGTCACTCCAAAAGGGGAATCAGACCAACCACCTGAAGAAAAACTTTTAAGGGCTATTTTCGGTGAAAAGGCTAGAGATGTTAGAGACAATTCCCTCAGGGTACCCAAAACTGAAAAGGGAAGGGTTTTGGATGTTCGCATTTATACTAGAGAACAAGGAGATGAATTACCTCCAGGAGCCAACATGGTTGTTAGAGTTTATGTGGCTCAGAGAAGGAAAATTCAAGTAGGCGACAAAATGGCTGGGAGGCATGGAAATAAAGGAATTATTAGCAGAATCTTACCAAGAGAAGATATGCCTTATTTACCTGACGGAACGCCTGTAGACATAGTTCTTAATCCTTTAGGAGTTCCAAGTAGGATGAATGTAGGCCAAGTTTTTGAATTATTAATGGGCTGGGCAGCTTCCAACTTAAATTGCCGGGTCAAAGTTGTTCCATTTGATGAAATGTATGGAGCTGAAAAATCGCATCAAACTGTTCAGGCATTTTTAGAGGAAGCTGCAAAACAGCCAGGTAAAGCATGGGTTTACAATCCTGAGGATCCTGGGAAGTTATTACTTAAAGATGGTAGAACAGGGGAACCCTTTGATCAGCCAGTAGCTGTCGGATACTCCCACTTCCTCAAATTAGTCCATTTGGTGGATGACAAAATTCATGCTAGATCTACTGGTCCTTACTCTTTAGTCACACAGCAACCATTAGGTGGTAAAGCTCAGCAAGGTGGACAAAGGCTTGGAGAAATGGAAGTATGGGCTCTTGAAGCTTATGGAGCTGCTTATACTCTTCAGGAATTGTTAACAGTTAAATCTGATGATATGCAAGGAAGAAATGAAGCTCTTAATGCAATTGTAAAAGGCAAACCTATCCCAAGGCCTGGTACTCCTGAGTCATTTAAAGTTCTTATGAGGGAATTACAATCTTTGGGCTTGGATATAGGGGTTTATACAGATGAAGGAAAAGAGGTAGATTTAATGCAAGATGTCAATCCGAGAAGAAATACTCCATCAAGGCCTACTTACGAATCACTCGGAACCTCTGAATATGAGGAAGATTAAATACTCAACTAAAACCCTTTAATTAAATTCGCCAAAATGACAAACAGCAACTTAAGAACAGAAAATCACTTTGATTACGTCAAAATTTCGATAGCTTCTCCACAAAGAATAATGGATTGGGGTCAGAGGACATTGCCCAATGGACAGGTAGTTGGTGAAGTTACGAAACCTGAAACTATCAATTACAGGACACTTAAACCAGAAATGGACGGATTGTTTTGTGAAAAGATTTTTGGCCCCTCTAAAGATTGGGAATGCCATTGTGGAAAGTACAAAAGGGTTAGACATCGCGGCATTGTTTGTGAGAGATGCGGGGTTGAAGTAACTGAAAGTAGAGTCAGAAGACATAGGATGGGTTACATTAAACTCGCTGCGCCAGTTTCTCATGTTTGGTATTTGAAAGGAATCCCTAGTTACGTTGCAATACTTTTGGATATTCCGCTTAGGGATGTAGAACAAATAGTTTATTTTAATTGTTATGTCGTTTTAGATCCAGGTGATCATAAGGAACTTAAATATAAGCAATTACTTACTGAGGATGAGTGGCTGGAAATTGAAGATGAAATTTATGCAGAAGATTCAACCATCGAAAATGAACCTTTTGTTGGAATTGGTGCTGAGGCACTGAAGCAATTATTGGAAGACCTTGATTTAAATCAAGTTGCTGAGGAGCTTAGAGAAGAAATTACTAATAGCAAAGGGCAAAAGAGGGCAAAACTTATAAAAAGGATAAGAGTTATTGATAATTTCATTGCAACTAATGCAAAACCAGAATGGATGGTTTTAGATGCAATCCCAGTTATACCCCCTGATCTTAGACCTATGGTTCAGCTTGATGGAGGAAGATTTGCAACTTCAGATTTAAACGACTTATATAGAAGAGTTATAAATAGAAATAATAGATTATCTAGGCTTCAAGAAATTTTAGCTCCTGAAATTATCGTAAGAAATGAAAAAAGAATGCTTCAAGAGGCAGTTGATGCGCTTATAGATAATGGAAGGAGAGGAAGGACTGTTGTTGGAGCAAATAATAGAGCCCTTAAGTCCTTAAGTGACATAATTGAAGGAAAACAAGGAAGATTTAGACAGAATCTTCTTGGAAAGCGTGTTGACTATTCAGGAAGATCTGTAATAGTTGTGGGTCCTAAATTAAAAATGCATCAGTGCGGTCTCCCAAAAGAAATGGCGATTGAGCTTTTCCAACCTTTTGTAATTCATAGATTAATCCGACAAAATATTGTGAATAACATTAAAGCTGCAAAAAAATTAATACAAAAAGCTGATGATGAAGTTATGCAGGTACTTCAGGAAGTTATTGAAGGCCATCCAATTCTTTTAAATAGAGCACCTACGCTGCATCGTTTAGGAATTCAAGCCTTTGAACCGAAATTAGTTGGAGGTAGAGCAATACAACTTCATCCTTTAGTTTGTCCTGCATTCAATGCTGACTTTGATGGAGATCAAATGGCAGTTCATGTTCCTTTAGCTCTAGAGGCACAAACTGAAGCACGTATGCTTATGTTGGCAAGTAATAATATTCTTTCTCCTGCAACAGGGGAACCAATTGTGACTCCATCACAAGATATGGTTTTAGGATCTTATTATCTGACAGCTTTGCAACCAAATTATCAAAAACCAGAATTTGGAGATAACCCTACTACTTTTGCTTCATTAGAAGATGTCATTTTTGCTTTTGAAGATAAAAGACTTAGCCTACATGAATGGGTATGGGTTAGATTTAATGGAGAAGTTGAAGATGAAGACGAAATGCGTAGTCCACAAAAAACTCAAGAGCTAGAGGATGGCTCAAGATTAGAAATCTGGAATTTAAGAAGGGACAGATTTGACTCCGATAATAATTTAATAAGTAGATTTGTGCTAACGACTGTTGGAAGAGTAGTTATGAACTATACCATCATCGATTCTGTATCTAAAACTTAATCTTTAAAAACTATTTTCATCTCTTTAAAAATCATGACTTCATCTAAACCTAAAAAAGCATCCAAAGCACGTAAAACTACTAAAAACTCAAAAAAGAACAGTCCGGTTACAATGCCTGCTCTCTCTAAAACTCCGCCATCATTTAAGAATAAGGTAGTTGATAAGAAAGCTTTAAAAAATTTAGTCTCTTGGGCTTATAAAACTCATGGAACTGCTATTACTGCAGCTATGGCTGATAATCTAAAGGACTTAGGATTTAAATATGCTACTCAAGCTGCTGTCTCTATCTCAGTAGATGACTTAAAAGTTCCTGAGGCTAAACAAGATTTAATAGGACAGGCTGAAGAACAAATATCTGCAACAGAAGAATGCTATAGGCTTGGTGAAATTACCGAAGTGGAGAGGCACACAAAAGTTATAGATACCTGGACCGAAACTAATGAAAGATTAGTAGATGCTGTTAAAAATAATTTCAATCAAAATGATCCTCTAAATTCCGTTTGGATGATGGCTAATTCAGGAGCTAGAGGTAATATGTCTCAGGTAAGACAACTTGTTGGTATGAGGGGATTGATGGCTAATCCTCAAGGAGAAATTATTGATCTGCCAATAAGAACAAATTTTAGAGAAGGACTCACTGTTACTGAATATGTAATTTCTTCTTATGGAGCAAGGAAAGGTTTGGTGGATACTGCCTTAAGAACAGCGGATTCTGGTTATTTGACTCGAAGATTAGTTGATGTGGCTCAGGATGTGATTGTTAGAGAAGAAGATTGTGGAACAGAGAGATCAATAGTTGTTGAAGCTGAAGATGGTAAATTTGGAGCAAGACTTCTTGGGAGGCTTACCGCTGAGGATATTTTTGATGCCGAAGAAAATCTTATTGCTTCTCAAAATACTGCAATAGATCCTGCATTGTCAGTAGAAATTGAGAAAGCATCTATTAATAAAATAAAAATAAGATCTCCACTAACATGTGAAGCTAATAGATCGGTTTGCAGGAGATGTTATGGATGGGCGTTGGCTCATAATCATTTGGTTGATTTAGGTGAAGCAGTTGGAATTATTGCTGCTCAATCTATTGGTGAGCCAGGAACTCAATTGACAATGAGAACTTTCCATACCGGAGGTGTATCAACCGCTGAGAGTGGAGTAGTAAGATCAAAAATTTCTGGTAGAGTTGAATTTAATTCAAAAGCAAAGGTTAGAGGGTATAGAACCCCACATGGCGTAGAAGCTAAACAAGCGGAAGTTGATTTCATACTAAAAATAGTTCCTCAAGGAAATAATTCTGGCAAAGCTCAAAAAATTGAAGTTTCTAGCGGATCTCTTTTATTTGTAGATGACGGTGACGAAATCAATTCTGACATAACTGTTGCTCAGATTACTGCTGGAGCCGTAAAAAAGAGTGTTGAGAAAGCAACAAAAGATGTTATCTGTGATTTAGCTGGTCAAGTTAGGTATGACAAGGTTATTCAACCAAAGGAGGTAACAGATAGGCAGGGTAATATTACTTTAAAAGCTCAGAGATTAGGCAGATTATGGGTTTTAGCTGGGGATGTTTATAACTTGCCACCTAATGCAAGACCAGTTATCGCATCTGGAAAATCTGTAGATGAAGGAACTGTTTTGGCAGAAGCAAGTCAAGCAAGTGAGTTTGGCGGACTAGTTCGATTAAGAGAATCAATAGGAGATTCAAGAGAAGTTCAGATTGTTACTACTTCAATGTCCTTAACTAATTACAAATTAATTGAAGAATCTACTCACTCAGGACAAATATATAATTTGGAATCCAGTGATGGTACATCTTATCGTTTAAATGTTTCTCCAGGAAGTAAAATCAGTAATGGTGAGGTAATAGCAGATTTAACGGATGAAAGGTATCGTACAAAAACTGGTGGTTTAGTAAAATATGCACCGGGATTAAGTGTTAAAAAAGCAAGATCATCTAAAAATGGTTTTGAAGTAAGTCAAGGGGGGACATTGCTTTGGATTCCTCAAGAGACACATGAAATCAATAAGGACATATCTCTTCTAATGATCGAGGATATGAAATGGATTGAAGCTGGAACAGAAGTTGTAAAAGATATTTTTAGTCAAACATCAGGTATTGTTACTGTTACACAAAAAAATGATATTCTTCGTGAAATAACTATAAGAAATGGAACTTTCCATGAGTGTGATGATGAAGAAGTTTTGAATAGATTTACAGAAGAAGGAAGTCTTGTAAATCCAGGCGAAAAGATTTTAGATGATGTTGATAACAAAGAAGTTTTATTTGTTCAAAAATTAGAGACACCTAAATGTCGAGGTTTGTTATTAAGAACTGTTGAAGAATTTACTATTCCTGACCAAGCAGAATTACCCCAACTATCACATGTTAAGCAGGAAAAAGGACCACATTTAGGCTTAAAAGCTATCCAAAGGCTTACCTATAAAGACGGTGAATTGATAAAATCAGTTGAAGGAGTTGAATTACTTAGAACACATTTAAGCATTGAAAGCTTTGATGCTACTCCTCAAATGACTATTGACGTCGAGTCGATTGCAGATAAAGATGATGAATCAATTAATAGATTAAATTTAGTAATATTGGAATCTATTCTTGTAAGAAGAGATACTATATCTGATTCCAGTCATGGCTCAACTCATACAGAACTGCAGGTCAATAATAACCAAGTTGTAAAAGCTGGAGATGTAATAGCTACTACTCAAATTCTTTGTAAAGAGAAGGGATTAGTTCAATTACCAAATGTTGTTGAAGATGAGCCAATAAGAAGGTTAATTGTTGAAAGAGAAGAAGATAAAATTAAAATTAAAATTAGTGATAAAGCAGTAGTTAAAGTTGGTGATCGTATAGTTGATGGTGATCCTATTAGTAAGTCTGTGAAATCAACTTCTTGTGGAGAAATTGAAGAAATTTCTAATAGTTCAGTAACCTTAAGGCTTGGCAGGCCTTATATGGTTTCTCCTGATTCAGTTTTACATGTAAGAGACGGAGATTTGGTCCTTAGGGGAGATGGATTGGCTTTACTTGTTTTTGAGAGGCAGAAAACTGGAGATATCGTACAAGGTTTGCCTCGCATTGAAGAGTTATTAGAAGCCAGGAGACCAAGAGATTCTGCAATTCTATGTAAAAAATCTGGAATTGTTCAGATTAAAAAAGGTAATGATGAGGAATCAGTTTCTTTATCAGTTATTGAAAAAGATGATTTAGTTAATGAATATCAGCTTTTAATTGGAAAAAATATAATGGTTAGCGATGGACAACAAGTTTCAGGTGGAGAATCTTTAACTGATGGTCCAATTAATCCTCATGAATTATTAGATTGCTACTTCAATGATTTAAAAGATCAGAAACCTCTGTTAGAGGCAGCTCGAGAATCTATCTCTAAACTTCAAAGAAGTATGGTAAATGAGGTGCAAAATGTTTATAAGTCTCAGGGTGTAGCAATCGATGATAAGCATATTGAAGTTATTGTTAGACAGATGACAAGTAAAGTCCGTGTAGAAGATGCTGGGGATACTACTCTTTTGCCTGGTGAACTCATAGAGTTGAGGCAAGTTGAGGATACAAACCAAGCAATGGCAATTACAGGAGGAGCTCCAGCAGAATTTACTCCAGTTTTGTTAGGTATTACTAAAGCCTCTCTTAATACAGATAGCTTTATTTCAGCAGCATCTTTCCAAGAAACTACAAGGGTTCTCACAGAAGCTGCAATTGAAGGTAAATCTGATTGGTTAAGAGGTTTAAAAGAAAATGTTATCATCGGTAGATTAATACCTGCAGGTACTGGTTTTAGCGGTTTTGTGGAGGAATTGTCCTCAGAGGCTGGCCCTCATCCAGATATCCTTGCAGAAGAATCCGGTGGCTACAGAAGAGCACAGAACTTAAGGCCAGATTATACCGTTGATATGCCTCAATCACCTGCCGTAAGCTCTTCTGCAATACTTGATGATCCAAGCGATGAAGATTTGGAGACAACGCGAAATCGACATGGGATCGATCCTACTTCGAGTAATTTTGCGGCTTTCGCAAGGCCTAATGCTGAAAATCAATTTTCTGAGGATCAATTGCCAGATCCTGCAGCATTGGAAGGTTTGCAGGAGGAGGGACTTCTCTCTGATGAATAAATACTATCCATTATTATTTTTAGTGACTAGAATAGATTTTTCAGTTTGTAAGTGATGATTAAGCCAGAGATTGTTCCCAAAAGGAAATTACCTCGTTACGGATTCCATTTTTATAATGAAAGACTTAATGGAAGAATGGCCATGATCGGTTTTATTGCGCTTGTTCTTACAGAATTCTTCTTAAAACATGGTTTGCTGTTATGGTGAAAATAATTTTCAAATAAAAACTACTTAATTTGAAAAATCTTCTTGGAAGTAGTATTAAGGATTTAGAAAATGTGGCTTTAGACTACGGTCAGGCTGCTTTTAGGGGTCGCCAAATATATAATTGGATTTATAACTATAGAAATAAGAATAAAAATATTGATCAAATAGAAGTCTTACCTTTAGATTTTAGAAAGAAGTTAAAGGATGATGGATTTAAAGTAAGTGAGTTAAGTTTGCAAGAAAGAAACTTAGCTAACGATGGTACTCTAAAGTTGTTATTGAATACAAACGATAATGAAAGCATTGAGTGTGTTGGTATTCCAACTGAAAAAAGACTAACTGCTTGTCTCTCTAGTCAAGTTGGTTGCCCAATGGACTGCAAATTTTGCGCAACTGGCAAGGAAGGTTTGAAGAGGTCTTTAAAAGCAAGTGAAATTTTAGATCAAATTTTATTCATCGAAAGTGAAATGAATAGAAAAGTGACGAATATTGTTTTCATGGGTATGGGTGAGCCGTTGTTGAATATTGATGATTTACTTTTGTCAATTAGATCTATAAATGAGGATTTTCAGATTAGTCAGAGAAAGATAACTGTAAGCACAGTGGCTGTTCCAAGAATGATAGGTAAATTATCAGCAAAGTCTTTTCAAATTTTAGGTAATTGTCAATTTACATTAGCAATTAGCCTACATGCTTCAAACCAAAAAACGAGAGAAACGATAATACCTAGTGCAAAAAACTATGAGATTAAACATATAATCGAGGACTGTAAAAAATTCGTAAGAGATACAGGTCGTAGGGTAAGTTTTGAATATCTAATGCTAAATGGGGTGAATGATAATTTAGAACATGCGTATGAATTAAGTAATTTACTAAAAGGGTTTCAATGTCATGTAAATTTAATACAATATAACCAGATTGAAGAAGTTGAATTTAAACGTACCTCTTTAAAAAATCTCCAATTATTTCAATCTAGACTTATTAATAATGGCATCGCTGTTAGTCTTAGAAAAAGCAGAGGTCTAGATAAAAATGCTGCATGTGGTCAGCTAAGGCAAAATGCAAAAAATAAATAATATTATCTAATAAAAATTTTTTTAAAAGTATCTTAAACAGGTTATTATTGTGTTAATTAATTTTAAATCTTTGGGTTTTATTAAGACAAAAATTTTACCTTTCGCCATCGTCTCACTTTTTGGGATTGCCTTCATTGCTGTAAGTGCAAGAATTTGGTTGCCAGGAGATATGATGTCTCCTGCACCCATAAATTAATATTTTTAATTTTTTAAAATGACAAAAAATAAGGATCCTAATAAAAAAACCTTAGTTGATATCGCTGTTGATCCAGATGTTTTAGCAAAAGAATTGGCCTTAGAAATTGAAATAGATCCTTTAGAGCAAATTGATGAAGATTCTTTTCCAAAAGGTTTAAACATAACAAAGGAGTGTAATGAGGCATTAAAAATGCTAAAAGGAAACAGAGAAGAAAGAATACAGGGCTTAAGAATATTTTGTGAATATAGAGATCCAAGATCTTTCCCCCTTTTGTTACCATTACTTGATCAACCTTGTCCTGTTGAAAGAATGAGTGTGGTATATGCTTTGGGTCGTAATCCATGTCCAAGCGCGGTTAAGAAACTTGTCAGTCTCTTGGAGACTGATGATAATGCTTATGTCAGAAGAGCTACTGCATGGAGCTTAGCTAATTATGATAATCAAATTGTTTTGGAGCCATTAATAAATGCTTTAAAGAACGATGTAGCTGCAGTAAGGTTATGGTCATCTAGTTCTTTAGCTGAAATCGGAAATGTTTCTTTGGAAAATGCTCAATTGGCAGCAGAACAGCTTTTAATAAGTTTAAAAATTGATAATGAATCAGGCGTAAGAAGTAATTGCATTTGGTCACTGTGTAGATTGTACGAAAAATTAAACAACAAACTACAAGAAAGTTTCGTTGATGAATGTACCAAGATAGCTCTTTTCGACAAAGAACCATCCGTTATGGAAGAAGCGAAAACTGCACTGGATTCAATGGGTATGCAAGGTTTTTATAATTAAATAATTTAAATTTTCACTCAAAAATGCTACTGAAAAAGTTAATTTATCAGACATTCAATATAAAAATTAAAATTAATTAACTTGTACCAACTGAAACAAAAAATTTTCGTTATTCTATATAAAGTAAAAGTACTTAGTACTTGAATTTAATGCCTCAAAAAACATTGAGATTCAAAATTCATCAAGACGGTAGAGTTGAAGAGACTGTTGAAGGATTCAAAGGTAACTCATGCAATGAAGCTACAAAAAATCTCGAAGACGCTCTCGGTAAAGTAACAGTTAAGAATAAAACATCTGATGCTTTCATCTCTAATCAAAATGAAAACTTAACACAATTAAATAACGAATCTAATGTCACATTTTAGTACGATTAAAACCCACCTCAAAGAAGCAGAGCCATTAATTAAGGCCTTAAATACTCTTGGTTATTCTATTAACCAAGAAGAAAAGTTTGTCAAAGGCTATAGAGGTAAGTTTACTGCTGTTGATATAAGTATGAATTTACCAGGTGAAACTAAAGTCGGATTTAAATGGAATAATAACTCAAATGCATATGAGTTAGTTACTGACCTTGATCTATGGAAATTTGAGATTCCAGTTGAAAGATTTATCTCAAAAGTTACACAAATGTATGCTTACCAAACAATCATTTCTAAAACGCAAGAAGATGGATATCAAATTGTAGAGCAAAAAAATAAAAATGATGGTTCTATTGAATTGGTCTTAACCAAGTGGGAAATTTAATGTCAAGATATGGATTTTACGGATCCATTTAATAATACTGAAGAAAATATTGAAATTACAGGCTGGGAGCCCGTATTAGGTGGTCAGTTAGCCGAAAAAGCCGTATGGGTTGATGAAGCTAAATGTATTGGTTGTCAGTACTGTGTTCACGTCGCTTCGAACACTTTTACTGTTGATGAATTTCATGGTAGAAGTCGAGCTATTAGGCAAGATGGAGATAGTTCTGATGTCATACAAGAAGCAATAGATACATGCCCTGTTGATTGTATTCATTGGGTCCAATTTGAAGAATTGGATGATTTAGAGAATAGTTTAGATAGGGATATGTTTCAAACATTTGGAAAGCCACCGAGAATGAATAAGCACTAATATCAAAAAGATGCAATATCGTAGATTTGGTAGAACCAATCTAAAGATTCCTGTTTTATCTTTAGGTGGTATGAGATTTCAAAAAAGTTGGGATCAATTAGATTTTTCTGAGGTTTCATACGAAGAGCAAAATAAAGTAGAAAATATATTAGATCTTGCCACACAATATGGCTTAAGTCATGTAGAAACAGCCAAGTACTATGGAACTTCTGAGGTGCAATTAGGGATGTGTTTTAAGAATACTAAGAAAATCCCAAATATCATTCAAACAAAGATTCCACCAAATAGTGATCCTGAAATTTTTGAGCGAGATGTATTATCTAGTATTAAAAAATTGAAAGTTAAAAAGATTGATTTGTTATCGATACATGGTATTAATACTGCTGAACATTTACATCAGGCTATTCGAGATGGAGGTTGCATTGATATTTTGAGGAATTTTCAAAGAGAAAATTTAATTGGTTCTATTGGATTTTCTACCCATGGAAAATCTTCACTTATTGAAAAAGCCATATCAACAAACTTATTTGATTATGTAAATTTGCACTGGTATTTCATTAATCAGGAAAATACGAAGGTTATAAATTTAGCCAATAAGCATGATCTTGGGGTTTTCATAATAAGTCCTACTGATAAAGGGGGACATCTTCATACTCCCTCAAGAAAAATGTTGGAATTTTGTAAACCACTTCATCCTATAGTTTTTAATGATCTTTTTTGCTTAAGAAATCAAAATGTCCATACTTTGAGTGTGGGTATTGCAAAAGAGACAGATTTTGCTTTGCATTTAGAAGCTGTCTCGTTGTTATCAGAATCTGAGAAGTATTTGCCTAAGATAATTAACAAGTTAAGGCAGGAATCAATTAATTCCTTAGGTCTAGAGTGGCATCAAAATTGGAATAGAAATTTACCAAGTTGGGAATATACGCCGGGAAATATTAATATTCCTGTTCTACTTTGGCTTTCAAATTTAATTGATTGGTTGGGTATGGAGGGATATGCAAGAGCTAGATATCAATTGCTTGGTAATGGAAGCCACTGGTTCCCAGGATTCAACGCAAATTTACTAGATGTAGATGTTTCTGAAGGACAATTATTAAAAGTATTAGAAGGTCATATAAATCCAAAAAAAGTTATAAGAAAATTGAGAAATTTAAAAGAAAAGTTTGGGGATAAGAATGTTAAAAGATTATCAAAAAAATAATTTCATAATGGATTTTTTTCAGGTTTGCCAACTTTTCTTGGGTAAATTTCAGGGCATAATCTTTTTTGTTGAATAAGAATTATATTTCGGGTGCCTTTATTTCTTGGTAATAGGATCTCTTTTTTATCTTTAACTTTCCCTTCTAATATTTTTAAAGTTTTATCTAGATTTTTGCTTTCTTCATTCGTCCATTTGCCACAATATAAAACTCCAAATCCTTCTTTTTTTAACATTGGTAGTGTATATTCTGAAACTGTTGATGGATTACTAACCGCTCTAGTTGTTGCAATATTAAAATTATTTCTCATTGACGATTGGTGGGCTAAGTTCTCAATACGATCATTGATTACATGAATATTGTTTTTGAAATTGATCTGTTCAACTAAAATTTTTATTGCATCTGTTTTCTTTTTCAAAGAATCAATTAGGTATATCTCAGAATTAGGATGAGTTATGGCATAAGCTAAACCTGGGAAGCCACAGCCTGATCCAATATCTAAAAATTTTTTATTATCAAAATTAATATTCTTGAAAACTTTGAATGGCCAAATGCTGTCAAAAACTTGAGAAACCCAATAATCGTCCCCATCAGTTAATCTTGTGAGATTGGTTTTATTATTTAATTCTTTAATTTTAATTTGTAACTCTTGAAATAAATTTATTTCTTCTTCAGTTATTAAGGAAAGAACTTCTTCTGGAATGTTTTGTTTTTTCATTTCGTTATAAATATGAATTTTAACCACCCATTAAATACATTCTATTTAGTAAAAATTTATTAGAATTACAATATTAATAAAAGATTATTTTGAAAGGGGAAACTTCCTATTACAAAATTTTAGGTGTAAATGAAAATGCATCCAATCATGAATTAAGAAAGGCATTTTGTAAACTGTCTATTGAGTTGCATCCCGATACAACTTCATTAGAAATAGACGTTGCTAAAAGTAAATTTCAAGAAGTTCTTGAAGCTTATGAACATTTAAATAATAGTAATTTAAGGAAAATATATGATGAAAAACTAAAAGAAAACTCTAGAAGTAGAAATAATATTAACGTTTTAAATAATTTAGTAATCGATTCTAATAATCAAAATTTAATAGGAAATAGAAGACCTTTTTCGAATGGAGAATTGTTTTCGTTGTTTCTTTTAATTATCATCATTTCTATAAGTTTAATTTTTTCAATTTTTATTGCTTCTTTTACTGGGAAAGAATTAGAGACAATACCGCTTTGGCTAATTAAATAATTTTTTAAAAAAGTCTGTGAATCCCTCTAAAAAACCTATCAATCAAAATTCACTGCAATCACTGGAATTGTGGCTTACTGATTTAGGTGCTGTGAAGGATATTAATAATCCATCTAAATGGTATCTGTTTCTTTCAAATTGGAATGCAACTATTATTTTTGAACAAGAAGATTTAAATGTTATCTGGGAAAGTGAAGGACAAGAAACTAAAAGACTATTTTCCTATTGCATTAATAGAGAAGATGTGGAAAATGCAATTCTGCAGGGACCTTAAATTTCTATCTAAAGATTTTCTAAGATTTGCCTTATTGTCCAGTAACTTTTTTCTAATTGATCATCGGTTATACAGAGAGGTGGCAAGAGATAAATAACATTCCCGAGGGGTCTAATAAATAAACCTTGCTCCATTGCAAGACTCTTTATTTCTTTACCAATATTATTGAAATAACCTTTTTTGTTCCCAATATCTAAATCGAAGGCAGCAATTGTACCGGATACCCTTATTTTTTTTATATAAGGCAAGTTTTTAAATTTCATTAAGTGAGATAAATGTTTTTCTTCAAATGAAAGGTATTTGTGTGGTTCTTTTTCTAATAAATCAAGGCTAGCGTTTGCCGCAGCACAACCTAAAGGATTAGCAGTAAAACTATGTCCATGCCAAAAAGTTTTTCTTGGGGAATCATCAATAAAGGATTGAAAAATTTTTTCTTTACATAAAGTTATTCCCATTGGTAAAAATCCACCAGTTAAGCCTTTTGAAATACTTATTAAATCAGGAACTATTTTTGCCTTCTGAAACGCAAAAAGACTTCCACATCTTCCAAACCCAGTCAAAACTTCATCAGCAATTAACAAAGAATTATTATTTTTTATAATTTCTGAAACTTTTTTTATAAACTGAGGCCTAACCATATTCATTCCTCCTGCTCCTTGAACAAGTGGCTCAAGGATTACTGCAACTGTGGGAGTTTTAAGTAGAGATTCTAATTTTTGGATCGCATCATTTTCTTTATTTTCTACTTCTTCATCGTTCATCCAAGTTGAAGGCCAGGGGACTCTCTTAACTGGGAACATAAGATTATCGAAATTTTCATTAAAAATATTTCTCTCCCCTAAAGCCATTGCTCCAAATGTATCGCCATGATAGGCGCCATCAAAGGCTACTATTTGAGTTCTTGTCTCTCCTCTATTTTGCCATGATTGGAAGGCAATTTTTAAAGCGACTTCCACTGCAGTAGAACCGTTATCAGAAAAGAATAATCTTTCTAGTTTTGTTAATTCACTAAGCCTTTCCGCCAATTTTTTTGCCTGGGGATGTAAAAAATCAGCAAATATAACTTGCTCAAGTTTTTTTGATTGATTGAAAATGGCATCCGCAATATATTCGTTACTATGACCATGAAGGGTTACCCACCAACTACTAATTGCATCTATTAGCTCTTTTTTAGGATTTTTAGTAAATAGAAGGGCATCTTTACCATGAGTAACTTCTATTTGCGGTTTGCTGTTATTGATTTGTGTAAAAGGTGGCCAAATATTTGGGTGCCAATCTTGATTTGGAATTTTTGAATCCAAAGATTTCATTTAACTTATTTTTGAGTTTAAAAGTGAGATCAACTTATTCTTGATGTCCAGTTCTTTCCATAGTATATCTAAATTGTTTGAGCCCATTTTCTTGATGTAAGGAAATTCAGCAATTAACGGAATACCACTAAAATCAACTAGAGTTTTTGGGTTATCTAGGTGTTTTTCGCCATTGACTACTAAACCTAAAATCTCAATATTTCTTCGTTTTAAGGCCTCAATACTAAGCAGGGTATGGTTAAGAGTGCCAAGTGAGCTCTTACATACAAGTATTACCGGAAGATTCCATTGTTTTATTTGATCTATTTGCAAAAAATTGCGTGTTATTGGAACCATCAATCCACCTGCAGTTTCTACAATTAATGAGCCTTGCACTTTTGGCAATCTCAATTTTTCAAAGTTAATAGTTTTTTGATCTATTTCAGCAGCCCAATGAGGAGATAGAGGTTTCGTAAAGACATAAGCTTCTTTGATGATTTTCTCTTTACTTAATTGTGCAAGTTTTTCAACAGTTTGACTATCAGTTTGCGATTCAATACCGCTTTGAATAGGCTTCCAATAAAAGGAATTTAATCCTTTAACGAAAAAAGAGCTTATTAAAGTTTTTCCAATATCAGTATCTGTTCCACAAATTATAAATTTGAAAATACTATCCTGACTACTCATAGTTTTTTTATGATTTGAATCTCAATTTGCCATGAAAGGTTAACTGTATTATTGTAATTCTTTGGCCAAAACTTTTGAATTTTTTTTAACTCCTTCACTGTTTTGCGTTTACAATTTGTTGATTGTGCCCCTACATTTTTAATGCTTCTAAAAAGCTTATATACATCTTCAAAATTTTCAAGATAATTAAACTTTTCTGAATAATGAATTTCAGTCGATTTGAAATCTTTTAATAATTCTTTAGAGCAAAGGAAATTAAGACCACTATATTCAATATCAATTTTTCTACAAGTATCTTTCCATTCAGGAAAACAATTTATTGTTGGATAAGAAATGATTAAAAAACCTCCAGATTTTAATTTACTAAACCAATTTTTTATTATCTTTTCTGGGTTATTTAACCAATGGATGCAAAAGTTAGATGTTAATAGAGAACAGTTATTGATTTCAGGAGGTAAATCATTATTCAAATCCCATAAAAGTTTTTTACTAGATAATTTATTCTCAAGAAGCATTTTTTTGCTGAAATCAATTCTGGCTACTTTTTGCGGAGAAAATTTTTTTTCTATTTCATCAGCTAATATTCCTGGTCCTGATCCTAGATCTATCCATTCACCTTTTTTTTGGGGCTTTAATTCTTTGATAAATTGAACAATCTTTTTTGCAAAAAATTTCTGAATATTTGAATGTTCGAAATACCTATATGCAGCATCATTGAAATTATTTTTTATTTTCTCATTCCACTTTTTATTATCCATTTTCATCATTAAGTATATTATGTAAGATCTCGTATAAATTTAAATTATTCAAGCAATGACCTTGCTGAGCTAATTTAATTAAAATTGGCTTCCTATCAAGTATTTTATTTAAGGAATCTAAAAAGTTATTATTTGATTCGTTGTCAAGAATCAAATCATTTTCTGATTTTATAAAAATAATTTTGCAATCTTTTCTTAAAAATAATGGAAAATCTCTTTTGATGTAAAGTTGTTTTAAATCATCTAAAAGAAGAGTTTTATTTAAACTCTCTAAACTTTTATAAAAGATATTTTTAAAACTATTATTCATATGATTTGGCATAAATGATCTATGTATAAATTCTTTCAACATATCCTTAGGTTCATCTTTTATGATTTTTGTTTCCATTCTTTTTAGAGACCTCAAAATAAAGTTTCTCTTTTTACTTAAAGGAAGAAAATTATTAAAAGAATTTATAAGAACAATATGAGTTGCTTCTTTTAAGATTTTTTTTTGCATTAAATGAAAACCAAATGAATGGCATAAAGTCATTCTGATTTCTTTTTTAAATTCGCTTTTAATCCATTTTGATTGATAATTATTTGCTGAAAAATAGCCCCTTTCATTATCTTGCCAATGCCAATTATTTTTTAAAAAATCAACTTTATAATCGTCCCAGAAATATTTATTTAGTCCCCACCCATGTTGAGTAATAATTTGTTTCATTTAAACTCTTTTAATACTGCAATGAAATTTTTTAGGAGATTCAAATCTAAGTTTCTTCGTATTGTTATTCTGATTCTTGATTGCCCAACTGGAACAGTAGGAGGTCTTATCGCTATTGCTAAAAACCCATTTTCCTCAAGATATTTTTGTAGATAAATTGCCTTCTCTTCTTGGCCAACAATAATTGATAAAATGTGAGAATCTCCCTGAATTGGAAAACTAAAATTTTTAATAATTTCATCTTTCCATATCTTTGCAGAAGATAACAACTCATTACCCCATTCTTTATTTTCTAAAATTTTTTTTAAACCCTCTAGCGCTCCAGCAGCTAAAGATGGCGCAAGAGCAGTTGTGTATCTAAATGCCCCACTTGTTTGGATAAGATACTCACCAATTTCTGAATTGGAGGCTATGAAAGCCCCACCGCTTCCAAATGCTTTTCCAAAAGTTCCAGTAATAATTGATATATCTGAACGGCAATTAAAACTTAAACCCCTACCTTCAGGACCCAAGATCCCAATTGCATGGGCTTCGTCAACTAATAATTGAACACTATTTTTTTTGCAAATTTCCGTTATTTCTCTGAGCGGAGCAATTGAACCCTCCATGCTATAAAGAGATTCGACAACAACTAAAATGGAATTTTTTGTGGGATTAGATTTAATAATTTTATCTTCTAAATCTTTTAAGTTATTGTGTGAAAATCGAACTAGTTTGGCTTGAGCAGCTTTAACTCCAACCAATAAAGAGTTATGGATCAATTTATCTGCTATTACAATACTATTTCTGTTTGCTAAAGCCTGGATAGCGGCTATATTTGCTTGAAATCCGCTTGGGAAAAGTAATACTTTCTCTTGATCAAGCCAATTGGCAAGTTCTGTTTCTAATAATTTATGTATTGGTCTTGAACCTGTAATAAATCTAGAGCTTCCTGAACCAATACCTTCTAACATGCTTATTTCGTAAGCAGCTTTTATTAAATCCTTGTCCCGACTTAATCCAAAATAATCATTACTGCATAAGTCTATAAGTTTTTTATTTTGCGAATTTAAACTTAGAAGTTCGAATGATTTTTTACCTAAAGAAAATGTTTTTAATTTACGGATTCTATTTTTTGGAATTTTTATTTTTTTCATTTTGCCAAAATAAAATATAGTGGATTTAATTAAAAAGATTTAGATTTACTATTAAAGTTTGCAAGGTATTGTTTGTTTATTAATATCTATATAGATCATATATTAAGAAGTTAACTCATCCTCTCTTCAATCACAATTATTGCTTAATTTAGAGGAATATTTCCCCTTTCCGCTAGATGATTTCCAATTAGAAGCAATTCGAGCTATTAATAGCGGAAATTCTGTTGTTTTAACGGCACCAACAGGTTCGGGTAAAACATTGATAGGTGAATTTGCTATATATAGAGGCTTATCTCATGAAAGTAGAGTATTTTATACAACTCCTTTAAAAGCCCTTTCAAATCAAAAGTTTAGAGATTTTGCTAATCAATATGGTGAGAATAAAGTTGGTCTTTTAACTGGAGATATAAGTATAAATAGAGAAGCACCAATCTTAGTCATGACGACTGAGATTTTTAGGAACATGCTTTATGGCGAATTTGATGAATTTGATGATCCCTTAGAGAATTTAGAATCTGTGATTCTTGATGAATGCCATTACATGAATGACCCCCAAAGAGGCACAGTTTGGGAAGAAACTATAATCCATTGCCCTACTAGAACTCAAATAATAGCTTTATCAGCAACAATAGCCAATGCAGATCAACTACAAAATTGGATAGAAAAAGTTCATGGGCCCACAGTTCTAATAAATAGTGATAAGAGACCTGTCCCACTTGATTTTATTTTTTGTAGTATTAAAGGCCTCCATCCACTTTTAAATAATAAGGGTAATGGAATTCATCCAAACTGTAAGATTTGGAGAGCTCCTAAAGGACAGAAAATGAGAGGAAAAGTGGGGAGGATAATGCAACCAAAGTCTCCCTCAATTGGCTTTGTGATCTCTAAACTAGCTGAACGAAATATGTTGCCAGCTATTTATTTTATTTTTAGTAGAAGAGGATGTGACAAGGCTATTGAGAATATAAAAGACTTAACTTTAGTAAGTTATTCAGAAGCGAATATGATATCCCAAAAATTAGATGTTTATCTTAAAAATAATCAAGAGGCAATTAAAGATAAATCTCAATGCGATGCATTAAAAAGAGGTATTGCATCTCACCATGCAGGATTATTGCCTGCATGGAAAGAATTGGTAGAGAAATTATTTCAGCAAGGTTTGATAAAAGTTGTTTTTGCAACTGAAACTCTTGCTGCAGGAATTAATATGCCCGCAAGAACAACGGTTGTTTCTTCTTTATCAAAGAGGACAGAAGATGGACATAGATTATTATTTAGCAGTGAATTTTTGCAAATGTCAGGAAGAGCTGGAAGAAGAGGAAAAGATACCCAAGGATATGTTGTTACATTACAAACAAGATTTGAAGGTGCCAAAGAGGCAAGTGCACTGGCCATTAGCAAACCAAATTCTTTAGAGAGTCAGTTCACTCCTAGTTATGGAATGGTACTTAATCTTTTACAAAGTTATACTTTAGAGAAGTCTAAAGAATTAATTAAAAGAAGTTTTGGTAGTTTTTTACATTTAGGTGAATCTTCAGGTGAGAATATAATTCTTGAAAATTTAGATAAGGATTTAATTGAATTAAAAAAAATTACATCTAACGTTTCATGGGAAGATTTTGATGCCTACGAAAAGTTAAAAAATCGTCTTAAAGAAGAGAGAAGACTCTTGAAAATTTTAGAAAAACAAGCAGCAGAAAAATTATCAGAGGAGATTACTAATGCACTCCCATATATTAAAGATGGAAGCTTAATTTCAATCAAAGCTCCTCAAATTAAAAGAAAAATTGTTCCAGGATTAATTTGCAAGAAAATATATGAATCCCAAAAAATTAAGAGTTTATTGTGTTTGACAATTGAAAATTTATTTATTCTTATAAAACCATCATACATAGTAAGTATTTTTAATGATTTGGAGGCAATTGATGTCTTAGGACTTGAAGTACCAAATATGTATTTTTCTGGCGAGGTATTTAGGGGAGATGATATGTCGCAGTTTTATGCGGATCGAATTTTAGAAGTTTCTAAAAAAAATGATTTACAAACTCCACAATATGATCTATCAATGGAAGTTTTGGAACAACAGCAACAAATAAATAATTTAGAAGAAACAGTCAATGATCATTCTGTAAATAGATTTGGAGACTCTAGGAAATTAAAGAAATATAGAAAAAGAATTGTTGATGTTGAACAAGAAATATATATGAGAAAAAAACTTCTTGAGGATAAAGAAAATCATAACTGGAGAACTTTTACCGATTTGATTAAAATTTTGAATCATTTCGGTTGTTTAAATGATTTGGAATTGACAGAAGTTGGACAAACAGTTGGTGCAATAAGAAGTGAAAATGAATTATGGATTGGTCTTGTTTTAGTTAGTGGTTATTTAGACGATTTAGATCCTCCTGAGTTGGCTGCAATTATTCAAGCTATATGTGTTGATATAAGGAGACCTAATCTTTGGTGTAATTTTAAGCCTTCTTTAAAGGTAATAGATGTTTTTAATGAATTAGATGGTTTAAGAAAATTAGTCGCTTCTCAACAAAATAAGTTTCATATTGAAATTCCTATTTATTTAGAAACAGAGTTGACTGGAATTATTTCTGAATGGGCAAGGGGAACGAAATGGAAAGATTTGGTTTTTAATACTTCATTAGACGAAGGTGATGTAGTGAGAATTATTAGAAGATCAATTGATGTGCTTTCTCAAGTTCAATATTGTATTGGTGTAAGTAATAAATTAAAAATCAAAGCAAAGCTAGCATTAAAAGCTATTAATCGTTTTCCTGTTTCTGAATCAAATGATCTTATAAAAGTCTCTGAAGATATTAATCCTGCGACAAAAAGAATTGACAATGATTCATAAATTTTTTAATCAAATCATTGAATTAATATTCATCGCCTCATCAAATTCATCTTCGTTTAAATAACCTAATCTAAGTGTTGCCTCTTTTAAATTTAATGATTCTTTGAAGGCAAGGTTTGCAATTTCAGCTGCTTTTTCATAACCAACTTTTGGCACTATGGCTGTTACCAACATAAGTGAATTTTCTAAATTAAAATTCATTTTCTTTTGATTAGGTTCCATCCCATCAACTAATTTTATTCTGAAGTTTTCTATTGCATTTTTAAGTAATTTTAAACTTGTAAGAATATTAAATCCAATCAGAGGCTTATATTCATTCATCTGCAAAGTGCCGCTAGAATTTGCCATTGAAACTGCATATTCAAGACCCATTATCTGAGTGCAAACCATTGATAATGCTTCGCATTGTGTCGGATTCACTTTGCCCGGCATGATAGAACTTCCAGGTTCATTTTGAGGGATAATTAATTCATATATTCCTGACCTTGGCCCTGAAGATAGAATTTTTATATCATTTGAAATTTTAAATAATGCCCCTGCTAAGATTTTTATCTGACTCATTACTTGAGCTAGACGATCATGCGAGGCCATGATAGAAAAATTATTTTTTGATTTATAGAACATTAGATTAGTATCATGTGAAATTAATTTTATAGACTCTTCACAAAATCCTTTTGGACAATTAATTCCTGTTCCAACTGCAGTTCCTCCCAGAGGTAAAAAATACAATTCATTCAGACTGATAATAATTGCATTCTCAGCATCTTTAAGTTGCTCTGACCAGCCTGATATTTCTTGCCCAAAAGTAAGGGGCACTGCATCTTGAAAATGGGTTCTTCCAATCTTTATGAGGTTTTTCCATTGTTCACTTTTTTTATCAAGGATTTTAGTAAGTTCTCTTATCATTGGAACTAAATTTTTGATTATTTCATTAACAACTGATATTTGAATAGCAGCAGGAAAAGTATCATTAGTTGACTGAGATTTATTTACATCATCATTTGGATGAATTGGTTGATGACTACCAAGCTCTGAATTTGTTTTTAATGCTGCAATATTTGAAATTACCTCAT
>QCQM01000013.1 GCA_003212195.1 Prochlorococcus sp. AG-449-O05 | reverse complement strand
TTAATTCAGATGACA
Organism: Prochlorococcus sp. AG-449-O05; assembly: GCA_003212195.1. Taxonomy (GTDB): domain Bacteria; phylum Cyanobacteriota; class Cyanobacteriia; order PCC-6307; family Cyanobiaceae; genus Prochlorococcus_A. Next base: position 23,794 of record QCQM01000013.1, on the reverse strand, counting down.
ATGCAGTACCTACTCCAAACCAACTTGGCAAAAGGAATCTGCTTTGTGTCCAACCAAACACCCATGGAATAGCTCTTAAACTTGACAAATCTTTTGCACCTTTTTTTCTTCTAGCAGGTCTACTAGATATCTGTAATTTACTTATTTCTTCTATTGGAGTGACCTCTTGAAAGAAATTTAACAAGTCAGGATTCTCATGCACTAATCGTCTGTAGTGAGACCTTGATGTTTCTGCGAGCCTAGACATTAATTGATTCCATTCTGGAGTAGCGTCAAGTCTATTATTTACCAAACTATTTTGAATTACCGCTGTAGTGACAGTCTCAAGATTATACAAAGCCAGTTCTGGAAGACTATATTTAGAAGCTAAAACTTCACCTTGTTCTGTTATTTTTATTCGTCCTTTTAAAGTACCGCTTGGTTGGGCCAATATTGCCTGATAGGCTGGTCCTCCCCCTCTTCCTACAGAACCGCCTCTTCCATGAAAAAGTCTTAGCAATATATTATTTCTACTTGAAAGATTTTGAAGAGCTATTTGGGCTCTATGAATTTCCCAATTACTAGAAACAAATCCCGAATCTTTATTGCTATCAGAGTATCCAAGCATTAATTCTTGTAGAGGTTTAAAAGATTCTCCCACTTTTGGCAATAATGATCTGTAGAAATCTAATTTAAACAACTTTTCCATTACTTCTGGTGCTCTTTTAAGGTCTTCTACAGTTTCAAAGAGAGGAACAACTAATAATTTTGACTTTTGTGAATTTTGATCAAGAAGTCCCATTTCTTTTGCCAGTAATAGGACCTCAAGCAAATCAGATGCACTATGACTCATTGAAATTACATAAGAATGACAAATGCGACTTCCAAATTCTTGCTGCAGTCTCTTAACCATTTTAAAAACTGAAAAGGTTTCTTCTGTAGTTTTTGTCCAGTTAACGTCAGATGGTATTAGAGGCCTTTTTGTATTTAATTCGTCTATAAGCCATTTGATTTTCTCTTCCTCAGACATTTGGTCATATTGCACAGTTAAATCAAGATAATTTGTAAGCTCTTGTATAGCGTCACTATGCCTTGTGCTCTCTTGACGAATATCTAAACTTGCTAAAGAAAATCCAAAAATATGAACCTGAGTAAGTAGGGTGTTTACAGATTCGCAAGTTAAATCAGTACTAATCAGGCTATTTTTAATTAATTCGAGATCATAAGTAAATTCGTTTACTGACTTGTAATATGAGTTTTCAACTTTATCTAGATTTTTGTTATCAATTTCACCCTCTAAGTCAATTTTCCACCCACTTTCAGCTAATAGATTATTTCTTTCTTGTGTTAATCTTAATTTTTCTAGGATATAACTTAATTTCAATCTGTAAGGTTCTGATCTATACCTTGTAGCCCTAGCTTCATAAATTTCTGGGAATTTAACCCTGTCCGTTTCGAGTGACTCTAATAGAGAAGAACTGACTTGACTCCATTGCATCGATACACTTAATTGATCTCTAAGATTAGATGTCGCAATAATATATCTTTCTAACATCAACTGCCTTTGGTAGCATGCAGTTCTCCATGTTATCTCAGGAGTGACTGATGGATTACCGTCTCTATCGGAACCTACCCAAGAACCGAAGTTACAAAAAGATTCAGAGGGCAACTGAACATCTGGATAATTTTCGGTGAGTGCTTCAGTGATCCTTCCCCTTAATTGAGGCATCGCATTAAATAAAACTTGCTGAAAATAATGCAAGGCATAATCTACTTCGTCTAAAACTGAAGGTTTAAATTGATGCAACTCATCTGTTCTCCACCACAGTCTTACTTCCTCTTTTAATTGGGTTTTGAGAGAATTTTTTTCTTCTTTTGTTAGAAATTGCTCAATCTGTATTTTTTTCAACAAATTTGCCACTCTTGTTTGCTTATGTCTAATCGTATGTCTAACTATCTCAGTCGGATGTGCAGTAAATACTAAACGTATATCCATTTCCTGCAATAATTCTTCTAATTTCCCTGGTGGTACATTTAATTTCCTTAGCCTATAAAATAATTCTCTAAAAGTTACTGGAGCATTTTGCCTAGCTAATGCTGGAGCAAAAGGATCAAGATTGTCAGGTGACTTTTGAACATCCTTATTGGTAAAGCTTTGAATATATCTATCTTCCTCCACTCTCTGTTCCAAAATATTCACAAGTTGAAAATACAATGAAAACGCTCTTGCTGCTGCTATGGATTCTGCTAAATCCATAGAATTTACAATATCAACTATTTCATTCTTAAAAGTTTTTGAACTATCACCTTCAATTTGTTTTGAATAACTTAATTCTTTAAGCTGTATCAATCTCTCTGCTTGGTCATCTGGGCATTCTTCTCTGAGTACAGATTCCCATAGATCTTCTATTAAAAGACGATTTTTATCAAGTGGATCATTGTTACTTATCAAATCCACGTTATTTTTTTTTATCTGTTGAAAAGATTCCATATAATTATTATGTCACAATTGAAAATGTGCAGATCAAATGTTTATTTAAATAATCAAACATTCTCGCCTTCACTACTAATCATATCTTCCATAGAAATTTTCATTATTTGCTCAATAGAAAGACCTTTTTCATATTGATTTATCCACTTCATGGATTGATTACCTTCTTCAAGGACTTTATAGATAGGATTCAAAAGATGTTTCATACCAAAATTTTCTGCTGTAGATGACAAATCGGATAATAAGTTTTGAATCCACTCTCTGCAAATAACTTTTTTGCCATATTGCCAGTGAATTAATTCTGCATTAAGGCTATACTTAGCAGCACTAGTTTCATTTTGATCACATATTTCTGATAATTTATCAATAGAAAAAAAACTGGCATTCAAAGGATCTAAAGTATTTATGTTTTCAAAAAGATTTAAAATCCTTAGTTCTATCATGGCCGTTATCCCTAAAAGTAAATTAATATCATAAACAAAATCACAAATTCTTAATTCCAAACGATCAAGAATTAAAGGTCTTTGGGGACCATTTGGTCGAATTGAAGACCAAAAATGCCTGATATTTTGCATATTTTTATTAGCTATATTTTCCTCGATCCAGTCGACATAAGAATTATGATTTACAAAAAAAGGAACTTTACTTGGTGTTTTAGGAAACTGCATCCATCTTTGAGAGTGATTATTCGTAATTTTATTATTTAAAAAAGGTGAACTAGCACTTAGGGAAAGAAATAAAGCAGCCTCAGATCTTATTAGTCTAATAGCTGCAAAAAGCTTATCTAAATCATCTATTCCGATGTTTATATGTACACTTGAAGTTGCAATAGAGGTTCCATAATTATCTTGAATGAATTGATGATAAACATTGTCAAAATCTGATCTTTGAAATTGAATGTCGTGTTCAAAACAAAGAGTGGAGGAAGGAATGATTGTTAACTCTTTTTTGTTAAGCCATCGTCTTAACTTTTTTCTTGGGGTTATTAGTTTCTCATATAAAAAATTGTAGTCTTTTTCAGGTTTTGTTATGTATTCAACGTTTCTGTTATCTGGCTCTTTTACAAAATCAGGAAATTTTTTCTCAATTTCAGCCGAAACACCAATATGAGAATTGAAAGAACCTGTGAAAAGTTCCACCTCGAAACCCTTATAAAGATTATTTTGACTCATTTATTTATCCAAACAGGCTATTGCTTTTAGTATCCCCTTTGCTTTATTTATCGTCTCTTGATATTCATTTTCAGGAAAAGAATCAGCAACTACTCCTGCTCCTGCTTGTACTGAAACATCATATTTCCCATCTCTTGAGGGTTCAACTATCATAGTTCTTATAGTAATTGCTGTATTTAATGCACCATTAATATCAATAGATCCGTAAACACCAGCGTAAGGTCCTCTAGCATCTTTTTCAAAATGCTTAATCAGTTGCATAGCTCTTATTTTTGGCGCGCCAGTTACTGTCCCAGCTGGAAAAGATGCTTTTAACAAATCCCATACATCAGCATTGTTTTTTAAGATACCCTCAACTTCACTAACTATATGCATAACATGTGAGTATTTCTCAATAACCATTAAATCCTTGACCTTTACAGTACCAATTTCACAAACTCTTCCAAGATCATTTCTCCCAAGATCAATTAGCATTACATGTTCAGCTATCTCTTTTGGATCTTTTAATAATTCCTTTTCTAATTCCAAGTCTTGTTGATTATCAATACCTCTAGGTCTTGTGCCAGCTATTGGTCTTAAGCTTGCAACAATCTGATTATTTTTATTTTTTTCAGCTTTAACCATTACTTCAGGACTTGAGCCTATCAGATACCATGAGCCAAAATCAAAAAATGACATGTATGGAGATGGATTAACCATCCTCAAACTTCTATATAAATTAAAAGGATCATTATTGACCTGGGTTTGGAATCTCTGACTTATAACTATTTGGAAGATATCTCCTCTTCTTATATATTCTTTTGCAGAGAGAACCGCATCCTCAAAATCTTTTTTTTTCCAATTACTTTCTAGATCTAAATTCAAATCCTCATTTTCATTCCAATCTAAAAACTCATTTTCTTTTAGAGGAATTCTCATTAAATTTCTAGTTTTCTGAATTCTAGAAATTGAGTTAATATACAATTCTTCAATCGCAGACTCTTTCAAAGAAGTTGTGTCTGCATAAACTACTGCAGTAATACATCTTTTTATTTGATCAAAAACAACTAACTGATCAAAAAACATCCAGGAACCATAAGGGATATTTTTTTCTGGTATTTCATTTATTGGGACGTTTGGTTCTATTCTATTAATTAATTCATAACCCCAGGAGCCATATAACTGTCCAATTGATGGCAAGTCATCAAGCATGGTTGACTTATATTCCTTTGTCCAACTTCTTAAAATATCAAAAGGATCACCTTTATGTGTTTCAGTTTTGCCATTATTCCAAGTTTTAACTATTTCTTCTCCATAACAAACGGCTTCCCAAAGAGGTTTAGTGGCAACAATACTCCATCTACCTAAACTTTCACCACCTTCAACAGATTCAAGAAAAACACCATGGGAATCCTTGGAGGATAACTTTAACCAAGTCGATAATGGTGTCTCTAAATCTGCTGGCCAAGTTTGAATGATAGGTATAAAATTTTGACCTTTTTTGTAAGCCTTTAAAAAACTATCTTTCTTTGTGCTGATCATATTAATAATGTCAACCCAAATTATAATTATTTTCTTCTTTTATATCAACTTTATGGTGGTTAATCAAAAGTATTCTTAGTTGTAAATTTCAAGCCAGCTGGATTAGGATTCTCACCTATTCTTCTCGGATTATGACCTACTTTCTCCCTGCCTTCATTAACTTTTTCAGAGAAAACACCATCTTTTGGGTGTAAAAATTCAATATCACCACCTGGGAATATTCGGTAAATTTTAAAATCTTCAATTCTTGGTTTGAAAGCTCTTAATTGAGTCCCTAATGCAAGGCATTGTTCTTTTCTTGCAAAATACATTAAATTATCCCCTTCATGCATAATAGCCGCTCCACCGGTAGGTAATTCAAATGCTTGTTCCTTTGAACTTTTCCAAACTATCGCATATTTTTCTTCGGTTTCTGCTGAGTTTAATAAACCCCCAGTACTTCCTATATGCTTTGGAAATTGACCAACTAAAGTTTCAGTCATCCTTGATTTTGATTTATTTCTAATAAGAAATTAGCATTCATATTTTGCAAAATTCGAAATTTATAGTAATTTTTCTACATTATTTAATATATGGGAAACTTGTTTCACATTTTATTTAGAATCTGAAATTGGAAAAAATACTGTCAAACCTGTATCACGCCTTTGTGTAACATGCCCTCCTAAACTAGCTAACAACTTATGAGTAGCACTTTGACTAAGTTGTAAACTACCTGTTTGAGGATTCCAATTCAATACAGGTCCAAGATCAGATCCGTTATCTTTTTTTAGAATTTCTTTTTGATTACTTTCTGATTTTTGTACTTTTAATTGAAGTTTCAGTTTTTGACCAGCTGGTCTTAATTCTAAAATTAATGTACTACCTTCTTTTAATCCCCTAGTATTTTTATCAATTAATCCACTTAACATTAATTCCAATTTTTCAGAATCGCTCAAAATTTGCGGAAGTTGATTTGGGATATCAATCTTTAAAGAAATACCACGTCGATTTAATTGTTTATTCCATAAAGGAGAAAGCTTTTTAAAAATTTCAGCTAAATTAATTTTTGCTAAGTTATTTAATGATGGAACTTCATTATTCACTAATTCTGCTGCATTAAAGATTAAACCAAACCTATCAATTTGTTCATTACATTCATTATTTATTTGAATTAAACGATTTTTCATTGATTCGTCCATCTTATATTTTTTTAAAGTAGAACTTATGAGGGTTCTTATTGTTGCCAAAGGGGTTCTTACTTCATGAGATATTGCACGTAATAATTTTGCTTCGGTTATTTGAACATTTTTTTCATCGTTTTTTACAGAATTCTGTATGTTGTGATTTGGCGCAATATTTGCTAATTTTGCCGATAATATTGGCCAAAATAATTTTTCAAATTGATTATTAATATTAAGGTTACCTAAACTATTAATTACATTGCGAAATTTCATTCCTTCCTCATAGTTTTCTTGATTTAATTTTGCATGCATTAATTCAATTGAAAGTTTTAGACTTTCTTCATCAGACTTTATTAATAGAGTTTTCTTATCTTTTTCTCCTACAATTGATAATATGCATTGAAAATTTGGTGTAATTATCATCAAAAAAGGTTCATAACCATCTTCTTGGCTAAGATTTAAGACCTTATAATTATTTACTAAATCGAAATCTTTTTTTATTTTATCTGAATTATTAACTGGCAAAAAACCTGCATTCTCGTTTTGAAAGTATGGAAACCCCTCAGGAGACCAAAGCCACCCATTTAGTTGATTTAAAAATTTTTTTTCGTTAAAAGCTGGTAAAGGGGAGGCAACCCAAATCCCCCCATGTTTATAATTCTTAGATAGGAAATCTTTTTGAATGACTTCTAAAGAAGCCCACCACATTCTTCTGGATGTATCATCATCAACATATATATTTTGAATGTCTTTAATCAAAAGATCTTGAATTTTTTTTATAGTAATTTGCGATTTCATCAACTTCTTAGCGATCTAGAACGTTTCAATATAGATAAAACTAATCCCATAGATATAAAATTAATCACCAATGACGTTCGACCATAGCTCATAAAAGGTAGGGGAATTCCAGTAACTGGTCCTAATCCAATAGTCATAAATAAATTAATAATTATTTGGAATAAAAAAGTTGAGGCTATTCCAATAACAATTAGAGATTCAAAGTTAGTTCTAGCAATTGTTGCAGTTTTAATGAGTTTTGTAATCAAAAAAAAGAATAAAAATAAAACTATTACGCACCCGACAAAACCCAATTCTTCGCCTAAAGCACTAAATATAAAATCAGTATGTTGTTCTGGTATAAATTGCAAGCTAGTCAGTTTACCTTGTAGCAAACCAGTACCAAATAATCCGCCAGAACCAATTGCAATGCGACTCTGTATCAAGTGATATCCACCACCTAATGGATCTCTATTTGGATCTAAAAATAAAACTAATCTATCTTTTTGATATTCTTTTAAGCCATATTGCCACAAAATCGGTGTCAATTTTGCTATCAATAAATGGAAAGAAATCGCGATAGCAGAAAAAATAATTTTCTTTTTCGAAGATCTATAAGCAAGATATCCTATAAATGGAATCCAGAAAATAAGAAGGGTAGGTAAGGTTAAATATAATATACAAGTGACAAGACAAAACAATAATATTAGAATCCATTCTATGGGCATTTGCGACCAATAGAGCATCACAACTGTCAAAACAAGTAAAACTAAAGAGGTACCTAAATCCGGCTGAAAGAAAATTAATAACCAAGGAATAATTAGTACTAATAAAGGCAATACTAAATCTCTTATTTTTAAAATTATTTTTTTGTCTAGTACTAAAGCAAGAGTTAATACAGTACTTAGTTTAGCTACTTCTGAAGGCTGAAAAGAAAATATGCCCAAGTTTAACCATCTTTGAGCTCCAGAAACAGAAATCCCAAAAAAATAAATTAGTAATAAGGATATTAAAGTACACAAATAAAATGGAATTAAATACTTTCTAAGTCTCTCTAACGGTATATAAGAAATAAAAAATGCAAAAAAATAACCTAAAAAACCAGTTAAGATATGACCTGAATAATTCGATACTAAAAAATCACCCTGAATACTTTTTATTAATAAACCCGAAATAATAACTAAAAACAAAGGAATTATAAGCAATGGAGAAAATAAAAAACCTCTATTAAAGTTGTATTTTTTTGGTAAAAATCCTCTTTTAGTTAATAAAGAAATTCTCCTATACATCAATTATCTATTAACCAATTGATTCTTAATTAATTGAGCTAAATTACTAAATGCAATAGAACTTTCTTTATTAGGCTGGCTTATTGAGATTGGTACACCTTTATTACTTTCATCAACGAGAGGAATTTCAATAGGAATTTGGGCTAATAATGGTAAATCATTTTCTTTAGCTAATGTTTGTCCACCACCTTTACCAAAAATTTCATATTTTTTACCTGGCATATCCGGCGGAATAAATACTGACATATTTTCTACAATTCCCAGTAAACGCACTCCGAGTTGTTTAAACATTGCTAATCCCCTCCTTGCATCTTGCAAAGATACTAGTTGAGGAGTAGTGACAACAATAGCTCCGGAAATAGGAACAGATTGAGAAAGGGATATTTGAGCATCTCCTGTTCCTGGAGGCAAGTCAATAACCAAAAAATCAAGATTATTCCATTCAACTTGGTACAAAAATTGTCGAATGATACTATTAAGCATTGGTCCTCTCCATATAACTGGCTGACCTTCTTCTATGAGAAAACCCATTGATACGAGTGAAATTCCATATTTATTAATTGGTATTAACCTTTGATCACTGCCACTACCTTCTGTAACCTTTGGATTCTCTTCGGCAACTCCCATCATTGAGGGAGTATTAGGTCCATATATATCGGCATCAAGCAAACCAGTCTTTAAACCTAATTTAGCTAAAGAACAAGCGAGATTAACTGCAATGGTACTTTTCCCAACTCCACCTTTACCACTGCTAACAGCTATGATATGTTTTATTCCATCAATCTTCTGCAACTCAGGAACATTAGTTTGAGTTTCAGATCCTGCTTTGGAAGGATTATTATCTATTTCTATTTGAACATCATTAATATCTTCAAAATCTAGAAGTACTTTTCTAACCTCTTGTACAATTCTATCTCTCTGAGAATTTGCAAATGAAGGTAATGATAATGTTACGATTACTCTCGGTATAGTTACTCTTACGTTTTTAATCCAAGCTAATTCAATTACATTTTTCTTTGATCCAGCATCTAGAACTTTTTGTAAAGCAAAATTCGCATCTTCTATTGTGGTCATTAAATTTTTAAATATTTTGATAAGGTAGTCGACTGTTTAAAAGATTAAGAACTATGTCGAACTATCAAATAATAGGCAATAAGGACCCCCTAAGAGAAATTATAAAGGGAAACTTATAATTAACCAAAAAATTTTTTTATTCAAGATTTACTAAATACATGTTCAGAGAACCTCCTAAAAACTCGAGAGAAAAAACTAAAAATCTCTTATTAACTCTACAAGACAAAATTTGTTCAGGACTTGAAAATATTGATGGCAAAGGGAAATTTATAGAAGAATCCTGGACAAGAGACGAAGGTGGAGGTGGTAGATCAAGAGTATTGAAAAATGGTTCTATTTTTGAGCAAGCAGGAGTAAATTTCTCTGAAGTACAGGGAAAAGAATTACCTCAATCTATAATCTCTCAGCGACCCGAAGCAAAAGGTCATGAATGGTTTGCTACAGGAACTTCTATGGTATTGCATCCTAAGAATCCTTTTATTCCTACAGTTCATCTGAATTATCGATATTTCGAAGCTGGTCCTGTTTGGTGGTTTGGAGGAGGTGCAGACTTAACACCTTTTTATCCTTATCTTTCTGATGTTAGAAATTTTCATAACGAGCATAAAAAAGCTTGTGAGAAAGTTGATAAAGATTTGCATAAAGTTTTCAAACTATGGTGTGATGAATATTTCTTCTTGAAGCATAGAAATGAATCTAGAGGCATAGGAGGTATTTTTTATGATTATCAAGATGGTTCGAGCAATATTTATAAAGGAAATAATCAAAATGGAGAGGCAGCAAAAGCTTCGCAAAGTATTAGCAAATCTAATTTAAATTGGGATAATTTATTTTCTTTAGCAGAAAACTGTGGGCAAGCATTCCTCCCTTCATATTTGCCCATTATCGAAAAACGAGCTTCACAAACATATTCTTCGAAGGAAAGAGAATTCCAGCTATATCGAAGAGGTAGATATGTAGAATTCAATTTAGTTTGGGACAGGGGGACGATTTTTGGACTACAAACAAACGGCAGAACTGAATCTATATTAATGTCTTTACCACCTTTAGCTAAATGGGAATATGGATATAAAGCTAAAAAGGGTTCTCGAGAAGAATTTCTCACTTCAATTTTTACAAAACCCCAAGATTGGTTAAATGATAAAGACCTAGAGAAATTCTGTATAGAGAATAATATTTTTGATTAAAAATTATCTAATAAAATTTTCAAGTATCTTAAATAGGTGTTTTAAATAAAGAACCGTCACTTTTCAATTGAAGTTTTTCTCCAAGTTCATTTTCTAATGAGATTAATTCATCCCTATGCGCTCTAAGTCTCATGAAAGTTGAATCATTTTCATTTTCGTTGATCAACCTTAATTCAAATTTCTCCTCTCTTGCTGATTTTTTAAAATAAACAATTCCAGACAAAGGGCCACCAATGAATCCCAAAAGAATAGGCCACCAACCTAATTCAGGATAAATTTGAATAATTACTAATCCCAATGCAAAAGAACCAAAACCACCAAGAAAACCTAAAAAAATTGCTAAAAATTTACTAGAAACAACTTGACCTTTAAATATTAAAATTCTTTGATCAAAATCTCCTCCTGTTTGCTTCCATCCCCTCAAATTAAGCCATTCACATAAACCATTTAAAACCTTAACTGGTTGCTGAGAAGATGAAATCTCAACGATGGTTGTTCTATCTTTACTGGAAGCCCTAAGAAAAAAAAATAATCCTATGGCCAAGAGAATTGTCAGCAATAATGTTGAATTTAAGGAAGAGGACATTAAAATAAATTTTTTTTAGTGACTCGAGAATAAAAATTAAAGTTACATCATAATATAATTTTTTGGATTTTTTCTGTAATATAGTCCTGTAAGATAAAAAATTTTTAATTAAATAAAATCTTAAGTAATATTCTAAACCCTAAATTACTTTAAATACTAAATAAAAATGACCATTGAAAATAAAAATATTGATCTTCTTAATAGCGATTTAACACCAGATTTATACAATCTTTATAAAAAATCAACCTACTTAGCTATCGACACTGAAGCAATGGGTTTAATTCATGGAAGAGATAGACTCTGTTTAGTACAAATATGCAATGAATTTAAAAGAACATCCTGTATAAAAATCGAACTTAATACATCGTCTTCACCTCATTTAAAAGCACTTCTTGAAGATGAAAAAATTACTAAAATATTTCACTATGCGAGATTTGATGTAGCAGCTCTAAAATGCAATCTTGAAATTAATACAAAAAATATTTTTTGTACAAAAATTGCAAGTAAGTTAGCAAGAACTTATACAAATAAACACGGTTTAAAAGATTTAATAAATGAATTAATAGGTATTGAGCTGGACAAAAGCTCGCAAAGTAGTGATTGGGGTAGCAACGAAGATTTATCAAAAGATCAATTAGATTATGCAGCAAATGATGTTAGATATTTAATTGAAGCTATGCATAAATTAAAAGTTATCTTAAAAAGAGAGAATAGATATGAATTAGCTCAAAAATGTTTCAAAACAGTTTCTGTACATGCTGATTTAGACATACTGAAATTCTCAAACATATTTGAACATTAAGAATCAATCTTCAGTTAAAAAATTATCTTCACCATCAAGAGTTTCCATAAGCTTATCAAGTATTCTTGAAGAACTTAATTTATCTAAATCATTTTTTTCACAAATTTTTAAGACATTTTGAGCAACTTGTATTTTTTCTTGAATAGTTTTCGAGCCTTCTTTTGCAATTTGAATTTCTACTTTCTTCTTAGCAGAAGATAAGCTTATACTCATAAGTTTTGCAATTTCTGCACAAATTTTTAGATATTGCCGATCATTTATTGGATACATAAAAGAATTAAAAATTAATATGCTATTGCCATTTACTAAGATAACAAATGAAGGTTAATGGCATCTACGATTTTCTTACTTGCTCCAGATTCACCCATTCTTTTTTTCCCAATTTTTGCTTGTTCTAACCTATCAAATTTTCTTTTCAAAAGTAAACTTAAACGTTTTAAAAGAATTTTTTTGTTCTTGCAAACTAAAACACTACCTCCCAATAATCTTGATTGTCTTTTTGCAAATGATTTTGTAAATTGTGGTCCACGTCCCGGTAGAGAAAGAGATGGAATTCCAAGGCCAGTAATTTGCTCTGTAGCAGTTCCTGCGTTAGACAAGCCAACTTCTCCCATATTGGCCCATGAATTGAATTTACCTTTTCCAATCACTACATATTGATCTTTCTTTTTCCATACTGAATCTTCATCAATTAGAAATTTAACTTTACTCTGTTTTATAAAACCATATTTATTTAAATAACTGTGAATTTGAATCACATTCGCATTAATGCTCAAAGGCAAAAGTATTAACAAATCTTTCGAAAAATCAAAATCTTGCAAACAATTGAGAAAATTATCAAGATTCTTTAGAGCTTCAGGGTATCTACTTCCAACTAATAAAATAATCCTTTTAAAAGAAATAATATTTGATATCTTCTCGTTTGTTGCATTAACAAAATCCATCATTGGATTACCAAAGTATTTTGCATCAATATTTTTTCTATTCAAATTATTAGCTGTTATTTTATCTCTCATAATTAAATTTTTACATCTTGGAGATTTCATTAAAAAAATTTCCCATGGATCCCATTCAGAACCTTTCAACTTATGATAAAAATCGCTTAAATCCCAACCTGGCCCACTACTCCAAGTATGATCACTTTTGGGAGTTCCAATAAAACTAAATTCGCATTCTGAACTCCAAGAGAAAAGTAATGGCAAGAAATCGCCTACTGCGATAATTTTGCAGTTTTGTTTTGACTTCTTTTTTACAAGCAGATAATTTCTTAAATTATCGATTAAAAATCCTGCAAACAAATCAAGCACAAATCCCTTCAGACTTTGATTACTAAAACCTCCACTAGGCAGATCTTTTAAATATCCTATTTTACGAAAATTTTTTGATTTTATGGAATTAAATACATCTCCATTTCCTACTAAGGGCAAAACTTCAATATTTTTATTTTTTATTTTTTTTAGCAATCTTTTTATTATTTCTGATGCTATTACATCTTCTCCATGACCATTGCAAATAAATAATAGAGAATGAGACACCTTACTGTTAAGATCATAGAAAGACCCAATCGAATCTTTTTCGGCGGCATGGCCAAGTGGTAAGGCAGAGGATTGCAAATCCTTTATCCCCAGTTCGAATCTGGGTGCCGCCTTATTTAATTTTTTTACGCATTTAATTATGAAGTTTTCGAAGAACTTCAATTTCAAATAAAAAGTATAAAGTTTCAATTACTTATTGATTTATAGAAAAATAATCTTTTTTTATTATTGATAAATAATACCTTATATCCATTAATAAAAAAAATTAAGTGGATTTATTAATAATTTTCATCAGATTGTTTATATATAAATTTGAATTATTTTAGTAATCATTATCTGCTACACACATTCCTAAACATCTAACACCATTTGATGCAGTCCTTTTGCAATGATTACATAAAATTGGATCTTTCTCTGCAGTAAGGTGAATTTTTGAATAATTTTGGTCTTTAGAAAATATTAACTCTTGAGTTGAATCAAATAGAGTCATTATTAGAATCATCATTTGAATCGATACTAACAACAAGTGAAGCATTTGTGTTGGAAGAGGGTATATCCATAATTTTTACAGTTTCTTTGGGTTCATCAATAACTTGATTTTCTTCAGTACTTTCATCTACTGCACAAGCTTCAAGAGCCTCTCGAAGAAGTGAATCAAAAGTTGCTCCAGGCAATCTATGTCTAGCAACTTCAAGAAAAGTTCTCGGTAACGATTCAGATGCAGCATCTCGTAAAGCAGGATTATTCTTTCTATGCTCTTGTTCTTCTTCTATTGATTTAATAAACCTCAGTGTGACATCTCTTTTGGTGGAGGCTTTTATCAGCGTATCGTTTTCAGGATTACTAACATTAGGCTCATTTTCAAGATCACTAAGTCTTTTTTCCAAACTATTTAAAACTTCATTAGCTTCTTTACTAATATGCGCTAATTGACCATCGGACAAATTAGGTAAATCTGCAACAAAAACTTTCCCATGATCCCTTAGTGTCAAGAAAGTTGGTCTAGGGCCTTGAGCCTGTCTACCATTTGATTCAGAATTATTACCTATTGGTCTTTTTGGTGGTGTAGGGCCAGCAGAACTACGTCTACGTGTAATTCTTTGATTATTTGCAAAGGGCATTGAATAAAGGTTAAATCTTAAAACTTAAACTTCCGATATAATTCGGCGGTAATTTTATTATATTACACCTAACTTTTTCATTTGGGTATAAAAAATAATTTTTTAAAACTCATTTAAAAAAGATAAATAAATTTAAGTTAAAATTTCTGGCAAAAATTTACTAATTTTTGAATCATTTTTTCGAACTATCTTTCCAATTTCCCAACTATCTATGTCATGATCTTTACAGATATCTAATATCGCGTCCTTAAATTGTTTATCGATAATTAAACAAAATCCGACTCCAAGATTGAAAGTATTCCAAAAATCTTTTTCAGGAATAGACCCTTTGTCTTTAAGGAACTTAAATAAAATTGGTATTTCCCAAGAACTGGTATTGATATAAGGAATAAAATTAGAAGGTATACATCTTGGTAAATTTTCTGGAATTCCTCCTCCAGTAATATGAGACATTGCTTTAATTTCTATATTTTCAGATAACATTTGGTTAATTACATTATTGTAAATTTTTGTAGGTTTTAATAACTCATCATAAAAATTTAAGTGAGAAACTTTTTCAAATTCTTTATCTATTTGATTATTGTTTTGAATAATTTTTCTTACTAAACTAAAGCCGTTACTATGAACTCCATTACTTTTTAAAGCAATTATTAAGTCATTTTCAGAAACTTTTTTACCATTAATAAGCTTATCCTCATCAACTATTCCAACACAAAAACCTGCAAGATCATACTTATTTTTTGAATAAAATCCTGGCATTTCAGCAGTTTCTCCGCCGAGTAAAGAACAGTTATTTTCTCTGCAGCCATGTGAAATTCCCTGAACAACCCTCAATAATTGTTTCTTATCAAGTTTACCAGTAGCAATATAATCTAGAAAAAATAAAGGTTTCGCCCCACTAGTAATGATATCGTTCATGCACATAGCAACTAAATCAATACCAACCTCAAAGTGAAAGTTTTTACTTTGGGCTAATTCTAATTTTGTTCCAACACCATCAGTTCCTGAAACAAGAACAGGTTTTTTAAAACTATCGATTGGAATTCTAAACAAACCTCCGAATCCACCAATACCCTCGATCACATTAGATGTATGAGTTCCTTCAACTGCCTGTTTAATTTCGGAAACAAATTCTCGCCCAGCTTCTATATCAACACCTGATGTTTTGTAATCCATAAAATAAAAATGATAGACTTTCCCTATATAGATATTCCTCCTAAGATTACTTTTGTCCAGTAATTATTTATTAAATAGATTTATTTTTTAAAAACAAAGTGAAGAAAGTAATCATAAGGAAAACTGAAGAAATAGAAAATTGGAGGAGAAATATAAATAGTGAAATTAACTTCATTCCAACAATGGGTAATCTTCATAATGGACATGTAAAACTAATATCAACAGCAAAGAATGACAATTCTAATGTTAATTTAGTAAGTATTTTTATTAATCCACTTCAATTTGATAACAAGTTAGATTTAGAGAATTACCCTAAAACAATTGATAATGATATAAAAATCTCCTTTTCAAATGGCGCAGACGCCATCTTCATCCCAAGTAATGAAGATATATATCCACCAAATAATAAAAATATTAAATTGCTAAAAGCTCCAATAGAATTATCTTCTGCATTATGTGGATTAGATCGAATTGGACATTTTGATGGCGTTTGTACAGTAGTTTATAGACTACTTAATCTCATCAAGCCAAAAAATCTTTACTTAGGAGAAAAAGATTGGCAACAACTTTTAATTTTAAAAAATCTTGTCCTAAAAAAGAAATTAAATGTTGCTATTAAATCTATAGCTACACAAAGAGATTTTGATGGAATTCCTTTAAGTTCAAGAAATGTACATTTATCAAAAAACGAAAGAAAATTAATTAGGTTTTTTTCAAGTGAGTTATTAGAGGCAAAAAAAAATTTTCAAAAAGAAAAAAAGATAAATTTAAACGAAATAATTAAAAAGCTATCAACAAAAAAAATTTCAATTGAATATTTAGAACATTTACACCCTCATACACTCAAAAAAGCAAGACTTGAGGATAATATTTCGTTACTTGCTGGTGCGATAAGATGTGGAGAGACAAGATTAATTGATCACGTTTTTTTAATGAAAAGAAGACCGATTATTGCAATTGATGGTCCTGCAGGATCAGGTAAAAGTACTGTAACAAAGTTAATAGCGAGGAAACTTAAACTTTTATATTTAGATACTGGAGCAATGTATAGGGCATTGAGTTGGCTCATGATAAAAGAAAGTATTGATTATAAAAAAGAAAAAAAATTAGAGGATATTCTTAAAGATATATCTATTGTTTTCAAGTCGAATATAAATTCACATCAGGATGTTTTTATTAATAACTACTGTGTTACTGAAGAAATTAGATCGCAAGAGATCAGTTCCATTGTTTCTAAAATTTCTTCAATAAAAGAAGTAAGAAAATTTTTAGTAAAAGAACAAAGAAAAATTGGAGAATCAGGCGGACTTGTGGCTGAGGGAAGAGATATAGGAACTACTGTTTTTCCTGATGCAGAACTTAAAATATTTTTAACTGCTAGCATCGATGAAAGAGCAAAAAGAAGGAAATCTGACGAACAAAGTAAAGAAATACAAGAAATAGATCTTGATACCTTAAAGGAACTTATAAAGAAAAGAGATTTTGAAGATTCTAATAGGGAAATTTCACCTCTAATAAAAGCGAATGACGCAATAGAAATTTTTACGGATGGATATTCAATTAATGAGGTAGTGGATAAAATTATTGATCTTTATAATGAAAAGGTTCCTAAAGAGGCTGAGATCAAATAAATTCAAGAAATACTTTCTAAAAAACCGTTTACAGAGTCTTCTAAAATATCAAGGACATAATTGAAGCCCTCATCACCTCCAAAATATGGGTCAGGAACTTCTTGCTCATTAAAAACTGATCTAAAATCTTGTATTTTTTTAATTGATGCAAAATCATTTGAAGCTGTTCTATTTTTAAGATCTTGAATATTTCTAAAATTTGAGTCGTCCATCGCAAGAATATAGTTAAATTCGTAAAAATCTTTGCTAGTAATTTGACGAGCCCTACTTAAAATATTTATATCTCTTCTTTCTGCCGCAATTCTCATCCTAGAGTCAGCTTTTTTTCCAATATGCCAACTCCCAGTTCCAGCAGAATCCACAATAAAGCCATCGGTTAATCCCTTCTTTTCAAGTAGGCTTATGAAGATAGCTTCTGCTGCAGGAGACCTACAAATATTTCCCAAACATACAAAAAGAACAGAGATTTTTTTCATATGATTTCAAACTTCAGTAAATTATAAGACTTTTAAGTAGTAAATAAAACTTCTGTTATCAAAGATTCAGTAAATTCTTTACCAAACAAACTCGACAACATTGGCCTTGCTGGATCGTTATCTTTTCTATATTTCAAATAATTATTTTGACCATTTATTAATTCTTTTTGTAGTTCCATATTGACTTCTTTGCTTTCGAAAAGAATTTCTAAATACAAATCAAGATATTCCTTAAATGAGGTATAAAGCTGATTAGCAATTAAAAAATCACTTCTTTCTTCTTTCGGTAATTTTGACCAGATTACTCCGGGAGAAAAAAATCTAGCTACATCCGCAGACATTTTTTCAGCTAAAGGGAGTGATGAATGACAATAATTTTTGAGTTTTATAAGTTTTTCTAATAACTCATTGTTGAATTGATTTTGTATTTTTAATGAAGGCTGAAAATCTAATACTAATAAATAACTATTAGGTAGAGAAACAAAATCTACTCCAAAAAAAGGGACGTTATATATAGTATTAGGAATAATTAAAAAATTTAAAACAGAATAGTTTGGACTATTTATACAAACTGCTCTTGCAAATTGAATTCTTTTTTTATGCGTTACACACCAAGTAGAGAGATTAACATTTTTTTTTGATTTTTTTGACCCATAAGTTGAATCTTTATAAGAATATTCAGAGGGTATTATTTTTTCTAAACAATCATATTTACTTAAATTATTAGTTAAATATTTTAGAAAATTATGCCATCTCCAATCTGAGCTGTAAAAAATAGTATCTTGTATTAACATTCAATGAATAATCTCATTATTTAATGTAAAAAGAAATTTATTGATAAATTTTTTTGTCCATTGTTCTCCAAAAAAAGATTTAAACAATTTATCAGCCGGATCTTTTTCAAAACTATATTTATCATATTTAATTTGATTAATCTTTATTTCTTCTGCATTTAAAAATTGATTAACAGGATTGGATTTATAAATATTCAAATAATTATTTACAAATGAATGGAATATATTATTTAAATCTCTATCAAGATTTAATTTATTTCCTCTACATATAATCACCCATGGGGAAAAATACTTTTTTGAATCATATATATTCTTCATTTTATTATTATCAAACGCAGAATATTTTTTCTTAATACTATCTAAACTTGAACAATATTTTTCAAGATACTTGCCTTCTTGAATTAAAGGTTGATAATCAAGTATTGCTAATAACTTTTGAGAAGTTCCAAACCATAAAATATCAGCTCCTAAAATAGGTATTTCACAATCAAAATTTGGATAGGCGACCGTATTAAAGACTTGCAGTTTTTTGCCACCATCTAATTTTGTTATTCGCCACTTTCTATATTCTCGAGATGAAAAAAGCCAATTTTTAATAATATATTTTGAGTCTTCATTTTTATGTTCTTTGAATTCGCTAGATATTTGTACTTCATGACCATTTAATTCATCAATATTGGTTTTAAGGAAATCAACTAATGAATCAAACATAAACTACTAGGTCTCGGTGCTTCCTTTCCTTACTTTTTTTGTAATGTAATTAAATACAATCTTCCCTAAAACAGCAATCAAGTTACCTTCAAGCTCCTTAAACATTTTCATATTGTATGTAAAAGCTTGATTAGCTTCATCAATAATTTGATCAGCAGTCTTTTGATTTATTGGAAGTTGATTCAAAGTAAGGGAATATTCTTCCTTGAATTTCTTTTCATCAGCAATTAATTCAAACTCATAAAAATTTAAACCATCATTTCCCTGCAAATTTAATGCTTTTTTAGCTATCCTTTTTAAAATTTGTCCCCCAGATAAATCTCCTATATAACGTGTGTAGTGGTGACCAACCAATAGCTCTGGTGAATTTTTTGCGACCTCTCGGATTCTTTCAACATATTCTTTTGCTGAGTGAGAAATCTCAATTTCGTTCTTCCAGTTTTCACCAAAATAAAATTTAAGATCATTTACAAGAGTTTCTTTCCTGAATAATGATTTAAAACCTATAGGTTTTATTACTGGATGTTCCTCATTGACCAGTCTTTCAATTTCTTCTTCCATAGCTTCATAAACAAAATATAAATCACTAATTAATTTTCTATAAGATTTTTTTTCAACAACTCCTTTTAAAAAACAAGCAACAAAGCCAGTATTTTCTGCCATAGTATGGGATTTTTTTGTCCCTTCTCTTAATTGTCCTGCAAGAGCGACTGCCATATATTTTGGATTATTTTTGTAAGTGTATTTAATCTACTAGGAAAATACACAAAACAGCTAATTTTTGTTACCAGCGGATGTTGTAGAGAATAGCTTATAAAGTTCTTTACAAACCAAAAAAAGGTTATCTTTTTGTTCCTTTTGCGGAAGATGAGTTCCAGTCATTTCCCAATTACCGATAGTAGCCACTCTCCATCTCTCCGATGGAACAATCATGCCTCGCATTATTATTCCCAACAATTTAGGGACTCTGTCATTGTTATCATTTTCAATTCTTAATTGTAAGAGTATTGCTCTACATTCAATAAGAGGACTCCACCCAGGAAAATGAAAGGCAAAATCAATAGTATCTTGCATGGATTCATTATTTAAATTGTCCCAGGGACTAAAGTTTACGCTTGCATCTGGAAAATATTTCCGAAACAAAGCTGCAGTAGACGCAATTTTATTAGCTATTTCAACATTACTTACATTTGAACTCGCATTCATAAGTAGCTGAGTATTTTTTTGAAAATGACATAATTTGCTCTAACTTGCTTATTAACTACTTTTTCTTTTAATAAAGATGTTGAAATGCTGATCAATAAAGTATTCCCTATTCACATTTGAATAATAAATTTCTAGGTTTTAAGAAAATAACTCATTGCAAATTACAATACGAGAAACTTCAATGAGTTATCTTTTATTAATTCAATGCTATGCCAAAATTTGAAAAATTAACTTTACCTAATGAAGGCGAGATAATTTCTTTTAATCAAGGCAAACCTAATGTTCCTAATAATCCAATTGTCCCATTTATTAGAGGCGATGGTACTGGAGTTGATATTTGGCCTGCTACTCAAATCGTTCTTGATTCAGCCATTAAAAAAAGCTATGGAGATGAAAGAAAAATTAATTGGTTTAAAGTCTATGCAGGCGATGAAGCTTGTGAACTTTATGGAACATATAACTACCTACCTCAAGATACTATTGAAGCAATCAAACACTTTGGTGTAGCCATTAAAGGTCCTTTAACGACTCCCATCGGTGGAGGTATTAGATCTCTTAATGTTGCATTAAGGCAAATCTTTGATTTATATAGCTGTGTTAGACCATGCAAATATTATTCAGGAACTCCTAGCCCTCATAAAAATCCCCAAAATTTAGACGTTATTGTTTACAGAGAAAATACTGAAGATATCTACATGGGAATTGAATGGGAAGCGGAGGATAATAATTGTCTTGAATTAATCAATCACTTAAATAACGTTGTCATACCAAAAAGTAAAAATTTAAAAAATAGATCCATACCAAACGGATCAGGTATTGGAATAAAACCCGTGAGTAAATCTGGTAGCCAAAGGCATATTAGAAAAGCTATTGAACATGCTAAAAGATTATCAGGAGATAAAAGGCATGTAACTCTTGTACATAAAGGGAATATTATGAAATATACAGAAGGTGCATTTAGAGATTGGGGATATGAATTAGCAGTAAATGAATTTAGAGAAGATTGCATTACAGAAAGAGAAAGCTGGATTTTAGATAATATTCAGAAGAATCCGAAAATTACAATTGAAAATAATGCTCGAAAAATTGAACCAGGTTTTGACAAGCTTACAAATAACAAAAAAGCATTTATTTGCGAAGAAATTAAAGAAGTTATTGCATCAATATCAAGTTCTCACGGAGATGGAAAATGGAGAAGACTTATTCTTGTTGATGATCGGATAGCTGATAGTATATTTCAACAAATTCAAACTCGACCTCAAGAATATTCAATTCTCGCAACATTAAACCTTAATGGGGACTATGTTTCTGATGCAGCTGCAGCAATTGTTGGAGGCCTAGGTATGGCTCCTGGTGCAAATATTGGAGATAATGCAGCAATTTTCGAAGCTACGCACGGTACCGCTCCAAAACATGCAGGCTTAAACAAGATTAATCCAGGCTCAGTAATTCTTAGTGGTGTAATGATGCTTGAATATTTTGGTTGGGATGAAGCAGCCAACTTGATTACTAACGGTTTAAGTAAGGCAATAGAGCAAAAAAAAGTCACCTATGATCTCGCACGCTTAATGGAACCAAAAGTAGAACCACTATCTTGCAGCAGTTTTGCTGAAGAAATTATCTCAAATTTCTAATTTTAAAAATTATTTTTATTTTCAAAAACTTTCCAAATATTAACCAGTGAATCTTTACTGCCAATGTTCCCAGGATGCGTAACAATCGGAAGTTTTTGGCCATTTTTTAAGTTGTAAGTCACCACTGAAATGCCTGTTAAAATCTGTCCTTCAAGATAAACATAATCTGCATTAAGTCCTTTACTAAGAATCAAATTTGTTGTTATTCCACCTTTTGAAATCAAATATCCTATTTCATCCTTCAAATCTGCGACTAATTCAGCAATAAAACAAGCGAGTAAATTATAAAAATTAAATAGTTCAGAAGAATCTAAAGACATAAATTCTCTTGAAGTAAACAAAATAGGAGTTTTTCCTTTCTTAAAGGAAAATCTAATTTCTTTCAAAAATTTATTTTTAAACAAATTCCTTCGCTTCTGATTATTATCTGATGAAATAATTTTAAAGAATTCAAAAACATCTAATTCAACTGGAGTGCAATTACTTATCTCTAATAAATTATTTAATTGTATTGTTGAAAGTTCTACATAAGATCCAACAATTATTAGTCCTGGAAGAAAACTCTTTTCTTTATTTGTTGTTCTTAAATTAGAGAAAAATATTTCACTGTGAGAGAAACTTTTTTTCTCAGAAATTGAACTTATAAAACTTGCTGCAGTTCGAAAAAGGAATTTTTTGTGTTTTATTAATTTTTTAATTACTAAAGAAAATTTTTTTAGTTGAGAATAATTTTCTACATCTACAATTACATGTTTATTATTATTTAAGTTCTTTAGTTTTTTAAAAACAATATTATTTTCTTCATCATTTAGCAATTCGATATCTGACAAAAAAAGATTTTGAATATCTTCAAAATTTAATTGTGATTTACTCTGCTGAAATAAAAGATTCTTGACATTACTTGTCTTATATCCAAAAATTTTATCTGTTGCAAAAATTGTTTGACTAATAGGAGTTTTATTAACGAAATGAGATCCATTAATTGTTAATCTTTTACCTTCTATAAAAGCTGGAATATGAAAAGTAGCATCAAAAGGACCTAAGCAACTATTTAGAGCAATTGGCTCTAAAAAGTTATGTCCTCGAAGAGTAGAGTCTCCTCTACTTATAAAAATAATTTCTTCTTCATAGGCTTCAGAAGCAATTACAGACCTAAGATTTTTGCAAATTTCCTCTATTGTTAATTTCGCATCATTTGCTGATAGTGACCTTGTATTAGCCAAAATAAAAAATAAATTAGATTTAGATTCAAAACCTTTGACTAAAGTTGAGCAGTCCCACTTAAGCAGTAATAAGCAATCTTGAACAGTTTGAGAGCCTGTGGGATCATCATCTATAACGACAAATTTCATAAGTATTACATAATTACTTAAGAGATTTTATTTGTATTTGGGCATTTAACCTTTTACTATCATTTGAAGGAATCATAATGTTTCTAAATCGATCAACGAAAGAATTTCGAGGACTAGTCC
>QCQM01000012.1 GCA_003212195.1 Prochlorococcus sp. AG-449-O05 | reverse complement strand
GGATTTGCACTAGTTGGTGGGCCAGCAAGACAAGATCATCCTAAAGCTATTGAAGCCCTAAAAAGGTTAAACAGACCCTATATGGTTGCACTTCCATTAGTCTTTCAAACCACACAGGAATGGGAAGATAGTGATCTAGGTTTACACCCAGTTCAGGTAGCACTGCAGATTGCAATTCCAGAGCTTGATGGTGCTATTGAACCTATTATTCTCTCAGGTCGTGATGATGCTACAGGTAAGGCGCATACGCTCCAAGATCGAGTTGATGTAATAGCTGAAAGAGCAATAAAATGGTCCACTTTAAGAGTTAAACAAAGAAAGGATAAAAAATTAGCCATCACAGTATTTAGCTTTCCACCAGACAAAGGAAATGTTGGTACTGCAGCATACTTGAATGTTTTTGGTTCAATTTATAGAGTACTGCTTGAAATGAAATCGAAAGGATATCAAATAGATGAACTTCCAAGTAATTCAAAAGAATTAATGGAAAAAGTTATAAACAACCCTGAAGCGATGGATGGCTCTCCAGAGTTAAATATTGCTCATAAAATGTCTGTAAAAGAATACGAAGAGTTCACACCATATTCACAGAGACTTGAAGAGAATTGGGGTAAACCACCTGGGAACCTTAATAGTGACGGACAAAACCTTCTTATCTATGGAAAACATTTTGGAAATGTTTTTATAGGAGTTCAACCTACATTCGGTTATGAAGGTGATCCCATGAGATTGCTCTATTCAAGAAGTGCTAGTCCTCATCATGGTTTTGCTGCCTATTACACGTATGTAGAAAAAATCTGGGGGGCAGATGCTGTTCTTCATTTTGGAACTCACGGATCACTTGAATTTATGCCTGGGAAGCAGATGGGCATGAGTGAAACTTGCTATCCGGATTCTCTCATTGGATCATTGCCTAATTTGTATTACTATGCTGCAAATAATCCATCTGAAGCAACAATTGCAAAGAGAAGAGGATATGCTTCCACCATAAGCTATTTAACTCCTCCAGCAGAAAATGCAGGCCTCTATAAAGGACTTAAAGAATTAAGTGAACTAGTTGGTTCTTATCAACAATTAAGAGAAAATAGTAGGGGTATTCAAATTGTTAATGCAATTGTTGAGACTTCTAAACAATGTAACCTTGACAAAGATGTAGAGCTTCCTTCAAAAGACGTAGAAGAACTTTCAATAGATGAAAGAGATTTATTTGTTGGTAATGTCTATAAACAGTTGATGGAAATTGAAAGTAGATTGCTACCTTGCGGTCTTCATACTATTGGAGAAGCTCCAACAGCAGAAGAAGCTGTTGCGACTCTTGTAAACATTGCATCTTTAGAGAGAGAAGAAGAAGGATTAAGATCTCTTCCTGGATTACTCGCAGAATCCATCGGTCTAACTATTGATCAAATTTATGATGGTAATAATAAAGGTGAACTTAAATTTGTAGAGTTAAATGAAAAAATCATAAAGACAGCAAGAGAGTCGATTTTTGCGATGGTCAACTCTTTAAAAATTGTTGATGGCAGAGTTTATTTAGAAAAATCAATTCTTACCAAACTTTTCGATTTACTTAAAGTTTTTGGACTAAATCTTCCTACCCCTTGGCTAAGAGTCTGCAAATTAGATGGATTTAATGAAGTAAATCAAAAGGAATTAAATAAATTATTTGATTACTTACTTTTCTGTCTGGAACAGGTATGCGCAGACAAAGAAATGGATAGCCTCATTAAAGCACTAGATGGAAATTATGTTTTACCTGGACCAGGTGGAGATCCCATAAGAAATCCAGGTGTTTTGCCTAGTGGTAAAAATATCCATGCACTTGATCCTCAATCAATCCCAACTACAGCAGCAGTAGCTGCAGCGAAGTCTGTTGTTGACAAATTAATTGAAAGACAAAAGGAAGAGCAAGGAACTTGGCCTGAAACGATAGCTTGTGTTTTATGGGGTACTGATAACATCAAAACTTACGGAGAATCGCTGGCACAAATCTTATGGTTCGTTGGGGTAAAACCAAAACCAGATTCTGTTGGTAGGATTAACAAACTAGAATTAATCCCTTTAGAAGAATTAGGTAGGCCAAGAATAGATGTAGTAGTTAACTGTTCAGGAGTTTTTAGAGATCTATTTATCAATCAAATGGCATTAATAGATCAGGCAGTCAAATTAGCAGCTGAAGCTGATGAACCATTGGAATCTAATTTTGTAAGGAAACATTCACTAGAACAAGCAGAAAAAGAAGGCACTTCTATCAGAGATGCTTCAGCGAGAGTATTCTCTAATGCAAGTGGAAGTTACAGTTCAAATGTTAATTTAGCCGTAGAAAATTCAACATGGGAGGAAGAAAATGAATTACAAGAAATGTATTTATCACGCAAAACATATGCTTTTAATGCCGATAATCCAGGTGAGATGAATCAAAAAAGAGAGGTATTTGAGTCCGTAATGAAAACAGCAGATGTTACATTTCAAAACCTTGATTCTTCAGAGATCTCTTTAACAGATGTAAGTCATTATTTTGATTCGGATCCAACAAAATTGATTAAAACATTAAGAGATGACGGGAAAGAACCAAGTAGCTACATAGCGGATACAACTACTTCTAATGCTCAAGTTAGAACACTTGGAGAAACTATCAGATTAGACTCAAGAACAAAACTTTTAAATCCTAAGTGGTATGAAGGTATGCTCAAATCTGGCTACGAAGGAGTTAGAGAACTTTCTAACAGACTTAATTACACTCTTGGTTGGAGTGCGACAAGTGGTCAAGTAGACAATTTTGTATATGAAGAAACTAATGAAACATTTATAAATGACGAAGAGATGAGGAAAAGATTAATGGATCTTAATCCTAATAGTTTCAGAAGAATTGTTGGAACATTACTAGAAGTAAATGGTAGGGGATATTGGGAAACTTCAGATGAGAATATAGAACAGTTGAAAGAACTATACCAAGAGGTAGAGGATAAAATCGAAGGAGTGAAAGAATAATTAATTTATTATTTTCTATAAATCCTATCAGCTACTTTCAAGATTTGATAATTTAGTTTGACGTTGTGAACTCTCACAATTTCAATATTAAATTGAGAACAAAGACAACTTATTGCAAGTGTTCCTATATCCCTTTCCTTTGGATTTTTCTCATTCAAAATTTCTCCTATAAATCTCTTCCTAGATGCACCTATCAAAATTGGCAAATTCCATTTTTTAAATACATCTAAGTTTCTCAAGATTTCCAAATTATGAACAATATCCTTTGAAAAACCAATTCCAGGATCCACTATTATATTTCTTTCAGATATATTTTTTTCTAAAGCATTCTTTATTAAATTATCAAGCGAGCACTTAACATCACTCAATACATTCTGGTAATTAGAGAGTTGATTCATATTTTGACTACTACCACGACTATGAGTTATGACAAATGGACAGTTGAATTTTGATACGACATCCAAAATTTTCATATCTCTTCTTCCTCCCGTGACATCATTTATCCAATTAGCACCATTTAAAAGAGCTTCGTAAGCCACTTCAGAATTAAAAGTATCAATAGAAATTAAAACATCAGGAAATTCAGATTTTATTAATTTTAGATATGGGATCAATCTTTTTATTTCTATATTAGATCCAACTTCTTCAGCACCAGGTCTCGTACTTTGAGCACCAAGATCAATAACATCAACACCATTGCTCAAGAAATGATTTACTTGATCTAAAACTTTTTTTGAAGAGTTTAATTCCCCACCATCACTAAATGAATCAGGAGTTAAATTTATAACTCCCATAATTGAAGTTTTTTTGCCCCAGCCTTTTGGCCATGGATATTTCTTATTGATAATTTGCAATTCTCGCAAAACTATTCGGATCTAATGAAGCCCCTCCAACTAACACTCCATCTATATCACTCATTGACATGATTTCGTCAATATTATTTGGTTTAACAGATCCTCCATATTGAATAATTACATCATCAAAGCCTATTAATTTACGAATCAAAGAACATATCTTATTAGCGTCTTCTGCCTCACATGTTTTACCAGTCCCAATAGCCCATATTGGTTCATAGGCAACAATTAAATTAGATGGATCTGTATTTTCTAATCCTTGTTCAACCTGTCTAGTAATAACTCTATCAGCTTCTCCTCTCTCTCTTTGTTCTAATGTTTCTCCTACACAAACTATTGGAGTAAGTCCACTAGATTGAGCAAAAACTGCTCTTTTATTAATTTGTTCATCACTTTCACTAAAATATTTCCTTGGTTCACTATGTCCAACGATTGCATACGAGACCCCATGTTCAAGAAGCATTTTTGGAGATATTTCTGCAGTAAATGCTCCTTGATCTTCCCAATGAATATTTTGACTAGAAATATCTAAATAATCAAAATCAGAATGATCAGAAAAGGTTGAAATAGCTGTAAAAGGTGGAGCAATAACAACTTTACGATCTTCTTTTATATTTTTTATTAAAGGAATAAACTCTTCTAAATAGGATTTAGCTTCAGCACAAGTCATGTGCATTTTCCAATTACCAGCAATTACAGATTTTCTCAAAATACTATCTCCAAGAAAAATATACTAATACAAAGTGAGTTGAATAGGCTAACTATTCAAAAATTAATTCATTTTTTAGAAATATTACTGTATCTCCCTTTTTTAATTTTCTTCCTCTCCTAGTCTCTTTTATACCATTAACTTTTACAGAACCGGATTTAATAAAAATTTTTGCTTCGCCACCAGAGGAAACCAAATTTTTCCATTTTAAGAATTGATCCAATTTCATTGTTTTTTATACTCCAAGATATTGATAAAGTAGGATAAATAATTAAATATATAATATCTTGAGACTAATACCGCCAGTCAGACCATACTCTAATAGATTTATAAAGGGCTTTATATGCATGATTATTTACGTAGCTTGCTGGCCTTTATTAGCTTATCTGGCTGGAAACTTGATTCCAGCAATTGGGTCAGGTGATCTCTCAAAAGTTTCTAGCATAATAATTAAGTCTCTATTTGTATTTTTAGTTCAGAAAACTGCTCAATTTGGTCAGGATGTATTCATTGCGAAACCGTCTTTGGAAATTAGCGAAGTAATGAGAGGAAATTTATTTAGCAAAATTCAAAAAATAGAGATGAATTCTGTTGAAAAGATTTCAGCCGGAGATATCACATATAGACTTACAGAAGATGCAGATAGGGTAAGTGAGGTTATTTATAAAACAGCTCAGGATACTATTCCATGCATTTTACAGTTATTGGCCGTAATAATTTATATGTTTTATTTAGATTGGTCACTAACATTATCAACTTTTGTTTTAGCACCATTGATTATTCTTTCAGTAAATATTTTTGGGAGAAGGGTTTTAATGGCATCTGAAAAAAGTCAAGAATCAACAAGTAATTTAGCAGGTTTAATAGGAGAATCTATAAATGGAATGTCGACAATAAGAGCTTTTGCTGCAGAAAATTGGATTGAAAATAGATTTTATAAAAGATTAAGTGCAAATAAAAAAGCAAAATATAAAACATTAAAATTACTTGCCTTTCAACATCCAGTTGTAGGATTTGTTGAAGCATTTGGAATATTAGCAATATTAGGTTTAGGTGCCGCAAGAATTAATCTAGGTCTTCTAACAAGCGAAGAATTTAGTAGCTTCTTTGCTGCAATATTGATGCTTATTGATCCAATAAGCCATATAAGTACAAATTTCAATGACTATAAACAGGCAGAAGCATCAATAAAAAGGTTGAAAAACATAAATCTTGAACCTATCGAAGATGATAAAGAAAATATATCAAGGATATACAATATTGAAGGCAAAATAAGTTTCAATAAAGTTAATTTCGCTTATAAGAAAGATAATCAAGTTCTTAAAAATATCAATTTAGAAATTAATCAAGGTGAAGTTACAGCTTTCGTTGGAGCTTCAGGGGCTGGTAAAAGTACAATGTTGGCCTTGATATTAAAGTTTATAACTCCAAATAATGGGGATATTTTTATTGATGATAAAAATCTCAATTTATTAAATACAAAAGACATTAGAAAAAAAATTGCATTAGTACAACAACAACCTTTTTTGTTTTCAGGAAAAATTATTGATGTAATAAGAATGGGCAGAAGTTTTACCAAAGAAGAAGTTATAGAATCAGCAAAAAAATCAAACGCTCATAACTTCATCCAAAAGCTTCCTGAGAAATATGAAACTAAGATAACTGAAAGAGGAACAAATTTCTCAGGTGGTCAGATCCAGAGGATAGCAATTGCACGAGCAATACTTGGGAACCCATCAATTCTTCTTTTGGATGAGGCAACTAGTGCTTTAGATGCAGAATCAGAATCTGAAGTCCAAGAAGGACTTAATAGAGCTATGAAAGGTAGAACAGTTATTGTAATTGCGCATAGATTAGCCACTACTCAAGAAGCAAACAAAATAGTTGTTTTCGATAAAGGTCAAATTATTGAAGTTGGGAAACATATTGATTTAATCAACAAACCTGGAATTTATAAAGAATTATGTGAAAAACAATTGATTAAAAAAATATAGTTCTATTTTATTTATAAAAGCTAAGTACATGAGCGAAAACACAATTGATTCAGCAAATCCAGTTTTAACCTTTGAAGGGAAAAAATATTTAATAAATGAACTTTCTAATGAAATAAAAGAATCTATTAAAGTACTTCAAATAGCTGAGACACAACTTAAGATGCATCAGGATACTCTTAAATTACTTTCAATTAGCAGAAACTCATTAGCTAATCAATTGAGAGATAAACTAAAAAACTTAGAGTAAAGAATTAAAAATTATGGATTTCTTGTAAAGAGTAAGAATCAATTTTATTAAATTGCAAAGCTTTTATTGCTTTAATAGCTGCCCTTGCTCCAGGAATAGTTGTAAAAGTTGGTATATTATATTCAAGAGCAGCACGTCTTAAATAAGCGTCATCATGAAGAGCCTGTGAACCGATTGGAGTATTAATTATTAATTGAACAAGTCCCGAACGAATTAGGTCCTCAGCATTTGGTCTACCTTCATGAACTTTTAACACTTCTTCAACTTTAATTCCTAAATTTACCAAATATTTAGCTGTACCTTTTGTTGCGATTAATTTAAATCCTAAAATTAACAGTTCTCTAGCAACTTCCTCAAGATTTTTTTTGTCTAAATCATTTGTAGACAAGAAAGCTACTCCTTCTGAAGGGACTCCATTTCCTGCAGCCAATTCCGACTTGGCATAAGCAATTCCAAAGTCTTTAGCTAAACCCATTACTTCTCCTGTAGATCTCATTTCAGGGCCAAGTAATGTATCAGATCCAGGAAACCTTTTGAAAGGTAAAACAGCCTCTTTTACTGCTTGATATTTTGGAGAAAATTCTTGAGTGAAATTAATATCTTCTAATGTAAAACCTTGCATTAACTGGGTAGCTAATTTTGCAACAGGTTTACCTATGGCTTTTGAAACAAATGGGACTGTCCTAGATGCTCTTGGATTTGCTTCAAGAATAAATAATTTATTTTCTTTATTATTTGTATTTGTCACTGCAAATTGCAAATTAATTAAACCAACAACATTTAATCTTTGTGCAATTAATTTAGTCCAATGCCTTACATTTTCTATTGTTGATTTTGAAAGAGAAATAGATGGTAAACAACAAGCTGAGTCACCTGAATGAATTCCTGCAGGTTCTACATGTTCCATTAGACCAGCAATTACAACCGAACCCTCTGAATCACATAAAGCATCAACATCTATCTCAATAGCATTATTCAAATATTGATCAAGAAGGATTGGATGATCAGGCGATACCTTAACTGCTTCAGAGATGTATCTCGACAAGTCATTCTCATCTTTAACAATTTCCATTGCCCTTCCTCCTAAAACATAAGAAGGTCTTACAACCAAGGGGAATCCAATCTTTTTTGCTACTATTTCTGCTTCATTTTGATTACGTGCAATACCATTTAAAGGTTGTCTAATACTTAATTCTTCAAGTATTTTTGTAAATTCCTCTCTATCTTCTGCTAAATCAATAGATATTGGAGAAGTCCCAAGAATTTTTGATCCAGTTTTTAGGCCATCATTAGATTTAAGCCATTCAAATAAAGGTAATGATAATTTCAGAGGGGTTTGACCTCCAAATTGAACAATTAGCCCATAAGGATTTTCAGCTTCAATTATGTTGAGCACATCCTCCAAAGTTACAGGCTCAAAATATAAAATATCGCTAGTATCATAATCTGTTGATACAGTTTCAGGGTTACTATTGACCATTATGGTTTGATAACCATTTGAAGAGGCCTGATAAGAAGCATGACAACAACAGTAATCAAATTCTATTCCCTGACCAATTCTATTTGGACCACCTCCTAGAATCATAATTTTTTTTGATTTACTATTTTCTGAAATCTCATTATCAACAATTTGAGAATTAAAATTAATAAAGGACTCTTCGTAAGTTGAATAATGATAGGGAGTGGAGGATGAGAATTCTGCTGAACAAGTATCAACAGTTTTATATATTGGTATTATGTTAAGTTTTTTTCTATATCTTCTGACTTCAAAAAACTCAGAATTAGTTAAATTTGCTATCTGTTGATCTGAAAAGCCTAATTGTTTAGCATGCAACATCAAATCCCTATCTAAATCATAAAGTTCCTTATCTTTTAAAAAGTCATTTTCAAAATTAAAGATATTACGTAATTTTTCGATAAACCATAAATCTATATTTGTAACTTCTTGAATATAAAAATTAGTTTTCCCAAGCTGCATAGCTTTTTTTACTAAGAGAATTCTTTCAGATGTAGGGTTTCTTAAACTGTTTTTAATGTGACTCTCGTTTTTAAATTCATCAAGTGAATCAGATTCCCATCCAAAAATCCCTACTTCTAGAGACCTTAATGCTTTCTGAAATGATTCTTCAAAAGAACGGCCTATTGCCATTGTCTCACCAACAGATTTCATGGCAGTACTTAAATTATTTGAAGAGCCTTTAAATTTTTCAAACGCAAATCTTGGGATCTTAGTAACTACGTAATCAATTGATGGCTCAAAACATGCAGGAGTTTTTTTTGTAATGTCATTAATAATCTCGTCAAGTGTATAGCCAACGGATAATAATGCTGCAATCTTGGCTATGGGGAATCCAGTTGCTTTACTTGCTAAAGCTGAGGATCTACTAACACGTGGATTCATTTCTATGACAATTACTTCTCCATTAGATGGATTTATTGCGAATTGAATATTACTCCCTCCTGTTTCAACTCCTACCTCTCTAATGATTTTCAATGACAAATCCCTCAATCTCTGATACTCCTTATCTGTTAAAGTCTGCGCAGGAGCAACAGTTATAGAATCTCCAGTATGTACACCCATTGGGTCTATATTTTCAATACTACAAACTATTACTACATTATCTGCAGTATCTCTCATTACCTCAAGTTCGAACTCCTTCCATCCAATAAGTGATTTTTCAATCAATATTTGATTACTTGGACTTTCCTCTAAACCTGATTTACACAATTCGACAAATTCTTCAAGGTTAAAAGCAATTCCACCCCCTACACCACCTAATGTAAATGCAGGCCTTATTATAAGAGGATAGGAACTAATTTTTTTTGATACCTCAATAGCTTCATTAAGGTTAGATGCAATACCAGATGGACAAACATTTACATTTATTTTCTCCATCGATTCTTTAAATAATTTTCTATCTTCAGCTTTATTAATAGCTCTTAAATCGGCACCAATTAATTCAATATTATTTTGTTTTAAAAATTCTGACTCCGATAATTTAACCGCAAGATTCAAAGCAGTTTGACCTCCCATAGTGGGAAGAATCGCATCAGGTTTTTCTCTTAAAATGATCTGAGAAACTATTTCAGGAGTCAATGGTTCAATATATGTTTTGCTTGCAATCTCAGGATCAGTCATTATTGAGGCTGGATTTGAATTTATCAAAACAATTTCATAACCAGCATTTCTTAAAACTTTGCAAGCTTGAGTACCAGAGTAATCAAATTCGCATGCTTGTCCTATAACAATCGGGCCTGAACCTAGAATAAGAATTTTTTTAAGATCACCTCTTCGAGGCATAATTTAAACCTTCATTTATTTCATGCTACTTGTAAATCATCAGATGTTAATCAAGTTACTTGAAAAGCAACATTTGTTTCTATAGTATTGAAAGAAAATAATTTTTTATGAGCGAACTTCAGCGACTTAAAAGTTTGTTACCTCCAGAGAATGAAAGTTGGGTATTTATTGAAGCTGCTGCCGCTATAGACCCACCTTTAATAACACTTGAAGAAATCGGTCGTGACGAAGTAGAAATTCAAATAGATTTAGATGAATGGGATAACTTTGCCATAGACCACAGAAATCTATTATTTTGGCACGAGGTTGGGAAAATTCAAAATGACACAATTCCCAGAGATGGATGGGAAATGGCAGCTCTTGCAATAGGGCTTGGAGGGGCAATAGGAGAGTTGTGGGTGCAAGATGGGTTACTTTTATTACTTGCTCTTGGTTTATCAAGTTTCGCAGGGTATAGATTATATTTAAAAAATAACTCTGAAAAAAAACTTCAAGATGCTATTTATGCAGATGAAAGAGCTATAGATCTTGCTTGTAGATTTGGATACAGCATTCCAAATGCTTATAAAAGTCTAGGTGGAGCATTAAAGGAGTTAATAGATAAAACGCGAAAAAAGAAAAAAAGAAGTTTCTTTGAAGATAGGTTAGATGCTTTAAGAAAAAGTGCAGAAAAAGCAAGATCAGAATTATCTCAGCAAGAGGGTTCAGAAAAATCAGTTTCAAGTGAAAATGTTTATGGACAATAAAAGTTTGGTTTTGATAGCAGCTAAAGCATGTGATGAAAAAAAGGCAAGAGATATAAAACTTATAAAAATTGACAAAGTATCATTTATAAGTGAATGGATTTTGATAGCAGAAGGATTATCTGATGTACAGGTTAGATCTATAACTAACTCTGTGGAGGGAGAGCTCAGAGAAAAGGCTAAAGTTGAACCGATACGAAAAGAAGGGGTTAATGAGGCGAAATGGGCTTTACTCGATTATGGTGATTTGATCGTAAATATTTTTCAACCAGAAATAAGAAAATATTATGACCTTGAATCATTCTGGAGTAATGGAGATGATCTTCTATTTCCATAATTTTATTTTATGAAGCAATCCAATTGTCCTGTCCCTAAAGAGCAACAACCCACAAATGAATTCATAGAATTATCAAAATCTAAAATTTTTTCTTGGCCAAAAACAAAAAAGTCACTAATTCTTATATTGTTAAGGTTCTGGGTAGGAGCTTTTGTTCTATTTCTTATAATTTCTTCAGGTAGTGTATATTTCAAAACATCACTATTAAAATATATTCTTTTAAGTTTTTTTAGTAGCTTATCAATACCTCTTTTAATATCAATAAGATTATATTTGGGTTGGAATCATATATTCAAAAGATTAACATCCGAAAAGGTTGAATATGAGGAGTCAGGTTGGTATGACGGCCAAGTATGGGAAAAACCATTAGTTTTGAAAGAAAAAGAATCACTTATTGCCTCAATTGAGGTAAAGCCTATTTTAAAAAATTTAATTCAAATTCTTTCTATTATTTCAGTCTTAGTTTTGTCTGGCATTTTGATTTTTCAATATAACAATTTCTAAATGAGTTCAAATTTTAAAAACCTCTACACTTCTAACAATCCTCCTATACAAGTAGCCTTAATCAGAGGATCAAATATTGAGTCAATCCATAAAATTCATGCTGTTGTTAGTGACAAAAAAGGGAGGGTTTTAATGTGCGCAGGGAATCCAGAATATAAAAGTTTCATAAGGTCAGCATTGAAACCATTTCAAGCAATTCCTTTCGTTAGTAGTGGAGCTGCATCAAAAATCAATAATGAATCAAAATCAATTGCTTTAGCATGCGGGTCACACAGTGGATCAAAACTTCATTCAAGGGAAGCATTCAAAATTTTATGGGAATATGACATTGACATTAATAATCTGAAATGCCCAAAATCTAAGACAAGTCCATTAGAACATAATTGTTCTGGTAAACATGCTGCTTTTTTAGCTACATGTAAAAAAATGAATTGGCCATTAGATAGTTATTTAAAGGGAGATCATCCACTTCAAATCGAAATATTCAGAATAGTTTCTGAATTTCTCGAAATCCAATCATCTGAAATAAACGCCGAACGTGATGATTGTGGTGCCCCCACTCTTTATTTAAAATTATTAGAAATGTCGAGGTTATATTCACTTCTAAGTAGTTCCGAAAGTGCCGAATTAGAACAAATCAGCAGGGCTATGACAATAAACCCAACAATGATTAGTGATAACAATAAATTTGATACAGAAATAATTAAAGCTTCACATGGAAAAGTCATCGGTAAAGGTGGCGCAGAAGGTATACAGTGTCTATGTAAAGTAAACGAAGGTATAGGGTTAGCTTTAAAAGTAGAAGACGGTTCAAAAAGAGCAAAGCATGCTGTTAGTCTTCACTTGCTAAAACAGTTAGAGTGGATATCTGACTTAAGAATTCAAGACATGGAAGAAAAGGTGTTTAATTTTTCTGAAGGAGTAAGACTTGAAGTTAAAGGTAAATTAAAATTCCAAGAATCATAAAAAAACAGGAAAAATAACCCTTTCAGATGTATGCTATGTATATGCCGCGGGGTAGAGCAGTCTGGTAGCTCGTCGGGCTCATAACCCGAAGGTCGGAAGTTCAAATCTCCCCCCCGCCACCATTCAGGAGCAGCTTATAGGCTGCTTTTTTTGTCTTTGCAATGGTTAGAAATTATAAAAATTTAATAGAACTGAAGGTTTTACATAATACTAAAAGAGTTTATAAGAAATTATTTGAGATCATTTCTCAATAGAGAATTTCAAGTTAATCCTAACAATTAAACCAATAATGATAAAAAATATCCCTATGTATGAGTTCAAAGATAGATACAAAATATTAAATTAATTTTCTGATTAAAGTTTAGCTCACAAATTATATCTTATAAAAATGTCTATAAAAAAGAAATTTAAATAAATCTGAATGTTAGAAATTTTTATCCTGAATAAGTAATTTAATAAAGTAGAGTTACACATATCTAATTTAGAAAATTATATGAATAATTTGCTACAAGGTGATTTAGGTTCAAGCATGTTATCAATAGCTGTGATTTTAGGTTGGTTAGGATTATTTTTTGTATTCTTGAGAGTATTAACAATTTCAATAAAAAGAATCCTTGAAGTGATTTTCAAAAAATAATAATTATTGAAAAAAAAATCAATAATTCTGAATTAATCGCATAAATCCCGAATCACTAGGTATAATAACCTAAAAAATGTCACTTTTAGACAATACAAAAATAGGGAATTCTGTTCAAATTAACTTAGAACTATCAAAGGATAGGCTTTCTAAAGAGGTTGTTGATGCTATAAACGTTTCTTCAATAGCTAAGATAAGTGACTTTAGAATAACTGACGGGAAAGGTATTGGAGTTATATTGCAATTATCTAATGGGAAAGAGCAATGGTTTTTTGAAGATGAAATTGACCTCCTTGACGAAAATGGTAATGTAATTAAAAAAATTAATGATAAAAAAGAAAATAGTAATTTTATATTTGATTATTTAAGAGGATTAAATTATGAAAATAAAAATAAGGTAAGCGAGTTACTTAATCCAATTAACTTTTTTATCTGGCTGGTTGTTTCGTTTAAAGATATTTTTTAAAAAATAAAAAATTTTTTTTAAAATAGAGAAGATTTACTAATAAATCAAAGTAAAACTTTTAAAATTGAAATGGTACAAAATATTATAGACGTAAGCAATTTATCCAAGTCATTTGATATTGCATCAAAAGAACCAGGTTTAAAAGGGACAATTAAACATTTTTTTAGAAGACAAACAAAAAGTTTAAAAGTTATAAAGGATATAAGTTTTGAAATTAAGGAAGGGGAAATAGTAGGTTTTCTAGGAGCTAATGGAGCTGGGAAAACAACAATTTTAAAAATGCTTTGTGGCTTAATTTATCCAAGTGAAGGTTCGATTATGGTTTCAGGAGACTTACCTTTTAGGAGAAAAGAAAATTTCCTAAAGAATATCACCTTAATAATGGGACAAAAACAACAGCTTATTTGGGATCTTCCGCCAATCGAATCATTCTATCTGAATGCATCAATATATGACATAGATAAGTTCGAAGCTAAAAGGAGAATAAAAAAACTATCAGAAATGCTTGAAATTGATGAAGAGCTATTCATACCTGTTAGAAAACTTTCACTAGGTCAGCGTATGAAGTCAGAATTACTCGCGGCATTGATACATGAACCAAATATTCTATTTTTAGACGAGCCGACACTTGGATTAGATATAAATGCACAAAGAAATTTAAGAAAATTCCTTCAAAAATACAATGAGAATACTAATGCAACAATATGCCTAACTAGTCATTATATGAAAGATATTACATCGTTATGCAAGAGAGTTATATGCGTTCACGAAGGATCTATTTCATATGATGGAAAACTTGACCTATTATTAAAAAAACTATCTCCTGTTAAAGAAATATTAATAGTTTGTCGCTCAGAAGAAGATGCAATTAAATTAGAGAATTCCGGTTTTACTGTAAAAAATAAAATAAAGAATGAAATCACTATAAAAATTGAAAACAATTTTATTACCTCTTCACTAAAAACTATCTTAAATAATTTTGATATTGAAGACCTTTTTATAAATGAACCACCTATAGATGAAATTATTGGGAGGGTATTAATTAAAAAAGATTATGAAATCTAATTTGATTAACCGTAAAATATTCACCTTATTAAAAGTCCAATATTCAAACATGTTGGAATATAGGGTAGAAATTGCATTATGGGCAATTTCAGGGATTATTCCTTTTTTCATGTTAAACATTTGGACAAATAATAATCTAAATGAATCCATAAATATTAGTAACGTTATGCTATCTAGATATTTCTTATGTGCTTTTTTTGTAAGACAGTTCTCTGTAGTTTGGGTTGTATTTAGTTTTGAAGAGGATTCTCTTATGGGGAAAGTATCTCCGTATTTAATCCAACCTTTAAATCCATTTTTCAGATATTTTGCACAACATCTTGCTGAACAAATAACAAGATTTCCTTTCGCACTAATAATCGCATTTTTCTTTTTTATTATTAATCCAGAAAGTATATGGATTCCAAATTTAGTTATTTTTATATTATCAATATTATCTACTTTCTTATCCTTCTTAATTCAATTTTTAATTCAGTCAATAGTTGCATGTCTATGTTTCTGGACAGAGAAAGCATCATCGATAGAAAGATTATTATTTATTCCAACTTTATTTCTCTCAGGTCTTTTAGCTCCAGTAGTTTCATTTCCCGCATATGTTAAATCTTGGATTTATTTAACTCCTTTTCCATATCTAATTGATTTCCCTGCGAACTTACTATCAGGTAATGAAACAAATATTGCTGGAGGCTTAAGTATGCAAATTCTATGGATTTTTTTACTTCTCCCATTATTTAAGAAAATCTGGTCTGAAGGAACCAAAAAATATACAGCTATGGGATCATGAATTTAAGAAAATATCTAAAAGTTTATAAAAAATTCATACATACTTCTTTGGCTTCTGAACTAGAGTACAAGACAAATATATTAATTGATTTAATAACTGCAATTTTAAGTTTAATAGGGAGTATTTTTCTATTATCTATTTTCTTTCAAAATAATGGTTATATTGGAGGTTGGAAATTTGAACAGGCACTAATAATTCAAGGTATTTATACAATTTTGAATGGAATAACGAATACATGGTTCAATCCTAATCTTACAGAAATAGTTAAACATATAAGAGAAGGAACATTAGACTTCGTACTTTTAAAACCTATTGATAGTCAATTTTTTATTTCATTAAAAAAAATAAATCCATCTGGATTTTTAGAAATAATCCTTGGATTTTTCTTATTATTCTTTTGCATAAGAATAAATCAAATAAATTTAAATTTAGGTTTTCTGACCCTATCCTTGATTACTATAAGCTGCTCGATTTGTATTTTATATAGCCTATGGTTTTTTATCTCAACTACTACTATTTGGTTTGTTAAGACTTGGAATGCAACAGAAGTATTAAGGTCATTTCTTTATATTGGAAGATTTCCTCTAAATTCATTTTCATTTTCTTTAAGAATTTTTTTTAGTGTTTTCATTCCTATTGCATTTATAACTACAATTCCTTCTGAAGTTTTCCTAGGATTATCTCAATTTTGGAAAATATATCTTGAAGTTATTGTCGCTACATTATTTCTTATAACTTCAAGAAAGTTCTGGTTGTTTGCATTAAAATTCTATTCATCAGCATCAAGCTAACTATTATTTAGTAACCTCCATGCATAATTCCCAAATTTGCTGTTTACTTTTCAGATTAGAAAGCCTTGATAATTTTTTAAAATAAAGTTTAGATTTTTCGACAGATAAAAGCCTACAATTGTACTCAATTTTTTGATTTCTAGATATGAATCCTAATTTGAGTGCAACATCACAAAGGATAATTATTGAAGCTAGAAAAAAAACTATACAGAAAAATTGTGAAAATGATTTTGAATAATTTTCATTTTCAGTTTTTAATTCAAACTTCATTACTTAACTATATGCTGAGGGCACTTAATGGCCGCAATCGCAACAGCGGTAACTTTAAAATTCTCTGACTTCTCAATAACATTTTTAACCTCTAATGGTCCAAATTTATTACTTGCATCACTGTAAGAAAGAAGTAAAGATTTATAGTTATCATGACCTAGATTTCTATATTCACAGAAATTATCCCCAACATAGTTCAAAAGCGTAAGTAAAGTTAATTCAATCATTAAAGTTATTTACTAGCGAAGTTCTTACGAATGATACTGTGCAGGACATTTTTAACAAGTAAAATTACCAAATACATTTGAAATCAAAGAATAAGATTTTTACTCATAAACTTTAAAATTACAAAATTATTTCAGAATTGATAAATTAACATGTAAGAAAATCATCAAAGCACTATCTGTAGTGTAGTTACCTTATAGCTTTTGCGCTACAGATAGGGGGTTGCATTTTTTAAGAAATTGGTTTAAAAATAAGGTTCCCCATCACCCGGCCCCACATTTGTGAGGCCTTTTTTTGTTTTTCAAATAAGGTCTCTCTTAAAAAGTATTATTTAATAAAGCGATTTATTAATTAATCCCTTTGATAATAAATAAAGATAATAATTAATTTATCTTTTTAAATAAAGCTGGAATAAAATTTTTACCATAAGTTCACTGGTATTCTCAGTCAATTTATAAAAAACTTTTAAAAGATTTAATCAATAAGCTAATACCAACAAGAATACAAACTGTTGTAAAAGTTTTCTTAATTAAAATATTTCCATTTAACTTTGATAAGTGAGCCCCGAAATATCCTCCTGCAAAAGAACCAATTATTAATATTATTAATAGATTTGAAGGGACTGATCCTATTTTAGTCAACAGAACTGCACCGATAAAATTCCAAAAAATCCCCACGGTAAAGAACGTTAAGCTTATAGCTCGAAGAAAATCCATTTCAAAAGTTTTTATTAAAAGTATTGTTACGAGCAATCCAGTACCTGAAGAAATAGAACCATTCAAAATCCCTATGAGGAAAATAAAAATAAAAAATCTAATTTTATGCACTAAATAAAGCTTATTATTTCCAGATGACAATCCAAAATCTGGTTTAAGGAATGAGTAAAAAGCCAATAATATTGAAATTATTCCTAATATTAAATACAAATACTTTTCTGAAATATATTCAACGATAGAAGACCCTAAAATTACACCTGGCAATCCAAAAATCAAAATTTGCCAAGCAATACTAATATCATTGCCTAAAGATTTGTAATTTCTTAGTGAACCACCTATTCCTAATGCAACTGTTGCTAATTTATGACTAGCAAGAGACTGATAATAAGGAACACCAGATAAAATCAATGCTGGTAATTGTAATAATCCTGCTCCTCCTCCAGAAATTGCTGAGAAAGTATTAGAAATAAAGGATATTAAAAAGATA
Organism: Prochlorococcus sp. AG-449-O05; assembly: GCA_003212195.1. GTDB lineage: Bacteria > Cyanobacteriota > Cyanobacteriia > PCC-6307 > Cyanobiaceae > Prochlorococcus_A. The sequence goes on along the minus strand of QCQM01000012.1, from coordinate 7,010 downwards.
TAAATACTTTTAAATAAAGAATGATCAGAACTACCAAATAATGTTGTTAATAAATAAAGCATTAACTATAAATTGCCTGTGTTTTTATAAGTGAAGATTATTATTTTCATAAAAAAACAAGACTTACATAGTATTATCTTATCTTTTTCAATCATATTTTTAAAAAACTGTTATCATCAAAAAAATGTCAAGATTATTATGCATAAACAAGATGCAATTTACCTTGATCAATTTTGTCCAAAAATAAGTAATAAAAATTGGAGAGAGTCGCTAAATAAACTTACTAATTTTAAATGTATTTATTGCGGTAAACCATCAGAATCACTTGATCACCTTCATCCAATGTCAAAAGGGGGTAAAAGCAGTACAAGTAATTGCGTCCCATGTTGTTTGTCATGCAATGGTAAGAAATCAGATTCAGAAGTTCTTAGTTGGTACAGAAAGCAAAATTTTTACGATCCTCGAAGGGCCATGGCGATACGAGCATGGTTTAATCATGATTTAAAATTAGCGTCAGTTCTTTTGAACTATTTAAATTAGAAAAAGAAAAAATAAATTGATTGAGCTTTTAAAATTTTTTTATATGATTGAATAGGATCATTCTCTATTTAATTAAGTAATGATTTTTTATTTAAATTATTATTTTTCTTTCTGAATTTATTTTATTCCTGAAAATAGCGATATTAGAATAATCATCTTTCCACATTATTGGCGAATCTATAATCTTTCTTTCTGGAGACTTTACTGAAAAAATCAATCCAAATACAAAAAGAATAGTAATCAAAATTATAATCAATACTAATTTGTCTGAAATATTATTCATTAACCTAATCTATCTTGAAAAATTCTTGTCAGGTGTAGTTTTTTCGTAAATTTCTAGAAAATATGATTTAAAATAGTTAACTCCTTCCTTTCCAATTAATCCAAATGACCATCCACAATCATTTACTACTTGCAATGAAATTTGATTTGCCAAGTCACTTTTCTCAATCCATTTTTTCTGTGGATTGTAAGAGAAAGATATTATGTTTTCAGTTTTTACAATAGCTGATTTCATTGCTTCATCTTTCGAAAACCCATTTTGAATAGCATTGCAATATTTCTTAGAGAAATTATTAGAGATCCTATTTTGTAGCAAACTAACACTAGGATCAGACTTATCAAAAGCTAAGCCTATTGTAGGTTTCAATTGAAAAATCATAAATAAAATTAAGCCAAAAAAGAATTTCAACAACAGCCATTAATTAATACTCTATAAATAATATAACAGTATTCAAAAATAGCCTTTTCAATTAAATCTGATAATTATTAAAAGCAAATTAAATTTCAATTTATTAAAAATTAAAAGTATTGCGATAAGTTCAGTAATAATAGTCAGAGATTTATCTGAATACTTAATATGTACGAATCATTGATGACATTGCTATTTTTCCCTGATTGGACAAATGGATTACCTTCAGATTTCTTAATTCTTCATTTTTTTGTGGGAGCATTGATTTTTCCATTCAACATGATACATGCTAAAGCAAGAAAAATTGACAGTCAAAACCCAGAGGAAGCTGCTAATGGATATAAAAATTCAGACAATGCTACATTTTTTGGATACGAAGAAATCAATTAGATTTCCATAAAATTTGCTTAAGGTATTAGTTTATTGATGATAATTTCCCTAAATACTGCTTTAGATCTCAAAATTTTCAGCCCTAGTGAACCTTTAGGAATATTAATTATTTTTTTGGGATTAATATTTACTGGTATGATTTTCTATATTATTTATGCAGTAAGTACTAATAAAGAATCCCTAGAAGATAAAAAAATAAGAACTAAAAAGGAGTACCTACAAAAAGAGAAAATAGGAAAATTGTTTCCTAAGAAAAAATAAATTTAATCGTTTTATTACTGTAAAGGTATTTATTTATATTAATAATGACCAAATCAGTAGGATCCAAAAACATAAGTTTTAGTTCTCGTATATCAAACATTTTTCTAAAACTTCATATTAACAACTAAATTTTTTTTGCGAGGAGTTAATATTGTTAGTTGAAAAGCAAAATTATTTTCATATCAACCAAAAAATGTTAAAAATGGAAAAAATGATTTCAAATCTTGGAGAATTCACCTCAATATCTATATCTTGCTAGTGGAGTAAATAATGGTGAAGGGTTTTGGATAGTGGGAATAAAAAATTGTGATGAAAATATCCTTGAGGATGAAAATCTTTTAGATTGCCATAGAAAAGAATTAATAGGTAATGAATCAGCAAAAGATATTCTTTTAGCTATTAATTTAAACGTAAATAATTTATTAAATGAACTAAAAAACAAAAATTTTTTAATTCAAAGACCTTCCATGGGGATTCCATTTGATATCCCTTTAGAAATTTTGGAAAATATTTTTGATTTTTGGTTAGATATTTATAAAAATCATGAAGACTGGGAATCTTGTATAGGTCTTCTAAAAATTAGAAAAAGGATCCCCCTAACAAACCTAATTGAAAGCGAAAGTTTAAAAGGTAATTCTAAAAAATGGGCTATAAAAATTGAAACTCTGCATACTTATGTTCCTTCTTCACTTAGAATTGAAAAATTAAATGATCCCATGTGGTAATAATTTTATCTTTAAATACTAAAGATATTTACTTCGTTCGATATTTAAGTAAAAATAAAATTACTAATAATTTTTAAATGAATAAACCATATTCTTTTAGTATCGATCAAATGAACGGGATTGTCGAGGATACATACGCCAAGATAATAAATGAATGTGAAAATTTAAAAAAAAATACTAATTGTCCAAATGAGCAAGTAGTAGCACTTTTAAGTGTGGTTGCTTCAAATTACGCAACTAAAACAGAAAATTCAAATTAAAATGATAAGTTATTTTACTTGGAGCGAATTTGATAAGAGCGTAGAACAAATAGCCAATAAATGTAGGTTGAAGAAGTTTTCTGGAATATATGGAGTTCCTCGGGGTGGATTATGTCTTGCTGTAGCACTAAGCCATAAATTAAAAATTGAATTAATATCAAAACCAATAAAAAATTCACTAATAGTAGATGATGTCTATGAAACTGGTCTTACATTAACGACCTTCAAGGATATTGAAGGTGCAATGTTTTTTGTATTATTTAGTAAAATCAAACCTATTTGGTGGAATACAGTATTTATATCTAAAAAAAACCAATGGATAGTTTTTCCCTGGGAAAATACTTCTAATTCACAAAGTGACCGCTACGAGTACATAAAAAAAAGAGGTTTAAGTTGAGAAAGAAATTATATTTGGCAAATCCATATGGATTTTCAAAACAAACTAAAACTCTCTTAAATGAATTTATTGAAATCTTCAATGATTTAAATGTAGAAGTATTTGAACCTTTTGAGAGAGCAAAACCATTAACACAGCAAGGAAGTGAATGGGCATATGATGTTGCTAGAAGTAATTTCCATGATTTAAAAGAATGTGATTGTATTTTTGCGATTGTTAACGGAAATCCACCAGATGAGGGGGTAATGATTGAATTAGGTATCGCAATTGCCTTAAAAAAGGAAATCTTCTTATTCAGGGATGATTTTAGAAATTGTTCAGATAGCGATCAATACCCATTAAATTTAATGCTATTTCTTGGACTACCTAAAGATAATTGGGAAAAATATTATTTTGAATCATTAAAAGATATAAAAAGTAATAAAAAAAGATTTGTTTCATGGACAAAAAAGTAAGTCAATTAAAATAAATAAACCATCAATCCTTGAATTGTAGTTTTAAGTTTAAATATATCTATCAAAGTGCTAGAATAAATTTTATTTCGAAAAATTTTGACACAAGTTACAGTTGGAGAGAACGAGGGAATTGAGTCTGCCCTTAGAAGATTTAAAAGGCAAGTATCTAAATCTGGAATTTTTGCAGATTTAAAAAGACTTAGGCATCACGAAACACCTATTGAAAAGTACAAAAGAAAATTACAACAACGGAGAAAAGCAAGAAGAAGATAATTTGCTAACAGTTAAAAGGTATAAAAAATTTATATTATTGTTAATTTCTCTAAGAACAAAAAATTAAAAATTAAATTATTTAAGCTTCTTAAGCTTTTTAACAAGATTTATTCCAACTCCTGATACAGCAAGAAGATCTTTTTCATCAGCAGCAATCACTGATTTTGTTGTTTTAAATCCAGCTTCATACAAAGCTTTTGCGCTTTTTAGACCAACACCAGGAAGTGTAGTTAAAGTTTCAATGTTTTTCTTAGTATTAACTGTTTTTGTTTTTGTTTTTGTTTTTGTTTTTGTTTTTGAAGTTTTGGCAGACTTAGTTACTGTTTTTTCTTTTTTTGAAGGAGTTTCAGGGGGTACTGCACTTTTAAATAGAATTGATCTTAGCTTACTTAAAAATTTAGAAATCATTGCAATATATGAGTAATAAAATTATCTATTCAAATTAATATATTATGAATTCCAATGATGGAATTAATAACAAAAAGGTAAGATTGAATAAAAATAATTTATTTACAATTATATAAAGACACATATTTAATATTTATGCAAGCTTACAAGCCATTGCAAGGTATTTAACATATGTCTAAAAATTAAAAGAAAAGAAAAAATTTACTTTCAAAATTTAAATTATAGATTAATAGTAAAGGCTATAGTCTTTATAAAAAGCAGATTATAAAAATGAAGCTTATATTTATAAGTGGTCCTTCTGGAAGCGGTAAAACAACTTTATCCAATCAAATAATTAAAAAAAATAAAAATGGTTTTGTTTTAAGTACTGACAATTACTATAAAACAGGTCTAATAAGTAAATTTCTATCAAAATTTGTAGAGGGTTTTTTTGATAGAAGAATTAGTTTTAATTACAAATTATTCAAAAAAGATTTTGATTTTATTTATGAGAATGGAATTTCAGTCCATGATCGTTATTATAATTTCGAAAAGAAAACAATACAAAATATCTTTAACGAAACAAATAATATTAGTTTTTTAGTTGTTGAAGGTATTTTTGCCAAAGAATTCTCAAACACTTTAAATAAAAAAAATTATTATTTTTTAGAATTAAAAACTAAAAAAAATGATTGTATGAAAAGAGTTGTCCAAAGAGATTATAAAGAAAGGGGGAAGGATAAAAAACAAGCTGAAAATGATTTCTTAAAATCATGGGAAATTTATTACGAAAAATTCAAACCTATTAGCATAAAAAATAATACAAATGAATTCATTATTAGAAATAACTCTGATGTAGATGAAATTCTTAAAAAATTATTTAATTAAATCTTAAATTTTTTCTCTAATAATAAAGCACTTAAAATTGAGCCTTCAATCCTACCAAATCCATTCCCCTCAAACCAATCTCCACAAAATCCAATTCTATATTTACTAATAAATTGTAAAGATAATGGGACTCCAACACCACAAGGCTGTGAAGCTCTCCATTTCATAATAGAAAATTTTTCATCAAAAGTTAATTTATTTATTACAGAATTATCTTCAAAAAGTTTATTGAAATTTGTAATTATTTTTTGTTTAAGAACATTTTCATCTATTGCATTTATATGATTATTAATAAACTCTATATTTCTTGAGTGTACTACAATTCCTAATTTATTATTATCTTGCATCTGAAAAATAATTCTCTCAAATTTATATTTATTTTCTAAACTATTTTTTAAATAAAAATACCTTTGCTTTTTATTATAAAAATCTTTAAAACTATAATTTTCATTTGTATAAATTAAAAAAGTTAACCTAGGAATAAATGATTGTTTATCTAAAAAATTTAATAATAAATCTATTTTTTTATCATTATTTATAGGAATAGCTTTTCTTAATGGAATTTGATTTATGTTTAATATTTTCAATGACCTTTTATGTAACAACAAATTAGTTGAACAAATAATATATTTAGACTTGAATTTATTGCCATCTTTTGATGTAAGTACCCATTCATTATCATTAAACTTTAAATCAACTATAAAAGTTTCAAAATAAAAATCAATTTTACTCTTTAAATTATTAGAATCAATTATGTTTTGCGATAATTGACTCATAGAATCTAATGATAGATAATTAACACCGCTAGAAAATTCAGATTTTTTTATGGTATCTAAATTACTATCTTCATTTAGAAAAAATATTTCTGAATCGTCAATTTTAATAAATTTATTTTCCACTAATTCATCAATATAATTTTTTAATAGAGGATTATTTTTACTATTAGATATATTAAAATTTGGAGCACCATGGTTAAGTTCCCATCCTCTAAATCTTTTGCTTATTCTTGTACTTGATCTCCCTCCAAGTCCTCGACCTATCTCAATTAATGCAACTTTTTTTGTAATATTATTTTTCAGATACTTCGAAGCGAAAACACACGCAGATATACCTCCACCTATTATTAATAAGTCATAACTAAAATTACTTTTAATAAGTTTCATATTGATAGAAATTATCCTTCATTACCGATAATACTAATCACAGAATCTAGTTTCTCTGATGATGAAAAGTCAGATTCAATTACAGGAGTGATATTATTTTTTTTATAAAAACTAACTAAATCACATGTGAAATCAAAAAAATTCTCTAGAGAATATAAATACTTTTCAGATATATGTACCTCTTTCCAAGGTCGAAATTTAAACCGCGTTATAAATTGTTTAGAAGGAATAAATAAACTTCCAAATAGACTTAATTTTTCATCTTTTGCTACTTTTTGAAGATAAGTCACCTCATTCTGAAGAACTTCAATATCTGTACCATATTGCAACCAAATTGAATTAATTAATCCTGTCGAAATTTTTCTTTCGAACCTTTCTCTTTCTGAAGAAATCTCATAATATTTTTTCAAGTATGGATTGTAAGCTATCCCTAATTTAACTTTTAAATTTTTTTCTTTTTTTAAATAACCTAATACATCAATTGAATCAAAGTTTTTTTTCTTTTTTGATCCTGAAACAAGAAGAATTTCATAATTTCTCTCAGTGTGAAAATTTTTAATAAAATCTAAAAAATCCTGAT
>QCQM01000011.1 GCA_003212195.1 Prochlorococcus sp. AG-449-O05 | reverse complement strand
TTCAAAATCAATCTCAACATATTTAGCAACAACATCGAGTATTTCCTTCCTCATTTTATCCAAAAGATCAGTTGTTAGAGAACTCATATCAACTCTGTCATGAGCGAGTACAAGTTGTAATCTTTCTCTAGCTGTATTGGCACTAGCAGTTTCTCTTCCAAGTAATTTGTTTATAAGGTCTCTGAGTGTCATCATTTTAAAAAACCTTTGTTTGCATTAATCTCATGAATCTATCTCTAAGACTTTTGCCTTCATTTTTGGGGTCAATAATTGGTACATCCTCTCCTGTAAGTCTTTGAGAAACATTTAAATAACATTTTTTTGCAGGAGATCTACCATCTGTAAGTGTCAGTGGCTCACCTCTATTTGTACTTATTATTACCTGTTCATCTTCTAAAACAATACCTAACAAAGGCAAAGACAGAATCCCTTGGACATCATCGATAGATAGCATCTCTTGACTTGCCATCATGTTGGGACGGACTCTGTTGATTACAAGCTGAATAGGTTCAATGTCAGAAGTGTTAAGAATTCCTATTACTCTATCGGCATCGCGTACTGCAGATAATTCCGGGTTAGTTACAACAATAGCTTCTTTACAAGATGCAAGAGCATTTTTAAAGCCATCTTCTACGCCAGCAGGACAATCTACTAAGACATAATCAAATTTCTCACTAAGCATTTCACTAATTTTTTTCATATCTTCAGGCTTCATCCAATCCAACATCCTTGGATCACCAGCAGGAAGAAGAGCAAGATTAGGTTCTTTTTTATGTCTAACTAATGCTTGGTCAAGACGACAATTCTTGTCTAGAACATCTTGAGCTGTGTAAATGATGCGATTTTCTAATCCTAAAAGAAGATCTAAATTTCTTAAGCCAAAATCAGCATCTAACACAGCAGTTGTTGCTCCGCTATTGGCAAGAGCTATGCCTAGGTTTGCAGTTAAAGTGGTTTTACCAACTCCTCCTTTACCTGAACAAATTAATATTGTGCGAGTATTTTTCCCCACGAATTTAAGGATTTTCCAAATAATAAAGCCACTTGAAGAAAGTTAAATATTTTAAAGATTAAGTAATTCTTAAATTTATCAAGTTTGAATTAATTTATTGCAAATTATTGATTAATTTTTAGTTTCTATTATGAATGGTTTGATAATTATAGTTTGTTTATCTATAACAGCAATTTCTGGGTAACAATTTTTGGGCTTATCCTTTGGTCCTATAGCTATCACATCTGCAATTCGTAATTGTAAAGGATTTAAATAAAGTGAAGCAATAGAGGCATTTTTATTTCCAATTTTTCCCGCGAATGCGATCCCTAGTAATTTGCCCCAAACGTAAATGTTTTTTTGGGCAGAAACTATTGCTCCTGGATTAACGTCTCCAATAATGAATAGGTTTCCATTTGAAGATATTCTGTCTCCTGATCGAACTGTCCCTTCGTGAAGAATATCGTCTTTGTTTCTTGACTTAAGTGAAAGTAGCTTATTTTTAATCTCTTGTTCTCTATAAAAAGTTGAATCTATTTTTAAAGACTTTCCACTTAATACTGTATCTCTATTATTTGAATAAATGTGTAAGGAACAAATGTTAATTTTGTCAAAATGATTTTTTAATTTTGATAATTGATGAGAACTGATTGACTCATTGACTGCGAAAATTTTTGCTTCCAGTGGTCCCTTCAACAGAGAAAATTGTTTGAAAGTTTCATGGATATTATCTAAATCAAACAAAGAACAAATTTTTAAATATTTGCTTGTAATGCTTCTTAAAACGATTTCCATGGAATTAAATCTAGGAATTATTTTTTATTAATGAAATTTCATTTTTAATTTCATTTTTAATTTCACCTGGATAAATAATCAAAGAGCTTTCCTCAGATCTCATTAAAGTTTTTATTAATGCAGAACTACTTTCTAATGAGCTTTGATAAGTGCCGTCCCATATTTTAAGTGCATTGTTAGATTCAAAACCTTTAAAAGACTTTTCCTTAATCCCACAAAAAATTTCTGAACTATAACCATTTTTTTCACATAATTTTCTAGCAAATGCAAGGATTTTTAGTCTATTTACTTTACTTAAAAAACTTATGTCGGATGCTTTTAATAAATCTCTGTCAATAAACATTTTGCATAGTGTAGAAAGTGGCTCAAAAGATTCCTCTTTCCATCTCATTAAATGATAGTAAAAGGTCACATCATCATTTCTTATGAAATCATCAAAATCAACTTTTTCAGGAAAAAATATCCATTTATTTAGAGAATTATCTAACAAAATTTTCTTTTCAAAATTATTTTTTATTGTATAAATTATTTTTTCCAGAATCCATGTTGATATTTCATTTATTCTGTGATTGTAGATTGTTCTGTACATCAAGTTTCTTAGCACTAAGAAATGCTCAATAGCGATAACTCCTTTTGGTTTGATTCCGATATTTCCATCAGGTGAAAAAGTAAGAGCTGAAATAATTCTTTCTAAATCTACTAAGCCATAATTAGTGCCGGTGTTGTAACTATCGCGTAAAAGATAATCGAGACGATCGCAATCTATTTCACTGCTAATTAATGTTTTTAAAGGTTTTGAAAATAGTTGCTTTGACTGAAATAATTCCCCAATTTGTCTCGGTAATTCATTGTCATACTTTTTGAGTATTGAATTTATTGGAGAATAATTTTTAACTAAGTTTTGAGACCATTTTTCATGGTTGTGCTCGAATATCGTTTCACTGGTATGGCTTAAAGGTCCATGCCCTAAATCATGTAATAGAGCTGCTCCATAAAGAACAAATTTATTTTCACAAAATGAAGGTTTAATTTCAATTAACCTTTTATAGATTTTTCTTGCGATACAAAAAACTCCGATTGAGTGGGTAAATCTACTCGATTCTGCTCCGTGAAAAAGTAAAAATGCCGCGCCTAATTGTTTTATTCTTCTCAATCTTTGAAAAGCAATTGTATCAATTAATTCAAGAACCATTAATTCTTCTGACTTTCTTGAATCAAATACTATTTCTTTATGAATTGGATCATGGAAAACTCTTTTAATACTCATAGTTTTGAAGATTTTATATCAATCTTTTTCCATCTCAAGGCTTTATTCTTTCATTGCTTGATTCACTAGTTTGAAATGAAAGTTTTTCTTTTTCTAGGAGCGACTCTAGAAATAATTCTGCATTCCTTACCCATTTATCTTCAGCACTTCCATATTCACTTGCATCAGGCAGATCAAGCAATTTATTAGGCGTCATACCTTGACCTTGAATATTATTACCTTTGGGAGTTAAATAGCTAGCAACTGTTATAGCAATACCACTATCCTCTCCCAGACTTTTTAGGGATTGAATTAAACCTTTCCCATAAGTTTTTTCTCCCATAAGAATTGATCTTTCATTATCTTGTAAAGAACCAGCAAGTATTTCACTTGCACTTGCAGTACCTTTATTAACCAAAGTTACCATTGGTCCATCAAAAGATGTCTCCTTTTGAGAAATTATTGCATCTTTGATTCCATCTCTATTTTTTGTCTCCACAACAGGTTTCTCACTTAATAATGAGTCTGCAACTGCTATGCCTGAGCTTACTAGTCCACCTGAATTATTTCTAAGATCTAAGATTAACCCTTCAACCTCTTTCTCTTTTAACTCTTGAAGTGCCTCTTCAACTTTTTTGGGTACGCTTTCGCTGAATTGAGTTATCCTTAAATATCCTATTGTGTGAGAATCGTCTCTTAATCTTTTTGTTCTAACTGGTCTTAGATCGACTGATCTCCGTTCTAAATCGACCTCCCTAATTTCTCCTGATTCAGAAGAGATTTCAACCAGAACTTTAGTTCCAGATTCACCTCTTAACTTAGAGGCAGTATTAGCAAGACCTAATTCTTTGGATGGAATTCCATCAACTTTTTTGAATTAGGTCTCCGCTTACTATTCCAGCCTCTTCAGCTGGGGATCCTCCAAGAGTTGAGATAACTTTAACTTCTTTGTCATCATCTTCACCTAATTGGAGCCCAACCCCATTAATTTCGCTTCCAAAATTACTTGATTTAAGAAGTTCATAATCTTTTGGTCGTAAAATTCTTGTGTAAGGATCTTCTAGAGGTCTTAACATGTCTTCAATTGCAGAATAAGCCTCTTCAGTTGTTTCAATTTGTTTCTGTAATGTTTTTTGTCTAATTCTCTTCCATTGTATTTCTTCAAACTTTTCTGGGTCATAAAATCCCTCATTAACCAAGGTCCAAGCATCAAGTACTAATTGCTTGGTATCACTGAGAGCATCCACTCTTTCTATCAATAAAAGATTGATAGAAAAAACTATGATCATTGATGCAGTGATCAAAGTTTTGAATGTTAAAAGTTTGTTAAAAGATGAATTCATTGGGTTAAGTGTTAACACCAAGTATAAGAATTTTAAGTAAGCTCTTTATATCAAAGCTAATTTTTTTTTGGATGGCGAATTCTTCATCTGTTTATGACTGGTTTCAAGAAAGACTTGAAATTCAAGACATAACTGACGACGTAACTTCCAAGTACGTACCCCCTCACGTAAATATTTTTTATTGTTTAGGTGGCATAACTTTAGTATGCTTCCTAATTCAATTTGCAACAGGTTTTGCAATGACTTTTTACTATAAGCCAACAGTTACACAAGCTTATAGTTCAGTAAGTTATTTGATGACAGATGTAAGTTTTGGCTGGTTAATACGTTCTGTACATAGATGGAGTGCATCAATGATGGTTTTGATGCTAATACTTCATGTTTTTAGGGTTTATCTTACTGGTGGTTTCAAGAGACCAAGAGAATTAACTTGGGTGACAGGTGTTGTAATGGCAGTTATAACAGTAGCTTTTGGAGTGACAGGATATTCTTTGCCTTGGGATCAAGTGGGCTATTGGGCAGTCAAAATTGTTTCAGGAGTGCCTGCTGCAATACCAGTAATTGGTGATTTTATGGTCGAACTCCTTAGAGGTGGAGAAAGTGTTGGACAATCAACTCTTACGAGATTTTATAGCCTTCATACTTTTGTCTTACCCTGGTCATTGGCAGTTTTCATGTTGATGCACTTTTTAATGATTCGTAAACAGGGTATTTCAGGCCCCTTATAAACTTATATACTTTAATTATTACTAGATTTCCCTCATGTCTACGTTAAAAAAACCAGATTTATCAGATCCAAAATTAAGAGCAAAATTAGCTAAAGGTATGGGCCACAATTATTATGGTGAGCCAGCTTGGCCTAATGATTTACTATATATTTTTCCAGTAGTTATTTTAGGTACTATTGCCTGCGTAGTAGGACTTGCAGTCCTTGATCCCGCAATGTTAGGAGATAAAGCAAATCCATTCGCTACCCCTTTAGAAATTCTCCCAGAATGGTACCTATACCCAGTTTTCCAAATACTTAGAGTAGTCCCCAATAAACTTCTTGGTATTGCACTTCAAACATTAATTCCACTTGGATTAATGATCTTACCCTTTATTGAAAACGTTAATAAATTTTCTAATCCATTTAGAAGACCAATAGCAATGTCTGTTTTTTTGTTCGGAACTTTTCTAACAATATATCTTGGTATTGGAGCATGCTTGCCAATAGATAAATCACTAACATTAGGATTATTTTAGGTTTAAATTTTAAACATATCTAGATCATTATTTTCATTTCTTAGGAAATGATTCATTAATAAAAAGCCAACAATTGTCCAGGTTTGATACGTTCTTGATTGTTGCCCAACCCAGGTACCTGTCGGTCCATCAAAATATTCTGCCCATTCTTGCTTAGGTAATTGATTAAGTTGACACCAATATGATTCCTCTATTAATGATTTCATTTCTTCCATGAGAATCACATCATCAGAATCATAATTTTTTTGATGCAATAGAACGGCCGCACCAAAAAACCAAAGTAAACTTGGCCAATGTCCACCATTATGATAACTCCAAGGCCAATTCTTTGGATCCGATCCAGTTTTATTTTGCCATTCTTCAACATCCATATGAGGATGACAAATTCTCATGGGCATTTGAGCCATCAAATGCTGTCTGTTATGTAAAACTAATCTAAATAATGCTCTTTGTTGTTCAGGAGGTAATACTCCGAACATACATGCTAAAGAATTTCCTAAACTGTAAAATCTAAAGTCAGGTCTTCCTGTCCTGATATTGCCTATTAAGTAACCACCTCTATTCTCTAACCAATCTTGAAGCCATGAGGGCACTACTTGAGGTTGAACGTTAAATTCATTGAAGTGTTGATCATCCCCATATTGCTCAGTGGGTCTCCTTCTTAAAATTTGCATTGTTTGGCTTGTGACCCAATAATGTTTTAAAAGGAAACTTCCTAAATCCTTAACCCATTGATTTGTAAGAACAAGTCTTTGATCTAAGAGCCTACTAACATGATCTGCTCTACTTAATTCCATTAAGTTTATACAGCTTTTTAAACATCCATGAAGTAAAACTTCAACTTCTAGAGGTGCTCCCCATACATCCATAGGTCTATCAATCATAAACGAGCAATCTGGAACAAAAAGTACTGGAGTACCCTCAAATGTTGGATGTAGAACTAGATCTAGTAGAAGTTGAATACCTCTTTGAACACTTTGACTTTTCCCGAAGGCATAATCGCCACTTTTATTGACATAATACCAACATAAAATAGGCCACCATAAACTTGCATCAGCTGAAGTAATCCTCCCTATTGATCTCTGACCATAGTCTCCAATGAGCTTTCCGTTTTCTTCAACGAAACTAGTAGGAAATACCCCACGTGTTTGATAATTAGTGCTTTGTAAATCAAGACATACACTTAGGAACTTTTTGACAATTTCGTAACGTTTTTGGGTAATGAGATAAATCATTACCGGAACGTTGTCTCTTAAAAATATTTCTCCATAATTTAACTTTTTATTTTTTGTTGGGTGTTCTAGCGCAGCAACGCTTCCCACTAACTCGCCTGATATTTCAACCAAAGTCTTTTCGAAGTGTTTTTTTGCATTTGTTACAATTTTCTCTTCATCAGAACTTGGTCTTACTCTTAAATTTTTTTGGCTAAATCTCTCTGCCATTTCGTTTTTATCCCTTTATTCAAGCCTAGTTGTTTAAAGACAATTTGAACAAATAAAAAATTAATAAAAAATTTTTGTATAAAAGGTTGCACAATTACAGTGGGATGGTTTAGTATTTTCTTCTGGGCAAAAATATACTTTTTGCATTATTCAATCAATTACCTTAAATCTTATTTTTGGTAAATTAATGAATTATCTAGATATTTGATTTCTATCATTATTTCTAGCCAGAGGAAGGGTTTCCCTTCAAATGAATTATTCACTTGTTGTTTAATTCTGCACCTAGAAAATTTAAAAACTTAGGAACTGATGCTTTTATTGCGTCAAGAATAACCAAATTTATTTTTGATTATTTCAAGATGTATATGCAATAAAGGTGTGAGGTCCCGTCAAGAATATATAAAATGTCATCAATTGCTAACTTTTGGCTTTGATGCAAACGGATCTGAGATCTTGGAAAGTCACTTTAGAATTATTTTTAATGTGCACTCAATGTAATCCTTAAGATTTTAAGGAGGCTGAAACTAAATATACAACTGAAGTTTTTATTTGGATAAAGCAATTCAATTTGAGTAGATTTATCTACAAAAGGATTTGAACACAACGGAGAGTTTGATCCTGGCTCAGGATGAACGCTGGCGGCGTGCTTAACACATGCAAGTCGAACGAACCTTCGGGTTAGTGGCGGACGGGTGAGTAACGCGTGAGAATCTGCCCTCAGGAGGGGGATAACGGTTGGAAACGACCGCTAATACCCCATATGCCTACTGGTGAAATGAATTTCGCCTGAGGATGAGCTCGCGTCTGATTAGCTAGTTGGTGAGGTAATGGCTTACCAAGGCTTCGATCAGTAGCTGGTCTGAGAGGATGATCAGCCACACTGGGACTGAGACACGGCCCAGACTCCTACGGGAGGCAGCAGTGGGGAATTTTCCGCAATGGGCGAAAGCCTGACGGAGCAACGCCGCGTGAGGGACGAAGGCCTCTGGGCTGTAAACCTCTTTTCTCAAGGAAGAAGATATGACGGTACTTGAGGAATAAGCCACGGCTAATTCCGTGCCAGCAGCCGCGGTAATACGGGAGTGGCAAGCGTTATCCGGAATTATTGGGCGTAAAGCGTCCGCAGGCGGCTTTTCAAGTCTGCTGTTAAAGCGTGGAGCTTAACTCCATCATGGCAGTGGAAACTGAAAGGCTTGAGTATGGTAGGGGCAGAGGGAATTCCCGGTGTAGCGGTGAAATGCGTAGATATCGGGAAGAACACCAGTGGCGAAGGCGCTCTGCTGGGCCATTACTGACGCTCATGGACGAAAGCCAGGGGAGCGAAAGGGATTAGATACCCCTGTAGTCCTGGCCGTAAACGATGAACACTAGGTGTCGGGGGAATCGACCCCTTCGGTGTCGTAGCTAACGCGTTAAGTGTTCCGCCTGGGGAGTACGCACGCAAGTGTGAAACTCAAAGGAATTGACGGGGGCCCGCACAAGCGGTGGAGTATGTGGTTTAATTCGATGCAACGCGAAGAACCTTACCAGGGTTTGACATCCTGCGAACCTCTTAGAAATTTGAGGGTGCCTTCGGGAATGCAGTGACAGGTGGTGCATGGCTGTCGTCAGCTCGTGTCGTGAGATGTTGGGTTAAGTCCCGCAACGAGCGCAACCCACGTTTTTAGTTGCCAGCATTTAGTTGGGCACTCTAGAAAGACCGCCGGTGATAAACCGGAGGAAGGTGTGGATGACGTCAAGTCATCATGCCCCTTACACCCTGGGCTACACACGTACTACAATGCTACGGACAAAGGGCAGCAAACTCGCGAGAGCTAGCAAATCCCATAAACCGTGGCTCAGTTCAGATCGTAGGCTGCAACTCGCCTACGTGAAGTAGGAATCGCTAGTAATCGCAGGTCAGCATACTGCGGTGAATACGTTCCCGGGCCTTGTACACACCGCCCGTCACACCATGGAAGTTGGCCATGCCCGAAGTCGTTACTCCAACCCTTGTGGAGGAGGACGCCGAAGGTGGGGCTAATGACTGGGGTGAAGTCGTAACAAGGTAGCCGTACCGGAAGGTGCGGCTGGATCACCTCCTAACAGGGAGACAACAAAATGTTTAATATTATTATTTTGTCACCTTAGGTCGATCGGTATCTCACGTTCTTAATTAATTAAGAATTTCATTTCCTAAGTTTTTCTAGGTCACACCCATTATTTTTCCTGGGCCATTAGCTCAGGTGGTTAGAGCGCACCCCTGATAAGGGTGAGGTCCCTGGTTCAAGTCCAGGATGGCCCATATCTCTATGTTGGGGGTATAGCTCAGTTGGTAGAGCGCCTGCTTTGCAAGCAGGATGTCAGCGGTTCGAGTCCGCTTACCTCCACTGATTACCACCTCTCCCATAATCCGTAGAAAGGAAAATTTTTGAGTTGTGATCAATTTCTGAACGAATCTAGCTTCATAATGAATTCATTAAGATGCTGGACTCATTGAATTAATTTCATTGTTTTCAGAGAACCTTGACAACTGCATAGATTATTTTAAAGACAATAAGCATCTTTAATGATGCAGATTTATTATTTGTGCGAATGCATTAATAACAATTCTATTAAGCTGATGCTTCAATTTTGAAGTTATTGGTCAAGCTACAAAGGGCTCACGGAGGATACCTAGGCACACAGAGGCGATGAAGGACGTGGTTACCTGCGATAAGTCTCGGGGAGTTGGAAGCACACTTTGATCCGGGAATTTCCGAATGGGGCAACCCCATGTACGGCCAACTGAATATATAGGTTGGTGCGAGCTAACCCAGCGAACTGAAACATCTTAGTAGCTGGAGGAAGAGAAAGTAAATAACGACTCCCTCAGTAGCGGCGAGCGAACGGGGAACAGCCCAAACCGATAGTCTTGACTATCGGGGTTGTGGGACAGCAATATGGATCAACAAATCTAGAAGAAACGTTTGAATGGCGTGCCACAGAGGGTGAAAGCCCCGTAATCGAAAGATAAGTTGACCTAGCTGTATCCCGAGTAGCACGGAGCACGTGGAATTCCGTGTGAATCTGCGAGGACCACCTCGTAAGGCTAAGTACTACTGTGTGACCGATAGTGAAACAGTACCGCGAGGGAAAGGTGAAAAGAACCCCGGGAGGGGAGTGAAATAGAACATGAAACCGTGAGCTTACAAGCAATGGGAGCCCGACTAATCGGGTGACCGTGTGCCTGTTGAAGAATGAGCCGGCGACTTATAGGCTCTGGCGGGTTAAACCGGAAATGGTGGAGCCACAGCGAAAGCGAGTCTTAATAGGGCGTTTGTCAGTGTTTATAGACCCGAACCCTGGTGATCTAACCATGGCCAGGATGAAGCTTGGGTGATACCAAGTGGAGGTCCGAACCGACTGAAGTTGAAAATTCAGCGGATGAGCTGTGGTTAGGGGTGAAATGCCAATCGAACCAGGAGCTAGCTGGTTCTCCCCGAAATACGTTGAGGCGTAGCGTCTAGTGCTCCAGCAGGGGGGTAAAGCAACCATTTCGGTGCGGGCTGCGAAAGCGGTACCAAATCGATATGAACTCTGAATACCCTGTGTGTAACTAGGCAGTCAGACTGTGGGGGATAAGCTCCATAGTCAAGAGGGAAACAGCCCAGACCGCCAGCTAAGGTCCCAAAATTAACGCTAAGTGATAAAGGAGGTGGGATTGCCCAGACAACCAGGAGGTTTGCCTAGAAGCAGCCATCCTCAAAGGAGTGCGTAATAGCTCACTGGTCGAGCGATCCTGCGCCGAAAATGAACGGGGCTAAGCGTTATACCGAAGCTGCGGATAAATTTATTTATGGTAGGGGAGCGTTCTATGTAGGGTGAAGCGTTAGCGTAAGCGGACGTGGACAGCATAGAAGTGAGAATGTCGGCTTGAGTAGCGAAAACATGGGTGAGAATCCCATGCCCCGAAACCCTAAGGGTTCCTCCGGCAGGCTCGTCCGCGGAGGGTTAGTCTGGACCTAAGGCGAGGCCGAAAGGCGTAGTCGATGGATAACAGGTCAATATTCCTGTACCAGATGTGTTTTGAGAAGGGGGACGGAGAAGGCTAACCAGGCCAGATGTTGGTTACTGGTTCAAGCGTTCGAGGCTTTGAGAGATGGAGAAAACATCTTGAGCTAAGGCGTGAGTACGAGCTGCTACGGCAGCGAAGTTGGTGATGTCATGCTTCCAAGAAAAGCCCTATACTCGTTAAGACACAAATGCCAGTACCCGAAACCGACACAGGTGGGGTGGTAGAGAATACCGAGGGGCGCGAGATAACTCTCTCTAAGGAACTCGGCAAAATGGCCCCGTAACTTCGGGAGAAGGGGTGCCAGCGAGAGCTGGTCGCAGTGAAGAGGCGCAAGCGACTGTTTACCAAAAACACAGGTCTCCGCTAAGTCGCAAGACGATGTATGGGGGCTGACACCTGCCCAGTGCCGGAAGGTTAAGGAAGCCGGTTAGCTTTTTGTGAAGCTGGCGACTGAAGCCCCGGTGAACGGCGGCCGTAACTATAACGGTCCTAAGGTAGCGAAATTCCTTGTCGGGTAAGTTCCGACCCGCACGAAAGGTGTAACGATTTGCGCGCTGTCTCGGAGAGAGGCTCGGCGAAATAGAATTGTCTGTGAAGATGCGGACTACATACACCCGGACAGAAAGACCCTATGAAGCTTTACTGTAGTTTGATATTGTGCTCGGGCTCTGAATGCGCAGAATAGGTGGGAGACGTTGAAATAGTGCTTGTGGGTACTATTGAGTCATCGGTGAGATACCACTCTTTTAGAGCTAGGGTTCTAACGCTTACCCGTTATCCGGGAAGCGGACAGTATCTGATGGGCAGTTTGACTGGGGCGGTCGCCTCCTAAAAGGTAACGGAGGCGCACAAAGGTTCCCTCAGGCTGGTTGGAAATCAGTCGTTGAGTGCAAAAGCAGAAGGGAGCTTGACTGTGAGACCTACAAGTCGAACAGGGACGAAAGTCGGTTTTAGTGATCCGACGGTTCTGCGTGGAAGGGCCGTCGCTCAACGGATAAAAGTTACTCTAGGGATAACAGGCTGATCTCCCCCAAGAGTTCACATCGACGGGGAGGTTTGGCACCTCGATGTCGGCTCATCGCAACCTGGGGCTGAAGTCGGTCCCAAGGGTTGGGCTGTTCGCCCATTAAAGCGGTACGCGAGCTGGGTTCAGAACGTCGTGAGACAGTTCGGTCCATATCCGGTGTATGCGCAGGAATATTGAGAGGATTTCTCCCTAGTACGAGAGGACCGGGAGGAACGCACCTCTGGTGTGCCAGTTATCGTGCCAACGGTAAACGCTGGGTAGCCATGTGCGGAGTGGATAACCGCTGAAAGCATCTAAGTGGGAAGCCCACCTCAAGATGAGTATTGCCATGGCTTAAGCCAGTAAGGTCACGGGAAGAACACCCGTTGATAGGCTCTACGTGGAAGCTTGGTAACAAGTGCAGCGGAGGAGTACTAATAGACCGAGGGCTTGACCAAATAAACTTAATTTATTGTTTTTAATTTATATAATTTTCTATGCAGTTCTCAAGGTTCATCCTATCCTGGTGTTCATGGCGATGTGGAACCACTCCGATCCATCTCGAACTCGGTTGTGAAACGCATCAGCGGCGAAAATATTTAGGGGGTAGCCCCTTGAGAAAATAGCTCAATGCCAGGTAAAAATATTTAAAAGGGTTTACTCATATTGAGTAAATCCTTTTTTATTTTTGGCATCTAGGACACCAATGGGTACTTCTTCCAGTAATTTTTTGTCTTTCAATTAAATTTCCACATTTACGACATTCTTTCCCAGTCCTCCTGTAGACGTTTGTTTGTAAACCAAAATTCCCATTCTCTCCTTCCAAGTCCCTAAAATCGCTAAATGTCGTCCCTCCAGAACCTATACTTTTCTTTAATACAGTTACAATTGACTCCCTGAGCTTGATTAACTCATTCTTCTTTATTGTTCGAGCTTCTCTAAAAGGTGAAATACCAGCAGAGTATAAACTCTCATCAGCATAAATATTACCTATACCTGCCACTATTGTTTGATCTAATAAAATAGCTTTAATAGATTTTGTTCTTTTTGAAATAACTTTCTTAAGATAATTTGCATCAAAGTCTTTAGAAAATGGCTCTGGCCCTAATGAACCTAATCCTTTAATTATTTTGCTTAGCGATAGGCCTTTATTAATCCACCACATTTGACCAAAACTTCTTACGTCAATGTATCTAAGCTCATTATTATTTTTATCGAAAAATCTAATTCTTGTATGTTTACAGGGAGAAGTAGATTTATTAATAAATTTGAAATATCCTGTCATTCTTAAATGAACTACAAGAAATCCATTATGTTTTAAATTTATTTTTTCATTAATTTGAATATTATCAATTTCAATTTTTTTTAATTCAGCTATTAAATATTTTCCTCTTCTATCCCATTTATAAATCAGTGAGTTCAGAAGTCCCTTAATGAATTCTTCTTTTTTTCTTGGGAATGCAACAGTTGAATCCCTGCAGACCTCTACTTTTTTAATAATAAAGTTATTAAGTTTTTGCTCTAAACCTCTGCGAACAGTCTCTACTTCAGGTAATTCAGGCAATTATTTAGGCTTTCTCTAATTCACTTTCAGCGAAATTATTTGTATTTGCTCCACCATCAGTTCCGCTTATCCCAGCGTAATTTACTTTATCGAATCTGACTACACAATTATATTTAATACCTGAGGTATCAACTGAAGCAACTTTACCAATTTCATTATACCAATATGATTCTGGTCTTTTTACTCTTACGAGATCTCCTCTTGAAATTGCCATTACTATTAATTTAACTTTTTGTAGAATAACTCATCATTATTATTCTTATACAAATTATTCACACATATTAATTAAAAGTTTTAACAAAAATCATTTATTAAATTATTTTCGAATTTTTCTTTAGGAGGCTTGCTTCCCATCCATTTCTTGCCAGGTATTCTTACATCCAATTCATTTGCATCACAATTTATTGAAAGAATCAGTTTTTTATTTTCCTGATTTAGTACGTTTAAAACTTTTCTACCTTTAATATCTTGATATGATTTACCTTGAATGATTATAGGACCATAATTTTTTTTATGTAACCCAAGTAATTCAATATTTTTTTTATTTTCAGTTGTTTCAGAATTTCCTGAATTATTTGTGTTCTTTTTTCTAATTATGAGCTTTTGACCAACTTTTATTGAATCGGGATTATTGAGATTATTAATCTCTATCAGATCAATTACTTTTAATTTATATTTGTTTGATATCTCAGTAAGGTTTTCACCTTTTTGAACAATATGATAATTTTTCATTAAATCTGATTGTGTTGTAGAGTTTTCATTAGATTCGGAGACGATAAGATTTTGGCCAACAAAGATATAATTTTCACCTTTTAAGCTATTCAATCTAATAATTAAATCTTTATTTATTGAATATAATTTCGAAATACTTGAAATTGTATCTCCACTTTTTACAATATGAATTTTTTTTATTTCAGTTTTTTCTTCAGTTATTGATTCTTGTCTAGCAATATTTTCAATTTTACTTTTTGCTGAATCTATTTTTTCTTCAGACTTTATCAAGGAGTGGTTAAAAAAATTAATAAATATGGCAATTATTAAAAATACAAATTTCATAAACTTCACTATTTATTTAAAGATAATCTTTTAATTTAAAATCGCTAGGTTTTGAAAACAATTTAAGTAATTTAAACCTGAAAAATAAACTTTAAAAATTTCTTTACTCTTTCGTAGGGAGGATACCGCAGATTTGAATCAAATAAAAAACCTTTAAAAGTAATAGATTTTTGATTTGAAAAATTTCGAAACCCCTCTTGTCCATGAAATTTACCAATTCCACTTTGCCCAACGCCTCCAAACGGTAAATTTGGAATAAGGACTGGTAACATTACATCATTTATGCAAATTGTTCCTGAGCTGGTTACTTTTGAAATATGATTATGGATTTTTTTATCACCTCCAAATAAGTAGATTGCTAATGGTTTTGATGTTTGGCTAATCTGTTTTAAAGCTGATTCCTTATCATTGATTCCAATTACTGGAAGTAGTGAACTGAATAGTTCTCTTTGCAAAATATCTGTTTCATTTAATTTAGTTCTCAAGATTGTAGGAGATATTTTCAACTTTTTTTTACTAAAAGTTCCCCCAAATAAAATTCTTTTTTCTTTTTTATATTGTTTGAGAATTTCTACAGTCGATGTAAATTGCTTTTTCTCTAATTTTGATAAGTTTTCGGAAATAATTGGATTATCTCCGTAAAAACTTACTATGCATTTCTTTAATTTTTCTATAAAAATATTTTCAATTTCTTTATCTACAAAGATATGATTCGGAGCCATACAGGATTGACCAGAATTAAAAAATTTGCCCCAAACAATTCTTTTAGCAGCCACTTCTAAATTTGCATTCTTGAAAATAATTACAGGATTTGTTCCGCTTAACTCAAGAGTTAGTGGGGTTAAGTTTTTTGAAGCTAATTTCATTATAGATTTTCCAGTTTCAGTACTTCCTGTAAAAAATATGTGGTCAAAATTTTGTTCAATTAATTTTATGGATTGCTTATAATCACCCTCTACTGTCATTAGGACATCTTTAGGGAAATATTTGATAGTAAGCTTTTTAATAAGTTTTGAGGTCGCAGGACATTTCTCTGATGGTTTGATAACTGCAGTATTTCCTGCTGAGAAAATATTTATCAATGGCTTTAAAACGTAAAGTAATGGATAATTATAAGGACCAAGAATTAAGACACACCCAAGAGGTTCATAAATAACTTTTGAGGATGATGGAAATAGATAAAAAGGTGTATCAATTTTTTTTGGTCTCATCCAATAATTAAGTTTCTTTTTTATAAGTGAAATTTCTTCTTTCACTAAAAGAATTTCTGAAAGCCCTTCAATTTCTGATTTACCTAGATCAACAAAAAGTGATTGTATTATCTCTTTTTTATTTTCATCCAAAAGTTTAGAAACTATATTGATATGTTGGATCCGCCATTTTATATCTGCAGTTTTACCGGTGAGGACTGTATTTTTTAATTTATAAATGTCTTCTAAATGAAATTTATCAGAAATTTTCATTTTATACCTTATGAATAGTATTAAATATATCAGAGGCTAAATTGTAAATAACTAAGTTTTTTAGCCAATTAAATCAAAGTGAATGATTTATGAGAAATAATCAAATTTATTAATATTGCCTTTTAAAAATTCAAAAATTTCTTGGTTAGTATATTTCTATGAGGGAAAAATTTTCAATTAGATTGATATCTATAAATGAAATACCAGAAGTCACAAATTGGGCAAGATTAGAAGGATTTGCTCCTGGAATGGATGACGTATCAATTTATAGAAATACAGATAAACAAGGGGTATGGGTAGCTTGTCTCGACAATAATCCTATAGGTTCTATTGCGTGTATAAAATATAATTCCTCGTATGGTTTTATAGGTTTATTTATCGTTACAAAAGAATTCCGAAATAATGGATATGGAGTGAGATTATGGAAACATGCCCTCGAATATTTAAAAAATGTTGATTGTATTGGTCTTGAGGCTGCCCCTGATAGATTGAATGATTACGCAAAGTGGGGGTTTAGAAAATCTTCCATTACAAATCGATGGAAATTAAATGGTTCTCAAGATTTGCCATCGAGAAATTTCTATAAAGATCAATTTCATTCTTTTAAGGTTGTCCCGGGTAATAAAATTGCCTCTGAAGCGGTCTTAATTTATGATGATCAAAGAGAACCTAGTCCCAGACCACATTTTCTAAATGACTGGTTGAAAAATTCTCATGGTAATGTCAGTGCAATTGTCGATAATAATGGGATGTGCCATGGATTTGGCAGAATAAGACCTTGTGTATTGGAGGAAAATAAGCAAGGCTGGAGAATCGGACCTCTTTTAGCGGATACTCCACCACTTGCTGAATTGTTAATAAGAGAGTTAGTTGGTGATTTAGATGCCCAAATCTTATTGGATTGCTCTAATCTGAATCCATATGCAAATTATCTTTTATCAAGTTTGGGATTTGAGGAAATATCAAAAACTTACAGAATGTATAAAGGCATTCAACCTCCCTGCCCAATGAATCAAGTATACGGACTTGCCTGCTTGGAACTGGGGTAATCCCTTTAAAGCGAGCATTTTGCCTTTTGTTTTTGTAATACTGAAGGAAGTTTGTTTGCTTATCCATAAGCTTAACTTTCAGAGGGTTTCAAAATTTTTTCTACAATATCCGCGTTGATTATAGTGATCTCTCCATTATCAATATTGGCAACCTGAAACAAGGTCCATGAATTTGGATTTCTAGCTCCTCCAATACAGTCGATAACTTTACCGACCCAATAATCTTTATTCTTTTCATTAGTATTTTCGCAATTTTCTTTTTTAATTGCGACATAATCACCAGGCCTAACAAAAAGAAACTCAGGACTTGCTAAGCTCACAATAAATAACTTGTAGTATACATGTACTATAGTAAGTTATTAGTTTTGTTGCCGAACTTTGAGATATTTAGCAAACTAGGGGTAATTCAAAAATAAAATGGGATCAACCGAAATTGCTATATTTTCAACATTATTGGGGTTAATTTTAGCTTTAACTGACGCTTATATAGAAAGAAATATTCCTGGATAATAATTCCATTTTATTTCTTAAATCAAATAAGATTTCAGCTGGTCTAAAATGTCGGCACGGTTAGAAACTAATTTTGTAAAAACTAAATATATCAAGCCTCCCATTGCGAGTCTTCCGTTGAATTTCTCTAGCTGCTTAAGTTTTCTAAACAAATTAATTTTTGTGGTTAAACAAAATTTAAGGGTTATAGAAAATAAAAAAGTATTGATTACTTCAAAATTAAAAAAAAATTAAAAAGTTTATAGAAAGATTATTTCAAATACGAATTAAATTTAAAGCCAAGCTTTTTTCATCTCAAGATAAAGTCTCTCACTCTCAGCAGAATTAATTTTGCTGTCTGAATAGGATTGTTGCTGTTGCTGTTGCTGCTGCTGAGTTGAGTTATTACTTGGATTTTGGACTTCGCTCATGAGAGGGCCTGGATATTTGTGTTTATTCTCTCATATTTATAGGTTTTTTTGTCAACTTAAATTCTTAAATTTTATTTAAATTTTCTATGTTTTTAATTTTCCTGTTTTGAGTGTAGTTATTTCGCTACAGTAGTTTTAGCATATAAGAATTTAACTTCCCAATATATAATTCCTAGGAAAATAGCACTTGCAATAATAATTTCAGAAATGGCTAACATTTTATTTTTCAATTCTAATTTAATTTTGGTATCAATTTACACAGAATGCAATAGGTACTAATTACATTTAAGATTTTTAAAAATCTTTTTTAAAAAAATAACGCGTCGAAATAATATAAAATCTTAAGTTAGATACATATTATTTACGTGAGAAATTTCATAAATTCAACTACTCTTATACCTTTAATACCTTTTGTAACCTCTTTATTTATTTTTATTTTATTAGTAAGTTTTAACAGAACACTTAACAGGTTAACGAAACCGGTTACTGCACTGGTTGCATTATCTTTATTAAGTTCTGCTTTTATAAGCTCATTTGACTATTTTAAGAAAATAGAAGAAGAATTAGTTTTATCTGAATTTCTCAAATTTTTTGAAGAAAAAAATTTAGTTATACATCTCAATTTAGTAAATGAAAAAATAATAATTTTTTTCTCATTAATAATGATATTAATTATTGGAATATGTTTTTATAAATTGCCTAGAAAAAAAGGTTATGTCTCTTTGATGATTAGCCTTGGATTAATATCTTCCTCGATGATGCTCTCAATAATGCTAATAAATTTCTCAGCACTTATCTAAACTGTAGTAAGGATTGACAAAGCTTCGTTAAGTTCTTTGACATGATTTAATTCATCTTGAGCAATTTCTTTTATTTTTTGATCATTTGGATTATCTATTAAATATTTGGAATAAGTTTCAAATGCATGTTCTTCGATTTTTATGTTGACATCATAAGCATTAGCTGGAGAGATGAAATAATAAAAAACCATAATCCAGTAATAGATAAGCACAAGGTGTCTCGCAAAAAATTTATCAATCCAAAACCTATCTCCCCCTCTTCTCTCCATTTCTTTAAGATGCTCAGTTTCGTTAATAGCTTGATAAAAATGTTCTTTCATTAAAATCATTGTTTTTTCATTTTTAATTCCTAGGGATTCTTTAAAATGAAGGACTGAAAGAAATGCAAAATAAGGTGATCTAGCTATTACTTCTAAAACCCAAAATCTTTGCAAAGATCTACCAGAGTAAATTAAGTCTAAGAAGTTAACAGTAATATTCAAAATCAAAGAATTTAATTTCTTCATAAATTTGATTTTTCTTTAAGTATAATTACTCAGCTGCTCGAGGACTATAATATTATTTAATTAATTAACCAAAAATTAATATTTATAGTCTAAAAATTGTGACTTCCATTGAAATATTTTTTTTTCATGCATTAATTGGATAGATAAAAATTTTATATGACAACTACTGAAAAAATTGCAAATGCAAAAAAGAGGATTGATGAATTAGAAAGACTTATAAAATATTGGAATGATTCAGACTATGATGAGGCAAACAAAGTGAATTTTAAAATGAATATTGAAAATAAAGTTGCATAGAAAGTGAACCTTAGGGCTAAATAACTTTTATCTCCTTTAATTGATTTAATATCTTTGTGGTTTCGAATATTGTTTAAATTTTAAATTAGAGCAATTAAACCTATTCTCAAAAACGGTAAGGAAGAAATAATCTAAAAGAAAAATATATATGAAAACCTTTTCAAAAAAATATTTAGTTCCGATTAAATTTATACCATGGGTTTTTTGGGTATTTATATCTTTTATGAGTATATATATGTGTAAGATAGCCTGGGTAAGTTGAATAATTAATCTAGCTTCTCCTTAGCCAGCTAGGAGCACCGCCAAACCAATCCGATATATCATCTTCATTTGGGTTGAAATGATTTTCTTTATCTAGTCCATCTATCCCAAATGATTGTAAGAGGTTATCTATCCCCCCACCATTTTTTGTCCCATTTCTTCTAAAGCTGTTAGCTTTTTTCAGCCAAAGAGAAATTGTTGAATTATGGTGCGCAAATTTCTCTATATATATCCTTTCTTCTAATGTAATTGATTTGTCTTGCGCAATTCTTTTAATTATTCCTTGGATCTTTAGTCTTTTTGAATTACTAAGAAGCATTTTTGATAAATTAATTATTCTTTTTATAGGAAGGATTACTAAATATATCTTGTCAATGTTAATTTCAACAAATTAACTATTTTAAAAGGTTTTTAAGTAGGAAAAGTCTTAAGACACTAAAAAAGAAGATCAATAAGTTACGCATGATACGTTTATTATTTTATCGAACTTATAGTTCCTACAAATTAGATAAAAAATCCATTAATAAGGACACTTTGAAATTAAGATGAGTGGACTCAGTTGTTGCACTATAGTAAAAATATACTAATATTAGTACAGATGTATTATTAAGATATGAAAGTGATTTCATCTTCTCCTTATGCCCCTTTTAATTCAAAAGAGTGGAATTCTCTAATTAGCAAAAATGCAAAGTTTGAAAATACTCCAATAAAGATTCAAAAAACATTTTTTAGAACTTTTACTCTAAAAAAGATTGAAAAAGATAAACTTTTGCAAGAGAAGGTTGAATTGCACCAACAAATGCAACTTGTATTCGGATAGAAAAATATTAACCAACAATCTTTTTATTGAATATTATTTTACGAGATCCAATTTTTTGTTAGATTAGTATAAATACAAGAAGGATTTAATTTGGCTGTTGATCGAGAACTTTTAAAAGAAGTTACCCAAGAACTTTGGAATACCGTAAAAAAACTAAGACCTGAAATAGATCGGCAAACTCGACTTCAATTAGTTTTAAAGGCCTTATTAACTATTGGAGATTTACCAGATCAAATGCAAGCTGCCATGGTAGTAGGTGTTTGCGCAGAAATGGATAAAAGTGATGTTGATAATGTTGAAACTAATTCACAAACTAAAGATTCAAGCGGAGTT
Source organism: Prochlorococcus sp. AG-449-O05 (assembly GCA_003212195.1). Lineage (GTDB taxonomy): Bacteria > Cyanobacteriota > Cyanobacteriia > PCC-6307 > Cyanobiaceae > Prochlorococcus_A. The sequence continues at coordinate 7,612 of QCQM01000011.1, read as the reverse complement.
GATACTTCAACAGGCAGAAAAGTAGTTAGAAGAAGTTCAGCTAAATAAACCTTAAACGATCATCCTTTAATTTTCTTTGATTCGTTTTTATTAAGTCTATTGAATAGGTAATATGAAATTACAAGTAAGAGAGGAACGAATATTGAATGTAAAGTCATCATTAATTCTGTTTGGCCCATTCCTATAAGATTTGACTCGTTTGGAAGTTGTTCTGACCAAGTGCCAACTAAATGCCAGGCTTGTGGAATTGATAAGAAAAACATATAAGAGTTATAAGTTAAGTTTATGTTCAGATAAAGATTATCATTATTGAACGTTTTTGCTTTCTTTATTCTTATTTCTTAACTAAGTATTTGTAGAGTTATAAAAAAGAAATTGATTCATAAATTTATTTTCTTAAGAAGAGTCTTAAATTCTTTTTTACCAATAATTTTTTCAGCTGCGTAAGCGCCACTTGCTGAAACAGCAGGAATCCCAATACCTGGAAATGTACTTGCACCGCAAGTAAATAAATTTTTTACTGGAGTTTTGCAGCCTGGGAAAAGACCTTTTGCTGCAGATAATGCAGGGCCGTAACTACCGCAATAGGTATTGGTGAATTTTTTATGAGTGATTGGGGTTCCTAGCATCTTTAAATCGATCCTTTCATCTATATCAGGGATGAATTTTCGCACTGCATCAAGGAATATTGAACATCTTTCTTCTTTCAAATTTCTATATTCCAATTCCTTTGGATTTAGGTTTTCCCAAATTTCCCAAGGTTCATTTGCGGGAGTATATCCATGAAGAACATGTTTTCCTTCAGGGGCCATATTTTTATCTAAAACAGATGGGATTGAAAATACAGCTATATTTCTTTCAGCGGTTATACCTTTTTCCCACTCATCAACATGTATCGCATGTATTGGCAAATTTTCAAGACCATCAGCATCAAAACCTAGATGTATATGAAGGAAAGAATCACATTTATTAGGGTTCAAAACTTTTGTATTCCATTTTTTTGAAATTTCATTTGGAATTAACTTTTTTAAATTCCAAACATCAGTATTCGTGACAACAGATTCACAACTATAACTAGAACCATTATTAAGAGTTATACCTGTGGCTAAATTTTTATTGAAGTTAATTGTCTTTACTCTCGAAGAAAGAATTAATTCCCCTCCATTTTTTTTAAATCCATTAATTAAGGCTTTTACGATAGATTCGCTACCTCCTTTGGGATATTCAAGGTATGAATTTGGTTCAAACCATTCGTTAAATAAAGTAGCCATCGCTGCTGTATTTGTATCATGCATTGACATACCACTTATCAAAAAGCTCAATAAATCAACCCAATTTCTGAGAAAAGGATCCTCTAGATGATTATTTACTAAATTCCCAAAGCCTTTATTGATATTTGGTATTTGATTGATATTAGGTAAAAATTTTAAGGTTAAATTTATTAGATCTAAGAAATTTATTGATTCGGGAGAAAATGAGAGTAAAGGTATTTCATTTATTATTTCACTAAGAGGCTTTATTACGGAAATAAATGATTCCCATTCTTTAACAGATTTCTCATCTCTTAAAGCTCTAATTGTTTGTTTAAAAGGTTCTTCCCCCACATCAAGATTAAAATTGCCCTCTGGGACAATTACTTGCCAACCTTTGTATTGAAATAGTTCAACTTCTTCATCAAGTAATTTAAGAATTTGCCCTAAGGGATTGGTTGTTGGCCATTTACCTATTCCGCTCCACAATGAAGGGCCTGATTCGAAAGTGTAACCTTTTCTTTTGAAACTGTGAGCAACACCTCCAGGTGAGGTATGAGCTTCGCATATAAGTACCTTTTTACCAGATAAAGCTAAAATCGAACCGCAACATAATCCCCCTATTCCACTACCAACTATTACAACATCATATTTATCCATTAAATATTGACTTAAGTCTTCTAGAAAACTAATTTGTTTTAGACAAATGTATTAGTTGAAGTTGTAATACTTAGTACAACAGCTAGGAAAAATATGTAAGGAACTGCTTTAAGAGGAATGTATCCTTGACTTTTAGAAATAAAATCCATTGATTTAGTTACTTTATGTAAACATGATAACGAGATCTTGTTCCTTATGTGTGCCAAAAAATTATTTTCTTGGAAATATATTGAAACAAAGAAATCTTTTTGCGGAGATTTTTTTAACTAAGAACATTTTTTGTGAAGTTATCTTAGTATTTGATTCTTAGATTAAAATCTATTATGAAAAACTTTCCTGATATTAATGAGATAAAGCTATTAGAAAAAAATTCTCAAAAAAATGGTAGCGGAATTGCACATGAGGAATTGTTAGGAATATGGAAGTTCAAGTATGTATGGGGAAAGGAGTCAGATGAAATCAAAAATATACCCAGTTCGATTCTCCAAGTATTGTCGGCAAGACTCGAATTAAAAAGTAAAAATAAAGAGGATCAAATTAATTATGAAATAAAAAATTCAATTAATTTCGGATTATTAAATATTACTTTTAAAGGCAGGGCAGAATTAAAAGGGCTTAGACCTCTATTGGCTTTCTATTTTGAAGAATTGAAAATTTGTATTAGTAGTCTTCCAATATTTAATAAGGAACTAAAAAAACCAGAAGATAAAAAAATGCCTTTTTTCTCACTTGTAGGAATTAGCACTAAAGATAATTGGTTATGTGCTCGAGGCAGGGGCGGAGGGCTTGCGATATGGGTCAAGTCTTAATTTAGTGGTATTCTCCTGGATGATCTACCTTTCTTACGGTAACTTTATCAACTTTTTGTCCATTAAATCTCAAGAGATCATCTCCTGAAAAGTCATAACCTAAGCGTTGACCTATCAGGGCTACATCATCTGCTGTGGAGGATGTAGTAACCTGCTTTTTTAAGTCTGCATCAGATTGCATCTTAATTAAAAATTTTCTTATTTCAGAAAAACTCATTACTAGAACTTGATTGATTGATGTTAAAAAAATTTATAAAATCTTTTTCTTAGTAAGAACAAGATAAATAGATAATCATTATACTATTTTTATGACTTACTTATTCCTCTACATAGTTGGCATAATTTTAATATGGTGGACATACCGTGTTGGTTGGCTTGAGGCGCTCAAAACAGTAGTTAAAGTTATAGTCCCCTCAGCGCTTATTTTTTTATTTAACATTAAAGCCGGAAGATTACTTTTTAAAAGTCCTTTAGTCGGTTTATTAGGCGCTTTGCCTACTTCTATTTTTATTTTTAGAGGATCATTGCCTTTAGTTAGTTATATAAATAACTGGATTGAAAATAAAATAAATAATTATGATGATTCGGAAGTTATAGATACTGATTCCGTGCCTTTAGATGATTAATTTAATCTAATCAAATCCAAGAAATAATTCTTTGTGTACAACAAGAACATCAAATAGAGTTGTCCCGTGAATAGGACTTAATGGAATCTTGTCTATATTCAATGCTTCTGCGCAAATTAAATGAGCATCCCATTTTGTATCGTGATCACTTATTTCAATTGACCACTCAATTACTTTTTTGAAATGATCTGGCATCTCCGAACCAATTTTTCTGCAAATTTGGCATAGAACTGACAAAAGAGGAGGTTTTGATGGCCTTTTTAAATCTTTAATAAGACTTGGCTGTGTAAAAACACTTGTATAGCGTATGTAGTCTATCAATTCATATTCTTCTTTAGTAAGAGCTGCTTTATCTAATGCTCTTTCAAATTCGTTTACGGGGGTTATGGGCCTATCCAAGATATTAGTTGTTGCTTTTTTCTGAATCTATTTTTTCCTGATTAATTTCATTTTTTTGATTGCTTTCTATAGATTTAGGAGATTCATCTTTATCTTCTTCGTTCATAACTTGATCGATTTCATTTTGAAATTCATTCGACGCTTTTTTAAGACTTTTCAAAGTTTTACCAAGCTGTTTTCCTAATTCTGGAAGCTTTTTTGGACCAAAAATTAAAAGAGCTAAGATAAGTATTACAGTAACTTCAGGCAAACCTACACCAAAAATATTCATAGCTGATAACTATTTAACTAATTAGGAAATCTACTATTAAATATAGTCAAATCACGTGAAAATTTCATTCTTGGAACCGCTTTATTAATATTAAAAAATTTTGAATAATATTATTGTTATACATACTCCTTTAAAGAAAACTAACCAAAGTAATTGATAATCAGTTAATTTGAATTTTTTTTGGTACCAATTTATAAGAGTTTTATGTTTATCTATTAATTTTCTCATTTTACCGAGATTATTTATTCCTATAACTTATTTTATCTTAATTTCTTTTATTATGATTTATAGAAATCCTAGATTCAACTTAAATTAGATTTTTCTATTAAAATTCAATTTTTTCTAAATTAATTTTTTTCTAAATTATTGAAACTATTCGCTAAATATCTACTATCTTAAAAAAAATGAAGTTCTTATTTGTTGTTTTTTACTTATTTTTTCTAAATTATCCAGCTGAAGCCGTTACCACAAAAATGTTTAAAGTATTGGATACGTGTGCAAGATATCGACTCGGTGAGATTAATGCTAATGAGGCTATAGAAAAACTAAAATTAAAATTAATGAATTCTTCCACTAGTAAGCCAAAGGACCTGGTAAAACAATATTGCTCAGTATTTACTCCAAATGAAAAAATTGAATTTTAATCTTAGCACTATATATTTAATTATTCTTTTTTGAATAATCTTTAGCTTTGTTTCTTATTTCTTTAACTTTTTTAAAATTAGTTATTTTTAAATTAAAAATAACTCCCAAAAAAAGAATAAGAAATAAAAAAATATAAATTATTAATTCCATATTATTGAATTAATAAATTTTACATAGTTAAATTCACCCTAGTTTATTTCAATATTTTTTTAGTATCTTATAAAACAAAAAAACTGACTTTAATATTAGTTATTTACTTCAAGGCCACAAAAAAAACATATTAACCTCTAATATGGAACTTTATAAGAATCATTGTGCAGATTGGAGATAAAATTCCAGAATTTTCTTTACTGGATCAAAATGGAGTTAAAAGATCAAATAAGGGTTTAAAAAATCCCCTCGTTTTGTTTTTTTATCCAAAAGATGATACGCCGGGTTGCACTATAGAAGTTTGCGGATTTAGAGATAAATATGACTTATTTAAAGTATTAGGTGCACAAGTTTGGGGAGTAAGTAATGGAAGTACCTCAAGTCATTTGGCATTTGCTAATAAAAATAAATTACAATATCCATTACTTTGTGATACGAATGACTCTCTTAGGAAAACTTTTAAAGTTCCTAAAGTATTAGGTTTTATGGATGGTAGGGTAACTTACGTTATTGATCGCAAAGGGACAGTTAGGCATATTTTTAGAGATTTATTGAATGGTCCTGAACACATTAAAGAGGCTATTAGAGTACTTAAGGAAATTCAAAATCAATAAATTATTATTCAAAGAATTTTAGATTAATAAGTTTTGTTTTATTATAGTTTCAGCTTTTTTAACTATATGAAGAAAATGGGAATGCAGGCTGTTGATCTTGCTATTCAAAATGGAGTGGATCTTGACGGTACTCCAATCCCTCAAAAAATGATAGATCTATACAATAGAATTATGGATGAGGAGAATAAAAGACAAAGGAGTGGTGTTAAAAAATCAATGAGAAATAGATGCGTCAAAACGGGTTCTAAGCATTTTGATAAAGAAACATTGAATCAATTATTAATAGAATCGGGATGGGAAGGTCTCAAAGAAAAAGAAATTTTGTTTTTTTATAACTAAAAATTTTTAAATTATCTTAAAATTTATATATGGTAATTTTTACTTCAATTAAAAAAACTGAGAACTAATAAAGTATTTATTTAGATCTAATTTTTTGAATTATTTAAACCATCCTTTTTTGTTAGGGGATATTATTTTCTCTTTTTCAGCTTTTGTTTTATTACTTGCTTTTTTGAAAGCCAAGTTGGCTTCTATAACTGTAACTATTGATATGAAAAAAAGACCAGAAATCCCAATTATTTGTTCATTTTGAGAAGGTTCTGAATCACCTTGTAAAAAAATACCTAAAGCGAACCATGCAGTACTAGCGGCGATGGTAAAAAAATAGGGTTTCCATCTTCTTTGATATAAGTAACCTGATCCTAAACCAGGAAGAAAATTTAAAAAAGATGCTACCCACCCTTTTGAAGATGCAAGTATTTCGTCTCTTGAGGGATAAGACATTTATGTTAGGTATTTATTAAATGTGAATTTATATAAGCAAAAGATATTGCTGCACAAATTACCCAACTAAAGGGTAAGAACATTCTTATTTTTTCTTTATTGTTATTCATCTTTTAATTATGGAAAATATTTTTAAAATCTGTGGATTTAATAGATTCCTTAAAACTAGAAGAATTAAAAAAGACGGTTTTAACCGTCTTTGAAAAAAGTAATTTCTCTAAAAATAAATTATTTATCTTTTGAGACTGAGAGTACTTTAAGTTGTTTTTTTACTTCTTTTTCTCTCTCTTCAAGATGTTTTAGTTGAGCTTTAAAAGCATCTTCAAGTCTTACTTTTTGTGTTGTAATTTCATCAAGCTCTTCTTGATGTTGGTTTTTCTTTAACTCCTTCATTTCACTATCGGAAATAACATATACATGGCGATATGAAGGTGTTTCAAAAAGAAGATCAAACATTGAATACATACGTGACCTTTGAATTAGTACAAATTCAATATCTGATAATTCTTTGGAATATGAAAGGATAAATACCGAAGATATTGATACGGCAAATACACCGAATTTCGGTTTACCTAACATAACCGCCCAGTATTTACCGATCGAATTTTAAGGTATGTTTTAAAGTATTAAGGAGATAATTCTAAAAATTTAAATTAAAAAGAACTAAAAATGGATTTAAAAATTACTAAATCATTAGTAATCCCATCCAACGAAATTAAGTGGCGATTTTCCAGATCCTCCGGTCCTGGAGGGCAAAATGTAAATAAAATTGAAAGCAGAGTAGAGATTATTTTTGATTTAGAAGATTCCAAAGTATTAAATGATTATCAGAAAGAAATTCTTAAAAGAAACTTGAAAAACAAATTAGTAAATAATAACTTGCGTTTAGTGGTTCAAGAACACAGAAATCAATTATTAAATAGGCAGCTAGCTTTAATGAAATTTAGTTCAATCATAAAAAATGCTTTAAATAAACCATTTAAATTAAGAAAATCTACACAACCTACTAAAGCATCACAAAAGAAAAGAGTTGAGGTTAAGAAAAAACGTGGCGAATTGAAAAAAAGTAGACAAAAAGAAAAAATATATTAAATATGAATAAACTAAATAAATATTTTCCTCGCAGATTGCAATCAAAGCATGTGATAAATTTAATTTTATTTTGGTTTATTGAATTCAACTAATGATTTCTGGTTAATTGACTCTAATTTAGTAGGGGTGATGCGCTTCTACAAAGATAGAAATTATTCTGACAAAGCTATTGATTATATGTTTATTGAAGAAGGAATTATTATGGGAATTCATGGAGAAAATCCTCCATTAATGAAAACTAGAAAAAAAATTGTTATTGAAGAAGCGAGATTATTATGGCAAAAATTGGTAAATCAAGGTTGGCAAAAAACTA
>QCQM01000010.1 GCA_003212195.1 Prochlorococcus sp. AG-449-O05 | reverse complement strand
GGTGACTGTAGATATGGAAAGTTTTAATTTATTAAAATGGTAAAAGCATTAAATGAAACTTTCATTAGTGCTCATTGTATATCGTTCAGATAGTTCTATAGCTCAAGAGGCTTCAAAATTCTGTGAAGAAGTTCTTAAAGCAAAAAATATTAAATCAAACAGGATTGAAAGTGATTTTCATAAAGATGAAATTGAAAAATATTTTTCTAATTCAGAATCACAACCAAATATTGGCATAGTTCTTGGTGGAGATGGAACCTTCCTGAAATGTGCAAATGCATTAGCTGATTATGATATTCCTTTATTGAGTATTAATATTGGAGGTAATTTGGGGTTTCTTACTCAAGAGAAAGAATTTTTATTTGACAAATCTTTTATTGAAATCCTTGAGAACGAAGAATATTTAATTGACTTTCGTAATAGATTAAATTGCAATGTTTGTATTGAGGGGACAAGTTCTGAGAAAAAAATCATAAAAAGCTATAACGCCTTAAATGATTTTTATTTTAAATCCGTTGAAGAAGATATTTCTCCGACCAACCAAATACAAATTGAAATAGATAATGAGAAGGTAAATGAATATAAAGGTGATGGATTGATTGTAGCTACAACTACGGGTTCAACAGCCTACTCAATGGCTGCAGGAGGTCCAATAGTACATCCAAGTATAGATGGTATGATTATTAACCCTATATGCCCAATGAGTTTGGCTAGTAGACCAATCGTCATACCTAACACAAGTATGGTAATCATTAAGCCAGTAAAAAAAAGTAAAGGAGAAATTAAATTATGGACTGACGGTTCAAAATGTATGACCATTAAGGAAAATTATTATTGTGAGATTAAGAAAGGGAAATCACCCTGCAAAATAATAAAGTTTAAAAAAAGCACAAGTTACTATAATACCTTAATAAAAAAACTTGATTGGAAAGGCGATTTGTCTCCAAAAAATTTCAAAAATTAAATGGCCTTTGAGATAGAAAGAAGATTTCTTATAAAAAATGATAATTGGAAAGAATTCATAAATAAAAAAGTTTATATTGAACAAGGATATTTTTCCAAAAGTTTAGATGGTTGGATTATTAGGGTAAGGCTTATAGGCAAAAACTCTAAAATTACACTTAAAAAACATATCAAGGGTTTTACCAACTTTGAATTTGAATACTCCATTCCACGAAGCGATGCTGAAACAATAATGTCAAATCTTTCAAACACAATTAAAAAAGATAGATACTTTCTAGAAATTGAAAAAAAATCTTGGATTATAGATTGCTTTAAAGAAAATAATTATCCACTTGAAATTGCAGAAATTGAACTTTCTAATGAAGAGGAGGATTTAATTCTTCCATCTTTCATTTCAAAAGAAATTACTGGGCTGACCCATTACTCCAATTTCAGTCTTGCCAACAATCCTTTTTCAGGGTGGAACGAAGAATAATTAACAACTTTAAAAAAAAACTAGTCACGGTAGCCACTTATCCTTTATATTTTCTTTATATTTAATCAAAGTAAATATTATTTTCTTCAGATGTATGGTCTTTACGACAAAGAAGGAATATTAAGATTTGTTGATTCAGATAAAGATGCATGTATTGCATATGCTGAACTTTTCGAATTAGGTTCTACAAATTATTGTTTAATTGATTTGGTTAATAATACAAAAAAAGAAAAGGGTAATACTAATCTTGGCTAGAGTCTGGGAGTGAACAACAATTAAATCCATCTCTACAGATCTTCCCATTGTCCATTGCCCAATTCAAGAGTGCTACTCTGTTTTTAGAACCAGTTTTTGTAAACATATTACTTACATGATTATCAACAGTTCTTTTACTAATAGTCAGTTTTACAGCAATTTCTTGATTTGTAAGCCCATCAGCTACGAGATCAATGATTTCCATCTCTCTGGCTGAGAGACCCATCATGTCAATGTTGTTTACTTCTTCTTCAACCATTTGCATTTAAACAGTTCCTTTTTTATATTAATTAAGTTTAGCAATCTCAGTACACTTGTTTACTAACAAGGAAACAAAAGCAATTGAAATCAAAACTTCAGCAAACTTTAGAAAATAATTCTAAGGTAATAACGGCAGAGTTGATGCCGCCAAGAGGTGGAAACCCCTTAAGATCTCTTAAGATAGCACAACTTTTGAAAGATAAGGTACATGCTGTTAACATTACTGACGGAAGTAGAGCTGTAATGAGAATGTGTAGCTTGGCAATGTCCAAACTATTACTAGAAAATGGAATAGAACCAATAATGCAAATATCTTGCAGAGATCGTAATAAAATTGCTTTACAATCAGACATTCTGGGAGCAAATGCTTTAGGAATTAAAAACATCTTATCCATTACCGGTGATTCAGTTAAAGCTGGGGATCAACAAGATGCTAAAGCAGTTCATGAGTTTGAGTCAGTTAAATTGCTTCAACAAATTCAGGCATTCAATAAGGGAATTGATCCTACTTTAGGAGAACTTGCCGATCAAAAAACATTTATTTTTGCAGGTGCTGCCGCTGATCCTAGTTGCAAAAATCGAAGAAGTTTAGAAAATCGATTGAGAAGGAAAAAAGAAGCTGGGGCTGAATTTATACAAACTCAAATGGTTATGGAAAAAGAAAATTTGATAGAATTTTGTGAAAACATTAGTAATCCTCTTGAACTTCCTGTAATTGCGGGTGTATTCCTATTAAAGTCTTACAAAAATGCTCTCTTTATAAACAAGTACGTTCCAGGAGCAAACATCCCTGAGAACATTTTAAATCGTCTTAAAGAAGCTAAAGATCCTTTACAGGAAGGTATTAAAATTGCAGCTGAACAAGCTCATGATTTTTTTAACATTGCAAATGGTGTTCATCTAATGGCCGTAAAAGCAGAGCATTTAATTCCTGAGATTATTGAAAAAGCTGATCTTAGTCTGGAATATTAATCAAATCAGTACCTAATAATTCTGCCATAGCTTTCTGCTGAGGCGATGGCTCAGTTAAATCTGATCTTCTTGAATCTGTTATTAGCCAATCTAAAGATGCATCTTGCAAATCAAAATGATCTCCATTTTTACCAACACAATATTTACCAAAAACTAACTTATCCATAAGTCGTACACCTTTACCAATTTTAGAATAATCAAAAATAATTGAGTTATCTATAGTTGCTCCCTCGCAAATACAACAACTTGGTCCAATCATGGAAGGGCCAATAATAGTTGCTCCATCCTCTATCCTAGTCATGCCTCCTATATAAACCGGACCGGTAATATTAACTTTTTCCCAGTTAGCCGCTACATTCAAACCAGTAAAAACTCCTGGTTTAATTTCCTTACCTGGTATTTGTACTTGTCTTACCTTGCCTTGCAATACATTTCTAATAGCACTCCAATAATCAGGAACTTTTCCAATATCTACCCATTCAAAATCCATTGGTAATGCAAAAAATGGCAAATCCATTTCAACAAGTTTAGGGAAAAGATCAGCCCCAATATCAAATTTCTCGGCTGAGGGTATGTAATTAAAAATTTCGGGTTCAAAAAGATAAATTCCAGTATTTATAGAATCACTTAAAGCTTGATCAACTGCTGGCTTTTCCTGAAAAGCCTTTATTCTTCCATTTTCATCTGAAACTACAACACCGTAACTTGATACTTGATCTTTTGTTACCTTTTTTGTTATCAAGCTCGCGATAGCTCCTTTCTGCTTGTGTTTTTTAACAGCTTGAGTTAAATCTAAATCAACTAAAGCATCACCACATAAAACAACAAAAGTCTCATCAAAGAAATTTTGAAAATCCTGAATTTTTCTTAATCCTCCTGCCGAGCCCAAAGCATCACCTATTAATTCCCCATCTTCAATTCTTCCTTCAAAACTATAAGCAATTTCTACTCCAAATCTTTGCCCATCCCTAAAATAATTTTCAATTTCTTCAGCCAGATGAGAAACATTTACCATTATTTCCTTAAAGTTATGTTCTTTTAAAAGTTCCAAGAGAAACTCCATAACAGGTTTTTGCAAAATCGGAATCATCGGTTTTGGAATAACATGGGTAATAGGCTGCACACGTGTGCCTTTACCTGCCGCAAGTATCATTGCCTTCATAAATTCAAAACCATTTCCTAAAATTATACTTTATTACTATTAAGCTTCTACGCTGCCGAGGAAGAGGAATTACTTACCTCAAGATTTTCTATAGGCAATTGAGCTACTCCACCATCAGGTATTATTCTTTTAATTTGAATTGGACCATATAAGGAATTAATTTGTTTAATTTCAATTTTGTTTTCAGATGATAAAAATAACAAAGCCCAAAAAACGCCCAAACGATCTTTATCTAAATCATTTTTTACAACTGTTTGCCACTTAATGACTAAATATTCAAAATCTATCCATTGCAATGCTTTTTCCCATCCGTCAATAAATTTCCCTAATGCTTTAGTGGTCTCTGGAAGTTTCTCGCGATGTGCTAAAGATCTTACTTGAGAAATTAAAGCCTTATCAGAATATTTTTTATTTCTTTTTCTCTTCATAAGCAGAAGATCTTGCGTTTCTATAATTTCTGCTATGGACTCTAACTGACTTACAAGTTCTCCCAATGTTGTTGTACGTTTAAGAATTGGTTGTGCAATTGATCTTCTCCTTAGATATTTTTCGGGATATTTTGGAATATCAAATTCTTTATCAATCCAATCTTGATCATCCAAGTCAAATTCATCTTCAAAATCTGAAGAATTTTCTTTGAAAACATCAGATTCTAAAACCTGAGCCTTTAAATTAACTAGTACGGAAGCAGCAAAAAATGCTTCGCTTGTCTCAGCTAAATCCTTATGATAAGAGCTTTGACTATTTGAATATTTATTAAAAGTATGTGAATATTGCTCTAAAAAACTATCAATTACGCTTATTACATCAATATCCCATGGATCAAGCTCACCTTTCCCTGCAGCGTCTTGAAGAAACTTAATCAACAATCTAGGGCCTAATTGTTGCCTATCAATAGGATTGGAATGAGATATTTTGAAATAGATAAAATCTACTCACAAGATATCTTTTAATTTATTTTATGCCAAACAATATTGCATTAATTTAAAAAATTATATTAATGGAGCTTTTAGGATGCTATTTTTTTTAGTTCCTGAAAAAATATTTGTTTTCACAGCACTTTTAACTGCAGTTAAATCTCTATCAACTAAATTATTTATAGATGCAATATAACTTTCAGTAACTAATCTTGGGTACAAACCTATTCCAATAATAGGTAAAAGTAAACAAGCAATAATATAAACTTCCCTTGGCTCTGCATCTATAAGATTTCGTTCTTGGATTAATTTAGGATTTTCTTTACCAAAGAAAATTTCTCTTAACATTGAAAGTAGATAAATAGGAGTAAGTATTACACCGATAGCGGCCAAAGAAGCCATCACTACCCTAAAGGGAAGTGTATAAACTTCATCAGTAACAAATCCTGTAAATACCATCAATTCGGAAACAAATCCACTCATACCAGGTAAGGCTAGGGAAGCCAAAGAGCAAGCAGTCCAAAGTGCAAACATAATTCTCATTTTTTGTCCTACACCACTCATTTCATCAAGTTTAAGAGTCTTTGTTCTGTCATAAGTAGCACCAACAAGAAAAAATAAACTTGCACCGATTAATCCATGACTAACCATTTGCAGCATAGCTCCGCTTGTTCCAAGGCTACTAAAACTACCTATTCCAATAAGAACGAAACCCATATGACTAATCGAACTGTATGCAATTTTTCGTTTGAGGTTTCTTTGAGCAAAAGAAGTTAATGCAGCGTAAATTATATTGACTACCCCCAGAACTATTAATAATGGAGCAAATTGAGCATGAGCAACTGGTAATAATTGTGCATTAAACCTTAAAAGAGCATATCCTCCCATCTTTAATAAAATTCCTGCTAAAAGCATGTGAACAGGAGCTGTAGCCTCTCCATGAGCATCTGGAAGCCATGTATGAAGAGGTACTATCGGAAGTTTCACTCCAAATGCGATTAATAAACCCACATAACATAATATTTGGAATTTTTGACTAAAATCTTGAGCTGCCAGGTGAGAGAATTCAAAGTTCGGAATTTCTGTCCCATAGAAACCCATTGCTAATGCTGCTAGAAGAATAAATATAGAACTGCCAGCTGTATAAATAATGAATTTTGTTGCTGCATATTGTCGATTTTTACCACCCCATATGGCCAGTAACAAATATACGGGAATCAACTCAAGCTCCCAGGTTAGAAAAAATAAGAGCATATCTTGTACTGCAAATACGGCGATTTGCCCGCCATCCATAACCAATATCAAAAAGAAAAATAACTTTGGTTTGAACTTGACTGGCCATGCAGCAAGAACTGCTAACGCAGTGATAAAACTAGTTAATAATATTAACGGCATAGACATTCCATCAGCACCAACAGACCAAGTAAGACCTAAATCAGGTAGCCAAGTAATATTTTCTTTGAGTTGAACATTTTCATTATTAATATCAAAACCATTTATATATGAGCCTATAGTTATTAAAAAAGTTATTAAAGCAATAGACAACGCAAACCATCTAACCTCTTTGCCATCGCCCTTATCTGGGAAAAAAGGTATCACAAATGCACTACCAATTGGGAATAATATTGAAGCAGATAACCAAGGAAAATTAGACAATCCAGCTCCCAAAGTCCCAAACATTTGTGTTGCAAATTGTGTAAAAAAATAAGTACTCAATTTAATCAGAAATTTATATTAAATAAATTCTAGAAATTTTCTATATTTTTTCATCCCAATGGACAGTGAAGACACACAATTGTAATTAAGAAACTTGAGGGGATTGAAAACCAAATATGGCTACAAGTAAAATTACTCCTCCAAAAACAATAAGAGCGTAAAATTGAGCCCTACCAGTTTCAAAGTACTTTAAACCTTCACCACTACCTAAAGTTACAAGTCCAGTAAGATTTACGACGCCATCAACAACCTTAGAATCAACTTCTAAAACTTCTTTAGCAAGTTTTCTACTACCTTTAACAAAAAGTTTTTCATTGATATCATCTAAATACCATTTATTGGATAAAAATTGATTGATCTTTGGAAACTTTTCAGCAAATAAAACTGACAAATTAATTTTTTTCACAAAATATGCTTGATACGCAATAACGATTCCAGCTGATGCAATAATAACTGACGCTATTGCTAAAGGCATAAATTCTTTTAATTCAAAGGCTTTTGCAGCGATCTCTGCTTCTTCTGGATCCAGTAAATTTGCAATTTTACTATCCCATGGAAGTCCCATAAAACCGATAATTACAGACGGTACAGCTAGAAATACCAAGGGAAATGTCATTGACCAAGGAGACTCATGAACAGAGCCATGTTCTTCATGCTCTTCTTCATTTTCTTCATCTAAACTTGATTTAGAAGCCGTTAAAAGTTGTTTTTGCAATTCTTGATTATCCCCTCTGAAATCTCCTTCAAATGTCAAGAAATAGAGCCTAAACATATAAAAAGCAGTCATGCCAGCTGTTATAAGGCCTATAAACCAAAAGGCTGGAAATGATATAAATGCATTTCCCAGTATCTCGTCTTTACTCCAAAAACCTGCTAGTGGCGGAATTCCGCTTATTGCTACGCAACCTATTAAAAAAGTTGTTGATGTATATGGCATTTTTTTTCTTAAACCGCCCATTAATCTCATATCTTGAGCTAATACAGGCTGATGGCCAACTACTTCTTCCATAGCGTGTATTACCGAACCAGATCCCAAAAATAGCATTGCTTTAAA
Organism: Prochlorococcus sp. AG-449-O05; assembly: GCA_003212195.1. Taxonomy (GTDB): domain Bacteria; phylum Cyanobacteriota; class Cyanobacteriia; order PCC-6307; family Cyanobiaceae; genus Prochlorococcus_A. Next base: position 24,250 of record QCQM01000010.1, on the reverse strand, counting down.
GCAAGCATGGGTAACTAAATGGAAAATTCCTGCTACTGGTGCTCCACAACCCATTGCTAGCATCATATATCCAAGCTGAGAAACTGTGCTATACGCTAAACCTTTTTTTAAATCCATTTGGGTCAAAGCTATAGAGGCTCCTAAAAAACAAGTAATAGTACCAACTAAAGCAATAATGAACTGAATAGAAGGGAATATTGAATATAAAGGTTGAAGTCTTGCTACAAGAAATATTCCTGCGGCAACCATTGTTGCAGCATGGATAAGCGCAGAAATAGGTGTCGGTCCTTCCATCGCATCAGGTAACCACACATGAAGAGGAAACTGAGCAGATTTAGCCATTGGCCCTAAAAAAACTAAAAAACAAAGTAATAAACCAGCCCAAATGGGTATTGAATTGTCAGATATTGATTGAGAAATTCCAGTAGCTATTTCATTAAAATCAAAACTATTTGTTGCCCAAAATAGGCCAAGAATTCCTAGTAATAACCCAAAATCTCCCACTCTATTAACAACAAATGCTTTTTGTGCAGCGTGTGCAGCTCCATCCCTGTCATACCAAAACCCAACCAATAAATAAGAACACATCCCAACTAATTCCCAAAAAACATAAATTTCTAATAAATTCGGACTAACTATTAATCCCATCATTGAACTACTAAATAATGCTAAATATGTAAAAAATCTGACATAACCTTTGTCATGCGCCATGTAACCATGAGAGTAAATCATTACCAGCAAAGTAATTGTAGTTACTAACGCAAGCATTACACTCCCCAAAGGATCAAGGACAAATCCCATTGGAATAGTGAAATCCCCAGCATTGGCCCATACAAATAATTTTTCTACTGATTGATAACCATTAACTTGTTCAATTAAAGCTTTATAACTAATTACCGCAGAAATTCCAACGAAAGAAATCAGACCTACAGAAACAATTTCTCTTGAATTGTTAATTTTCTTGTTGATGCTTATTAGTCCTAAGCCAGAAAGCACTGCTCCAATAAGTGGGAAAACCGGAATCAACCAGGCAATTTCTGAAGCTTGTGGCATGTTTTGAAGAACTTGTAATTTGATTTTAAACTGTCAATTGAAAAATTCAGACAAAAATGATGAATTAAATGTTTTAACAGCAACATTTATATATTGATGAGACCACCAAATTACGCCTATTGCAATTAATATGCCTAATTGAGATAACCTAAAAAATTCTTTAATCTTAAATTCTTGCCTCCCCTCAAGTATTGCCATAAAGGGGATAATGGAAGTATTTTTTTTAAAATTATCAAATTCTTCACCAAATCTATTTGCTAATCTCTTGTCCCCATGCCAGATTGCAAAAAGATGATGCAAAACTAAGCCAATAGAAGTTACTAATGTGAATGATGTACCAATCCATAAAGTATGAGCTAAACACCAAATTATCTGACCAAATGCTTGTGGATGTCTTGTGATTCGCATTATCCCAGTTCCATAGATTCGTACTTTAGGTTTTAAAACCGAAGGAATTTCTAGCAAATTGTAAGTAGCGGGATATAAAAATAAAAAACTTATTGCAGTTAATAACCAAACGACCATTAAAACAATATTATTGCCCTGTAGATTCCATAATCTGATTCCGTCATATCTATGAGCCAAAAAATAACTAATCAAGATAATTGCAGATGGCAAACTTAAAAAAACAAAACATAACCGCCATAATCTCGGACCCATAATAGATTCTGCTTTGATTCTTAAAGCAGCTCCCCCACTATGAATTACCGCAAAAATCAAGATCAAAAGTAAGATGATTAAGGAAGTTTTATGAGTCTCCATATATTTAAGTTGTTCAAATAATTTTTGTTCTTAACAAGAATGCTCTTAAGCATTAGAATTATAAGGAATTGTAGGCATAATAGATGCCAGAATTACCATTTACACTCGACCAATTAAGAATATTAAAAGCTATAGCAGCTCAAGGAAGTTTTAAAAAAGCTGCAGATCTCCTATATGTAACCCAACCTGCCGTGAGTTTACAAATACAAAATTTAGAAAAACAACTTGAAATCACAATTTTCGACAGAGGTGGTAGGAAGGCTCTATTGACTGAAGCAGGGAGACTATTGCTTGAATATTGTGAACGAATTTTGAATCAATGCGACGAAGCTTGTAAAGCTATTGAAGATTTAAATAGCTTAAAAGGTGGAACTCTTGTCATTGGAGCGAGCCAAACAACGGGTACCTATTTAATGCCTAGAATGATAGGACTATTCAGACAAAAATACCCTGATGTATCCGTTCAACTTCAAGTTCATAGTACGAGAAGAACTGGTTGGAGTGTCGCCAATGGACAAATTGACCTAGCCATTATTGGCGGACAATTACCTGGAGATTTAGAAAATTTGCTACAAGTAATTCCATATGCCACTGATGAATTGGCATTAGTTTTACCATCTAAACATCCACTTTCAACCAAAAAAGAGCTTCTAAAAGAAGACTTATACAAATTAAATTTCGTAACATTAGACTCACAATCTACAACAAGAAAAGTTGTTGACAAACTTCTCCAAGATTCTGGGCTTGATATTCAAAGATTAAAAATTGAGATGGAACTTAACTCTCTTGAAGCAATCAAGAATGCAGTTCAATCAGGTTTAGGGGCTTCCTTTTTGCCTGTTGTTTCTATTGAAAGAGAATTATCAGCTGGAACAATCCACAAAGCATTCGTTGCTGATTTAGAGGTTAAAAGAGAACTTAAATTAATTACTAATCCGTCAAGATATACATCAAGAGCATCAGAGGTATTTAAGAAAAACATTCTTCCCCAATTTGCTAGTTTAGAAAGCCCTTTGAGGCATATATAATTTCGATCAAAACTGAATTGCTTCTTTGTTAATGCCTACTCCGCCGTCTTCGGCTTGTCCATCACCTTTTATTATGAATTTATTTTCATTAACATCTGTCTGATAAACGCACTTAACTATAGGCTTATCTCTTATAGAACCAATATAAGCAAAAGTATTCATCCTTTGCTTACATTCTCTTACATCTTCATTACTAATTGCACCCTGTTTTTGTAACACTGTCCAATTCTCTCTTCTAATGACACACCCTGGCTGAAGAGCTGGTTGCGTTACAAAACTCGTAGATGGATTTAGAGTCGTATACATTTCAACATCAATTACAAAAGCACTAGCTCCCCATTGTCTACAAAATTCAGGGTCTGGAACAGCCATATCTAATTGTTGTTGACTTGCTATATTTCCCTGCCCGCCATCGGTTGTACTGGTAATAGCGCTCCCGATACCAACTCCTAAAATTAATACTCCAGCAAGTACTGCAATGGTTCCTGTACTAAAGTTGATCTTTTGTTCAGAAGAAGCAGGCAATCTATTGCTTCTTTGACCATTTGGATCCATATCCCTTGGATTTGGAGGATAATAACTTCTATTTGAGCCTCTTCTTGGCCTTCTATTTGAGGATGATCTATTCACAGCACTTCATTTGTCTTTGGTAAACCCATCGAATAATTCATAACTCTACAATCAGGGTTATAACTAAGTTGACCATTTTGAAGCAAAAATTTAATTAAACCTTCGATTTCTGATCCTATTTTTCGAAGTTCATAGTCATCTAAATCCTTACCTGCTCTCTCTTTTATTAATCCATTGAATTTTTCATTTATTTTGTTAAGAGAATCTTCGTTCCAAATAAATTCATTATCGGGATCTAAATCAAGAGTTAGTTTATTAGGATGAAACTTTAATTCTTCATCTACCACTTCGGCAGTAAAAATTCTTACATGCCTAGTAGTCGATTTTAAAAGCATTTTTTCCATAATTTTACAAAATAATCAACGAAAAAAACTATTATGTTCTAACTTTAATGTAGCTTATTAGTAAGTGTTAATTTATTTCTTGATTTAATAATGCGTGTTGTAATTGCTGGTGCTGGTTTAGCAGGTTTATCTTGTGCTAAATATCTAGTCGATAATGGACACATCCCGATTGTACTTGAAGCAAGAGATGTTTTAGGTGGGAAAGTTGCCGCATGGAAAGACGAAGATGGAGATTGGTATGAAACTGGTTTACATATATTTTTTGGAGCCTACCCAAATATGTTGCAACTTTTTAAGGAACTAGATATTGAAGACAGACTTCAATGGAAAAGTCACTCAATGATTTTTAATCAGCCATCAGAACCTGGAACTTACAGTAGATTCGACTTTCCCGATATTCCTGCTCCCGTTAATGGTGTATCAGCAATACTAAGTAATAATGATATGCTTTCATGGAATGAAAAGATTCTATTTGGACTAGGTTTAGTACCTGCAATGTTGAGAGGTCAAAAGTACTTAGATAAATGTGATACAAAATCATGGACAGATTGGCTAAAAGAGCACAACATCCCAGAAAGAGTTAATGATGAAGTTTTTATAGCGATGAGTAAAGCTCTTAATTTCATTGGACCAGATGAAATATCATCTACGGTTTTATTAACAGCATTAAACAGATTTCTACAAGAAAAAAATGGTTCTAAAATGGCATTCCTTGACGGAGCCCCTCCAGAAAGACTATGCCAGCCAATGGTTGATTATATTACTGCTCGAGGTGGTGAAGTTCACATGAATAGTCCATTAAGGCAAATCAACCTTAATGAAGACAGCACTGTTAAAAGTTATACAGTTGCTTCTTTAGATAAAAACGAAAAGAAAGAGTTAACGGCTGATGCTTATGTAAGTGCAATGCCTGTAGATCTTTTTAAATTAATGATCCCTAAACAATGGAAAGGGTTAGATGCATTTTCTAAATTAGATGGTTTAAATGGTGTGCCAGTTATTAATATCCATTTATGGTTTGACAAAAAATTAACAGATATTGATCATTTATTATTCAGCAGATCACCTCTCCTCAGTGTTTATGCAGATATGAGTATCACCTGCAAGGAATATGAAGATCCCAATAGATCAATGCTTGAATTAGTTTTTGCACCAGCAAAAGATTGGATAAATAAGAGTGATCAGGATATTGTTGATGCAACTATGGAGGAACTCAAAAAATTATTCCCAACTCATTTCATGGGAGACGATAAAACAAACTTACGGAAATATAAAGTAGTCAAAACTCCAAGATCTGTTTATAAGGCAGTTCCTGGATGCCAAGAGTTCAGACCTAGTCAAAAATCTCCTATAAAAAACTTCTTTTTAGCAGGTGATTATACTATGCAAAAATATTTAGCATCTATGGAAGGAGCTGTTTTAAGTGGTAAGTTATGCGCGGAATCAATTAATCATGAGTATTCCAAAACTCCTCAAAATGTTTCTTCATGAGATTTACATTCCAGTAATTTAAAAATTCATTTAAAACTTTTTGAAAAATTCAATTTCTCAACTAGATAAAGCATACGAGGTATGCAGAAAAGAAACCCAAAAATGGGCTAAAACTTTTTACTTGGGAACGCTTCTGCTACCTGTAGAAAAAAGAAAAGCTATTTGGGCTATCTATGTATGGTGTAGAAGAACAGATGAAATAATGGATAGCGTAGAAGCCTCAACTAAATCGCAAGATGAACTTTCAGACAATTTAGATGAGTGGGAAGAAAATACTAAAAATGTATTTAAAGGGCATATTAAATCTGAATTAGACTCAGTTTTGCTGGATACCATCGAGAAATATCCACAAAGTATTCAACCTTATTTAGACATGATAGATGGCCAGAGAATGGATCTAAACAAATTTAGATACAAAGATTTTGATGAATTGAAACTCTATTGTTATAGAGTCGCGGGAACTGTTGGTTTAATGACTCAGAATGTAATGGGTATCGATAGCGCTTATACATCAGCCCCATGGAGTGCTATGCCTGACCCCTCTGAAGCAGCTATATCTCTAGGCATAGCAAATCAATTAACAAATATATTGAGGGATGTGGGAGAGGATAGACATAGAGGAAGAATATATCTCCCGCAAGCTGATATTGAAAAATTTAATTATTCTGAAGAAGAACTTTTAAAAGGAAAAATAAACAAGCAGTGGAAAGCACTGATGAAGTTTCAATTAACAAGAGCTCGCGAATGGTTCCAAAAGTCTGAGGATGGTATTAAATGGCTATCTTCTGACGCAAGATGGCCAGTATGGACGTCTTTACGTCTTTACAGAGGGATATTAGATTCTATTGAAAGGTTAGATTATGATGTTTTTAATAATAGGGCTTTTGTAAAAAATTCTGTAAAAGCTCTTGAGATTCCAATATCTTTTTTAATTTCTCGAATTAAATAACTAGGCAGGTGTCTTTTGATTAGCCAACAAATCTTTTAATTTAGATAGTTCTCCAGCCCATCTTGGATCAGGAGCTTCCAAGTTAGGAGAATCACTATGAACAATTTTCTTAAAGTCTTTCCTCTTTTTATTCTTATTTAATTTTCCACTATTTCTTTTGTTTGAAGCGGAATCTTTCTTTTCTGATAGTTCTACTCTTAATTTAGAACCATTAAATTCAAAACCGTTTAACTTTTGAATTAATAAATTAGCATTATCTTCATTATTAGTTGTCGCAAACCCAAACCCTCTGCATTCCTTAGTTTCCTTATCAAGAACTGCTTTAAATTTAATTGAATCAGTAACTGACTTTAAAAGTGTATCAAATTCTTTTGGATTGAATCCTTGTGGTAAATTGCCAATGTAAATGCGAATGCTCATAAATTTTTAAAAATGATTTTGAAGTCTGAACTTCTAAACAAAACTAAGCTATGTGTATTTAATCACATTTTGGCGCATTTTGTTCAATCCATAGCTTTGCTTTATAAATAGCTTCATCAAAATTATTCAATCTTTTATAGGCAAGTTCCTTAGAAAGGTAGCTTAAAAGCTCTCCTAAGATCGGCCCATCCTTTATATTCAAATTTTTTTTTATCATGTCACCATTAAGTAAGTTCGACGGATGAAATAATTTATCATCGTTGTCACGCCATCGATTAAGCCAATCTAAACGTAAGTTTTGAGGTAAGTAAAAAATAAAAGATGGAAGAACCATCTCTAATTCTTTATGTAATAGAAATCTCTCTGATTCAGTTAATTGAGTGATATTTTTTTTCTCCAAAAAAAAGTGCCATTTTCGTAATAATTTAGTTTTTGTAATTTCAATTCTACTAAATTTAAATTGCTCTAAAGATAGTTCATCTAAAATTTGAGCTAAAAAAAATAATGGTAAAAATTTCTCTTTTTCCTTCTTACTAAGTTCCGTAACATTAATTTTTTTTAAATCCAAAAAAAAAGAATTTTTATAAAAATTATCAGATCCAAATATATTAAATTTTTTTAACAAAATTATGGCTTCAATAGCATTTTTTCCATTTACTATTTTATGTATCTCATAATTAATCCTCTCTTCGGCAACAAGATATAATTTCCTTTTATATTTTTTTATAAAATCAACCAACTTTAGATCAATTTTAAAATTCAATTCTGAAACAAACCTAAAACATCTCAAGATTCGTAACGGATCATTGAGTAAGTTTGTTTCAGAATAAGTTTTAAGTAAAGAAAACTCCAAATCTTTAAGACCATTCAATGGATCAAACAAAAGCTTCTTATCAAATAAAAAAGCAATTGAATTTATTGAAAAGTCCCTACTAATTAGATCGCCCTCGATAGTGGTGGAAATCTGATTAGCAATATCAATTGAGATATTTTTAAAAATAATTCTTACTATTTCTCTTTCCTTATCTAAGATTATAAATTTAGATTTAATATTCTCTGAAATCATTATCCCAATTTCAATAGCATTAAAAGGCACCACAATATCAATATCTTTCTCATCAGTTACTCTATTCAAAACAATATCTCTTATGTAACCACCAACTAGATATGAACCTTTAGGTAAAAAAGATAAAATAGAATTCCAATTATGAAATTTGATACTTCTTTCTAATTCATCAATAATTAGTGTATGATCAAGGAGAATATTATTTCTTTTCATTTTTAGTATTAGTTATGTGCATTTGCATCAACTGTAAATGGGTTGATAGATGTATCACATATCATGAAGTCGAAAATAATCATGGTGTTGATAATATTTGTGATTTGCCTGATTTTAAAGCAAAAAAACCATTTATTCATGTCACTATAGTTGAAGACAATAATAGTGACTATAAAACTGATTGGGATGTTCAATCTTGTGAAAGTTTTGAGAATGAATTTGGTAAATGGTCGAAGTGTAATCCAGGCATGGAATTACCTGTTTAAAGGTAATAGATGACAAATAAACTCGGAAAAAGAGAAAATTACCCTACATTAGTGATTCATAGCTCAGATAATTCCTTTGGCTTTGGGTATAGAAAAAACAATAGCCTTGAATCTGATGAATTATTTATCAAAAAATTTGATAAAGACCTTTGCAACAACTTAATTAATGACCTTAACAAATTCATTTCCAAGGAAAATTTACAAAAAATAAATAAGTTATCTGTAAGCATAGGACCCGCAAATTTTAATGCTTCACGACTAATTGTAGTTTTAGCAAGAACCATCTCACAACAAATAAAATGTCCTCTAGACAGTTTTAGTTCATTTGAAATAATGGCTAAAAGAATTGCATCAAAAAATAATATCTTTACAAATAAAAAATCATTCTGGATTTACAAAAAATTAAAACGGAAGGGTTTTATTGCAGGTAAATATGAAATCTATCATAAAGAAAAAAACTCTTCGGATCTAGTTATTTTAGAAAAAGTTTTACCAAAGTTTGTCAAAGAACTTGAGAGTAAAGAACTTTCTTTTGAGGCTAATTATGATGATATAAAAGATTTAAAAGAACTATTAGATTTATCAAAAAAAAATTTATTCAATGCAAATGCAGATTCTTGGAGAAAAGTTTTGCCGCTTTACCCTATTTCTCCAATTAACTGAGTATTCATCCAATCAAATGATTAATTTTATCTTGAAGGTGCATTGTTACAGAATGCAGATCATCTCTTGATGAACTTTGTGGAGGTTGAACAGGTTTTCCCACTTTAATAACTATTTTTGAAAACAAAGGAATAAAGAATTTAAATCTTATTAGTCTATGTGAATTAACGATTGCAACGGGCAATAATAATTTTTGATTTTTAAAGGCTAATAATGCTGCACCTTGTTTGGGCTTATTCACTCGACCATTTTTTTGACGAGTGCCATCAATAAAAATTCCAATACATTTATCATTTGATAATTTTTTACATGCTGTTTTAATTGTATTTTTATCAGCAATTCCTCTTTTTACAGGATAAGCTCCACAAGCCTTGATAATAAAGCCCAGAAAAGGAATTTTAAAAAGCTCTGCCTTGGCCATAAAAGATATATTACGTCCAAGGGCATGGCCTAACAAAGGAGGATCAAGTAAAGAACCATGATTAGAAACCATGATAAAGGAATCTTTTTGTGGGATATTGTCTCTACCTATTAAATGACCTTTAAATACAAATTTATAAATAGGAAATACAAAAAGCTTGCTAACTAATTCATAGATTAATTTTTGAATAGTATGATTTTTCATCCAAATTAATAAGATATTTGCTCAGAAGATGAAACTTGAGAAATTTTTACATCTTTAAGATGTCTTTTTCCTAAACCGCTTAGTACATTAGAGGGGCCAATTTCAACAATATGAAGATCTCTTTCTTTTGCCATTAAATCCATAGTTTCTCGCCACCTCACTCCATTACACATTTGCTTTTCTAATCTAATTCTAAGCTCGTTTGGATCACTACAAAGTGAAGGTTCATAATTGCTTATGACTGGGAAAGAAGGATTATTAAATTTAATCTGTTTTAAATACTCAGAAAATTTTGATGAAGGTTCATTCATAAATGGCGAATGAAATGCACCTGAAACATTTAATTTCAAGAATCTTTTACAAGAAATTTCTCTTGATAAATTATCTAATGCTTCAGTAGATCCTGATACGACAATTTGGGAAGAGCTATTGTCATTAGCAATTACAATATCATCAATTTTTTGTACTAATAGATCTAGTTGATTTCTATCAAAACCAATTACTGCTGCCATAGATCCTTTCCCAGAATTTTCCATTAATTGAGACCTTTCTTTTATTAGAGAAACACAATCTTCGAATGAAAAAACATCTGCACAATATAGTGCAGTTATTTCTCCTAGACTATGCCCAGCGACATAATTTGGTTTAAATCCATTTTTTTTTAATGCATCTAATAAAATTGATTCAACTAAAAAAAGACAAATTTGTGTATTTCTTGTGTTATTCAAATCACTAAGAGGATTTGTTGATTCAGTATTTAACTCACAAATTTCAAATAAATTCCTCTCAAATATCTCAGATGCATAACTAAACCTCTCTTTTGTGTTGGGCAAATTTTCAATTTGTTTTGCCATTCCTATTTTTTGCGAACCCTGTCCAGGGAATACCCATGCAACTGTCATAATGCTCCTTTTTTTTTAACCCCATTTAATGAGGGCTGCACCCCAACTTAACCCAGCACCAAAACCACTTGTTGCAATAATATCATTTTGTTTAATTCTATTATTTCTAATAGCCTCATCCATCACAAGTGGAATTGTTGCTGCTGAAGTATTACCATATTTTTCTAAATTGCTAAGAATTTTTTCTCTAGGAATTTTTAACCTGTCTCCTACAGAATCCAATATCCTTTGATTAGCTTGATGCAATACAAGCCAATCAACTTCATCGGAAGTATAGTTTATTTTTTTAAACAACTTTTCAAGAATTATAGGAACTTCTCTAACTGCAAATTTATACACTTCTTGGCCATTCATTTGAATTGGAGAAAAAGCTCCACTTGAAAAATCAATGTTATCAATTATTGAACCCTTATTATTTTTTGATGGAAGATTAAGAAAAGAACCCCTTTCTCCGTCAGTTCTCATATCAAAACCAATTAAATTGTCAAATTCATCAATAGCTTCAATTGCTAATGCACCTGCACCATCTCCAAAGAGAATACAACTTCTTCTATCATTCCAATCAACAAAGCTTGATAGTTGATCTGCTCCTATAACAATAGCCCTTTTAAATCTACCCCCTTTTAAAAATTCTGAGGCTGTAATTAAGGCAAATAAAAAACCACTACATGCTGCAGTTAAATCGAAAGCTACAGCATTAGCTGCACCTAATTTAGCTTGAATAGATGGCGCTGACCCAAATAAATCATGAGGAGTAGAAGTAGCTAAAACAATCAAATCAATCGTTTTGATATCCCAATTAGCCATTTCTATAGCAGTTTGAGCAGCCTTATAACCCATCTCAGCAACATTATCTCCTGAGCTTGAGATTCTTCTTTCAGAAATACCCGTTCTAGATTTTATCCATTCATTGCTTGTATCAACCTTTTGACTAATTTTTTGATTGGTAAGAATTTGATCAGGTACATAACTTCCGCTTCCCTTGAATGACACTCCAATCTGATTAAAATTAATTCCTTCCAAAAGAGTTTTTTAGTTACTTATATTAGTCAAACATAAATTTGACTCAATATGTTTTATGAATTTAAAACTTGAAGCTTTTGCAGTTGATTTAAATTGTCCATAACACCATGATTCACTGCAGAGTGAGCCAAGCGAAGAGCACTGACTACTGATAAAGATTTGCTACTTCCATGACCAATAACGCAAATACCATTCACCCCAAGTAATAAAGCTCCTCCATGTTCGGCATGATCTAACCTTTTCTTAATTCTAAGTAGATTACTTTTTAAAAAAGCTGAACCAACTTTCCCCCGCCTTCCACGTGGCAGCTCAGATCTCAAAATATCTAACAAAACTCCTCCCACAGATTCAAGAAATTTCAACAATATATTTCCAGTAAATCCATCACAAACTACTACGTCGAAACTACCTGACAATACATCTCGCCCTTCACAATTACCTCCAAAATCAAAACTTTTTTCAGAAGATAATAATTCAAATGTTTTAAGGGACAAATCATTACCTTTGCATTCTTCTTCTCCGATATTTAAAAGACCAATTCTTGGTTTTTTTACCTGTAAGACATCTTTTGCATAAACATTACCTAAAAGAGCAAATTGATGCAGATAAGATGGCTTACAATCAGTATTTGCGCCGACATCTAAAACTAATACCGGGCGAGTTTGATCCCTCGTTGGAAATAATGCTCCTATAGCTGGTCTATCAATCCCTTTCAATCTGCCAATTCTAAATATGGCAGAAGCCATCATGGCACCTGAATTACCCGCTGAGTAGACAGCTTCAGCTTTATTATTTCTCACTAAATCCATTGCAACATTTATGCTAGCATTTTTTCTTTTTCTAACTGCAGTAGCTTCTTCATTCATTCCAATAGGCTCTCCACTATCAATTAATTCAAGACGGTTATTATCGATTTCACTTTCTAATAATTCTGCTAAACCAATTTTTGATGCTGCATTTTTAACTTTTTCAATTTTGCCAACAAACTTTATATTTATTGGAAATCTACTTATTGCTTCGAGGCAACCTTCAAGAATTGGACCAGGAGCATAATCTCCACCCATCCCATCAACTGCGATCCAAATTCTTTTAGATTGAGATTCCTCCACCCTATCTAAAATATCATCATTATTTTGTAATCTTTTTAATGGGTCAAAAACCAATGGCTGCAATGTATTTTTAGCTATTGAACTTGCATTTGAAACAACACTGCTGGCAGTATTCACAACAGATTCAGCACTTGAAACTACATTACCTGCAACATTACCTGCAACATTACTCGCAACATTACTAGCTGTGCTCACAACAGAACCAGCACCAGAAACCATATTACCCGCAACATTACTAGCCGTTACTGCAGAACTAGCAGCAGTATCAACTATAGAAGTTACAGCCGAATTTCTTTTGTACCAAATAACTAATCTTCTAATAGCTCTGGGCTTGTTAATTTTTTGCGCTGTTTCTTTACCCATTTATTTACCATCAAAAGGAGCAATATCAACAATCCGTTGAAAAAGATATCCTGTACCCCTTGCTGTCAAAATCAATTCAGGATTTGCTGGATCAGCCTCAAGTTTTGATCTTAATCTTGATATATGAACATCCACGACTCTCGTGTCAACATGTCTCTCGGGGGTATATCCCCAAACTTCTTTCAAAATCTCTCCTCTACTAAATGGCTCTCCTGACCTACTTACCAAAAGCTCTAAGAGACTAAATTCCATACCAGTTAATCTTATTCTCTCATCGCTTTTAAAAACTTGTCTTCGATTTGTATCAATTTTTATATCCGTTACCAAAATTAATCCTGAATTAGGCATTCCAGGAATTTGTTCTTTATCGATTCTTCTGAGAACGCACCTTATTCTAGCTTCTAACTCCTTTGGGCTGAATGGTTTTACTACATAATCATCAGCCCCTAATTCTAAACCTGTTATCCTATCTGCAACATCTCCTAATGCAGTTAACATAACAATTGGAACATCAGAATCTTTCCTTAATTCTTGGCAAACTCCATAACCATCTAGCTTTGGCATCATGACATCAAGAACTACTAAATCAGGTTCATAATCCTTAAATAACTTTAGTGCTTCTTTACCATCACTTGCAGTTACAACTTTGTAGCCAATCATGGAGAGACGTGTCTCCAGAATTCTTCTAATACTTGCCTCGTCATCTGCGACAAGTATGGTTTCTTTAGTTTGACTAGATAGAGGCATTTGTTTCTATTAGCTAATCAGTAAGAGAATTTATTATTAACCTAATCTAACTTGTAGAGGGGCAATATCCCAAACATTCTAGTTCCATTACTTCATTGAGAAACTTAATGTCTAGCAAATTAACGACTTTTATTTGTCAGAAATGTGGATCTGAAACTTCCCAATACTTTGGTAAATGCCTTAATTGCAACTCATGGAATACCATTGTTGAAGAAATAAAAAGTAAGAGCTCCAAAAATTCAGAAATAAAAGACATAAAAAACAGTAAAAAATCTATACCATTTAATGAGATCTCATCAAAAACAATATCAAGATTCACAAGTGGTTTTAGGGAATTTGATCGAGTTCTTGGAGGTGGAATAGTACCTGGATCTGTTGTTTTACTTGGAGGAGAACCAGGTATAGGCAAAAGCACAATAGTTCTTCAATCAGCAGGAAAAATATCTCTTAATGAGAAAGTTTTATATATAACTGCAGAAGAATCTTTAGAACAAGTAAAAATTAGATGGGAAAGATTAAATCAAAACAGTATCGATTTAAAAATTTTTGCAGAAACTAATTTAACCCTAATTATTGAAGAGATCAAACGTATCAATCCAAGTTTCGCAATTATTGATAGTATTCAAGCCATCCATAATCATGAAATGCAAAGTTCGCCAGGATCAGTTTCGCAAGTAAGAGCTTGTTCATCTGAATTGCAAAATCTTGCCAAAGAAAATAATATTGCGCTTTTAATAATTGGTCATGTAACCAAAGATGGCACTTTAGCTGGCCCTAAAACTCTAGAGCATTTAGTTGATACTGTAATAAACTTTGAAGGAGATAATATTTCCTCACATAGATTACTAAGAAGTATAAAAAATCGATTTGGATCGACCTTCGAGATTGGAATTTTTGAAATGCTTGAAGAGGGTTTACGAGAGATAAAAAACCCAAGTTCAATTTTTACAAATAAAGAAAATATTTCAGGTGTAACAACTACGATTACAAATGAAGGCACTCGACCATTAGCAGTTGATATACAAGCATTGGTAAATAAAACTTTCTATAGTAACCCAAGACGAACTACAACTGGAATAAGCATAAATAGATTACATCAAATTCTAGCTGTTATTGAAAAACACGTAGGGATAAAATTATCTGAATTTGATTGTTATATAGCTACTGGAGGTGGTTTTGAGATTAATGATCCATCATCTGACTTAGGTGTAGCAATATCAATTTTATCAAGTTTGAAAAATATTCCCCCTTTGTCAAGTAGCTCATATATTGGGGAATTGGGTTTGAGCGGACAGGTTAGAAAATCGAATAACCTTCGAACAAAGATAGAAGAGGCTGTGAGACTAGGGATAAAAAATATAATAGTGCCAAAACTAGAGGAGGAACTAAATAATAATTTTCAAAATTTAATAAATATCAAAGAAATATCCAATATTAAAGAAGCAGTTGAATATTCTTTATTCGATTAAAAACAATTAGAGATACATATCGATTGAACTTCTCCCTGAATTTTTCAACCAATTCTCTATATCTAGATAACCACCTGGATATAATCTCACTGCTTTAGACCAGACTTCAGCAGCTTTATCAAACCAAATATCTCTCTGATCTAAATCACCATTTTGCTCAGCATATCTTCCCCTTTTTTCATAAATCAAACCTATATTTTTAAGGCATGATGGCTGTTTGGGATTTTCTACTAATGCTTTTTCATAAGTTTCAATAGATAAATCCTCTTCACCATTACTCATATATATTATTGCCATATTTTTTAAAGTCTCACCCCTATCAATTTTATTTTCTTCAAGTAGTAAACTCTCTTTGTAATACTCTAATGCTTCCGAATAGTCCCCATTATTTTGTGCAGCTAGGCCATCTCTATAGTAGATATATGCTTTTTTTTCTTTCTCTGCAATAGGCATTATTTTTACTATAGATTCAGCAATTACAGTAAATGCTTTATCGATAAAATTGTCTCTGTTTTGATTACTAGGCACCGCTCTAAAACTAATAAAATTTATATAGTAATTTAAAAAATAACTATTTAAAAAGTCTATTACATTTATTATTATAGTTAAAAAAAAGATCAAGCATCAATTTGCTTCAAGAGTAAAAATATGGAGAGCATTCAATTAAGCATTACAGGAATGAAGTGCGGAGGTTGTGTTAGTACTGTTGAAAAAATATTAAATAATTCTGATGGTATTGAAAATGTTTCTGTTAACTTACTAACTGAAAGTGCATATTTTGAAATTACCCAGAAAAATATAAAAATAGAGACAGTTCTCGAAAATCTAAAAGAGAATGGCTTCCCATCAAAGATTTACATAAATGACTTTTCAAAAAAAATAAATAAGGCAGAATTAGCAAAAAAAAAGAAGTGGAATAATCAATGGAAAAAACTAACTTTTGCTTTATTACTTTTATTATTTTCAGGTTTAGGTCATCTAGCAGAAGGAAGATATATAAATTTTCCAATATTAGGTAATATATTTTTTCACGCCTCATTAGCAACACTAGCCCTATTATTTCCAGGCAGAGGAATAATTATTAATGGATTTAAATCATTTATTAAGAACCGTCCGGATATGGATTCTCTAGTAGCTCTTGGAGTAACAAGCGCATATACAACAAGTCTTCTATCCTTAATATTTCCTGCCACTGGTTTTCCTTGTTTTTTTAACGAACCAGTTATGCTGTTAGGCTTTATATTGATTGGGCGTTTCTTAGAGGAAAGAGCAAGATACCAAACTGGTTCATCAATTGGAGAGTTATTAGATCTTCAACCTGAAATGGCAAATATCTACACAGAAGATAATCAAATAAAATCAATAAGAGTAAACACTTTAAGACCTGATCAAGAGATTCAAGTTTTAGCAGGTGACAGAGTACCTGCTGACTGCATTGTTACTCGAGGTAATTCATATGTTGATGTTTCACATATTACTGGAGAATCCAAACCTATCGAGGTAAAAGAAGGCGAAAATCTATCTAGTGGCTCTTTAAATCTTAATTCAACTCTTAGACTTAAAGTACAAAAGGTCGGAGGGGATTCTTCTCTTGCAAAACTAGTAAATCTTATTGAGTCTGTAAACGCTAGAAAACCTCGCATTCAAAGAATTGCTGATGAAATTGCAGGCAAATTTACTTACTTTGTACTTATTTTTGCTATTTTGACCTTCTTCTTTTGGTGGAAGGGGGCAATAAACATTTGGCCAGATTTATTAAGTAGTCATAATCAATTGATCACTCACTCAAGCCATACACTTCATAGTTCGCTTGGTAGTAATGCCGAGAATTTCCTTAGTTTAGCTATTCAATTGTCAATTGCTGTTTTAGTAATAGCTTGCCCTTGTGCATTAGGTTTAGCCACCCCAACTGTAATAACTGTCGCATCAGGGAAAGCAGCAAAAAAAGGAGTTTTATTTAAAGGCGGGGACAAAATAGAGATGGCTTCAAAAATTAACCACATTATTTTTGACAAAACAGGTACTTTAACAAAAGGTAAGCCTTTCATTGTTGATTATAAAAATAATTCTGATCATTCATTTTTATTAAGAATAGCTGCCAGTTTAGAAAAGGAAAGCAGACATCCAATCGCAGATGCCTTAATTCAAGAGGCAAAAAAACAAAATTTAAGTTTATTTCCAATAAAAAAAATTTTCACTCATTCAGGTCGAGGTATTTCTGGAGAACTAGAGTCAATTGATGGACTTATTAATATTGGAAATATTGAATGGCTACTGAGTAAAGGAATAATTATTGATAGTGATGCAAAAAAAGTCATTGAAAATGAAGAGAACATAATGAATACCATCATTGGAGTAAGTATCAAAGATAAATTATTAGGCTTTATCTTCCTAGGAGATTTACTTAGAGATGATTCAATTAAAACAATTCAAAATTTAAGAGAAAACAAATTTAAAATTAATATTTTAAGTGGAGATAGAAAACAAACAGTTTTAGCTTTAGCAAAAAAAATTGGTTGTAAAGAAGCAGAAGTAAAATGGGATCTTCTTCCTGAAATGAAGCTAAAGACTATTGAAAATTTAAAAATTAATAATAAAGTAGCGATGATTGGTGATGGTATTAATGATGTCCCAGCCTTAGCATCCTCAGACCTAGGAATTGCGGTGGGATCAGGGACTCAAATAGCCAAGGCAAATGCAGATTTAGTATTGATGGGAGATCAATTAAATGGATTGCCCTACGCCTTAAATCTTGCAAAAAAAAACTATAAGAAAAATAAAGCAAAATCTAACATGGGCTTTTGGTTACAACTTATTAGCTATACCTCTAGCAGGCGGCATTTTATTCCCTAAATACGGTATTCTGCTTACTCCCTCAATAGCAGCATTATTGATGGCCATAAGCTCAATTACAGTTGTAATTAATGCTTTATCTTTGGATTAAATGAAAGGAAAATTTATCGTTATTGAGGGTATTGATGGATGTGGTAAAACAACCCAAATAGATGAATTATCTAAATGGCTGCCTAAAAGTGGTCTAATAAAGAAAGGGTCTAAATTAATAACAACTAGAGAGCCGGGAGGCAGTCTTTTAGGAAAAAAACTTAGAGGACTGATTCTTGATAATAATGAAAATAACAAGCCTTCATCTCTGGCGGAACTATTGCTTTATTCAGCCGATAGAGCTGAACACGTTACCAAAATTATTTCACCTGCTTTAAATAACAATGATTGGGTGATTAGTGATAGATTTTCGGATTCCACCTTGGCTTATCAAGGTTATGGAAGAAATATAAATTTAGAAATAATTAAAAATATTGAATCTATTGTGTGTCAGGGAGAATCGCCTGATCTAACTTTTTTCTTAGAAATTTCTCCAGAGGAGAGTATATTCCGAAGAAAAAATGATATTCCAGATAGAATAGAATCAGAAGGAATAAGATTTTTAGAAAAAGTAAATGAAGGCTTCAAACTAATTGCCAAAGAAAAAAACTGGAAAGTAATATCTGCCTCACAAAATATTAAAACTATTTCTAATCAAATTAAAGAGACTTTGCTAAACAATTTTTCTAATAACAAATGATTGAGGCTAAAAAAAATAATTTTTTCTTGAATGAAGAAGTCAATATCTCTCTTAACAACATAATTAAAAACAAATCATTTGCTAATGGTTATATATTTTTTGGTGCTGAAGGAGTAGGAAAAAAGGAAACTGCTCTTCAATTTATAAAAGAGATTTTCAAACAGTTCTCACCAAACGAAAATGTTGAAGAGAGAATTACAAACAATAACCATCCTGATTTTTTAATTATTGAACCTGATTCTCTCTTGAAAACTAAAAGCTCAGGAAGTTCCGATCTTGAAAAAACAATAAAAAGTGGATCTGAGATTATTAAAATTGCTCAAATACGTAATATCAAAACTTTTCTTAGTCAAAAATCAATAAACTCAGAAAAAAAAATTGTTTTAATTAATGATGCACACCTTTTAAACGAAGCAGCATCAAATTGCCTTTTAAAAACTTTAGAAGAACCTTGTAACGGCATTATTATTTTACTAACATCTAAATTAAACCTTCTCTTAGATACTATCATCTCAAGATGTCAAATCATCAGATTTCGATCTTTTTCTAGTAAACAAATAAAGTCAATTTTAAAAGAATATTTAGATACTTCTAAATCAATTATTAATACAAAATTAAAATTTGAAGATTTAATAAACTCTGCTAATGGATCTCCAAATCAATTATTGAAAAATATTGAAATTTGGAATGATTTTTCAGATGAAATTATAAGTAAATTGGATTCTCCAATAAAGAATAGTCTGGAAATATTAGAAATATCTAAGTCAATATCTGAAAAATTAGAAATTTTTCAACAGATTTGTTTAATAAATTTAATTCAAACTATTTGGTGGAGAAAAACAAAAAATATCGGTTTAGTTAAAAAACTTGAAAATTTAAAATACCTCTTGAGAAAAAACATTCAACCAAGGTTGGCATGGGAGATTACTTTTTTAAAAATTTCAATGGAAGATATATGAGATTAATCCACTGCAGAATTTATCAAGTCAGGATTTCTTGCTTGAATAAACTCTTGCCTAGCAGTTTCCACTTGAGAGCCAATAGGTAGCTCAAGACAATATCCTGCACCGTATACAGTTTTTATATAAATAGGTTTACGTGGATCTGGTTCGAGTTTAGTCCGTAAATGTCTAACGTGAACTCTTATTGTCTCAATATCATCATCAGGTTCATATCCCCATACTTCTTTAAGAATTAATGCTGGAGATACAGTTTGACCATGCCTCTGCAAAAGACAATGAAGCAGTTCAAATTCAAGATGCGTTAACCTAACAGGAGATTCAAACCATATAGCTTCAAATCTTTCCGGAACAAGGGTTAAAGGGCCATAATTTAATATTTCTTGCTGGTTACTAGAATTTAATTGTGCTCTGTTGGTTCTTCTTAATAGAGCTTTAATGCGTACATGTAATTCTTCAAGATCGAATGGTTTAGTAATGTAATCATCTGCACCAGAATTAAACCCCGTAACTTTATCTTTAAGGCCGCCTAATGCAGTTATCATCAAAATTGGTATATTTGATGTTCTTTCATCTCTTCTTAGTCGCTGGCACAAAGTTAACCCATCAACACTTGGTAGCATTAAGTCTAAGAGTATTAAATCTGGTGAATATTGAAGAGCTAATGCTTGTCCTTTAATTCCATCTTCAGCTTTTTGGACATCGAAACCAGAATGTTCTAAATGCCTAGAAACCAAATCACGCATATCGCGATCGTCTTCAATTAAAAGGATTGAAATTTTCATATTTATGAACTATTAAATTAAAATTAAGTCTTTGTATAGTAATTCTCTCAAGAATTTATTAAGATTGCTGAATTAGTGTAAACAATTTTATCAATTAGATTTATCAAATAACTTTGTCATATCAATGGATAAGATAGAAATTGTAAATTTTTAAAAAATTGAAATTTTAGAATTTCTTTCGATTCTATTTACTTTTTCTTAATAATCAAAGGTTTATTAGAAACACATAATGGTTAATTTTGAGAAATATCTAATTCAGTTTGCCATTTCAAGGGTTATGAAAATTAAATGAAGATTTTAAGTTTTCAAAAAGGAACTAACTTAGATTAAAATTTTTAATTTCTTCAGAATGTTTAAAATAATAATTTTGTCTATATTAAAAAAAATTTAAGTATCTATGAAAAAGAAGCCTATTATCTATTCTGATTTATCAAAAAAACAACTAGAAAACCTTAAAGAACTTTACATTCAAAAAAAAGTTGAATCGATGAGTCATCAAGAACTTAAACGATATGTAATGGAAATTATTTCTCATCAAATAAATGATACTATTGGCAAAGAAGAGGAAATGGAAGCATGGAGAGAAATGTCAGATTTTTTTGGAGAACAATTTGAAATAATCATCTCAGAAATACAAACAAAATACATTGACGATAAAAACGTAATTGAAACAGAAATAGATTCTCAGAAGCAAAGAATAGAATTACTTGAAAGGAATAGTTTCGATCAAGAGAAAAAGGATATGTGGGATGACTAGAATTTCCTGAATGGTGTAGTAATTCAAACGACACAAAAAAAAGAGACTTATTAGGTCTCTTGATTTTCTTGATTTGTTAAGGAACTCCCCGGGCGGGATTCGAACCTGCGACCAATCGATTAACAGTCGATCGCTCTACCGCTGAGCTACCGAGGAATATTAAATGAATTTAGCTCTTTAAAGTACCTTATGACAAGTACAGGAGTTAATTATATTGAAATTTTGATGGTTCTTGCCAGCTAGATAAAAAACCATTTTTCAACTCTGCTACTGCATCAGCATAAGTTAATTCTTCATAACGATGAGTAATCCACAAAGCTGTTAAAGGTTTTGCATGGTCACTTGTAAGATTTTTAATAGTTTGTAAAACTTTTAATTGGCTGGTTTGATCAAGTAACGCTGTAGGCTCATCTAAAAGAATAAAATTTCTATTACTAATCAGGGCGCATGCAATTGTTAAGCGTTGTTTTTGTCCACCGCTCAATGTATGAACTGGCCTTTTTTCAAAACCAGTCATTCCTACCTGATCAAGCACATATTCAATTTTTTTATTAATTTCATTTTGACTTATATTTTGATTAATATTAATCAGAAGTTCACTCCTACAATTTGGCATCAATATTTGATGATCAGGGTTTTGAAATACCATGCCAATATTTGCATTAGATTCAATGACACCATTTTTGGGTTTAATTATGCCATTAATTAATTTTAAAAGAGTACTTTTTCCGCTCCCGTTTTTACCTACGACCATCCAAAATCCAGGTTTTTTTATTGAGAAGTTACATTTAAAAATTAAATTTTCTTTTTCTCTAGGATATGAAAAAGAAACATCTTTGAATTTAATATGAGGTATTTCATTTTCAAGGGAATCTCGCATTAATTCTATCAATCTATGTTGAGAGAAAATCCTGGTCTTTTAGCTCCTCCTGCCACTGACGATTTTTCATATATCTGAACAGAAATGATTTCTTTAGCTCTTACAGCAATTAATTTATCTTGCACTTTGTCACACCTTAATTCGATCAAATTTGATGATTCTAAGGTTTCATTCATAGAATTTTTTATTTCATCATAAATCCGTTTAACATCGTCAAATTCTTTCTTCTGAATTGAAAGTGGGAAAGGGGAATATCTCAGACTTAGTTCCAATGAATACATAATCATAATAAAAACTACCTTTTATATTACTAAATATTTTTCCGCAGGAAGTTATTTAAATTAAATTCTTTTGAGAAAATTATATAAAAGATCTTTAAATACAATTATTATGAATATAGGAGATTTTATTTTGCATTCAAAAAAATCATTTCATGGAAATAGCAAATGATATAACTTCTCTAGTTGGAAATACCCCATTAGTAAAATTAAATCGAATCAGAAAGTATTTTGATTGTTATCCAGAAATAATAGCCAAACTAGAAAGTTTCAATCCATCAGCATCCGTTAAGGATCGGATCGCTTATTCGATGTTATGTAAAGCTGAAGCAGAAGGATTGATAACACCAGATAAAACAACGTTAATTGAAGCAACTAGTGGGAATACTGGCATCGCATTAGCAATGGTTGCTGCAGCAAAAGGCTATAAATTGATATTAACTATGCCGGACACGATGAGTATTGAGAGAAGGGCAATGTTGAGAGCATATGGGGCTGAATTACAGCTAACACCGGGGAAAGACGGAATGAAAGGAGCTTTAGATTTGGCTAATGAGTTGTCTTCAACCATTGCAAATAGCTATCAATTTAATCAGTTTGAAAACTTTGCTAATCCAGATATTCATGAAAGAACAACGGCCCAAGAAATATGGTCCCAATCCAATAACAAATTAGATGGACTAGTTACAGGAGTAGGCACAGGAGGAACAATTACTGGTTGTGCACGTTTTTTGAAAAAAGTTAATCCAAATTGCAAAATTTATGCCGTAGAACCCAAAAAAAGTGCTGTGATTTCAGGAGAAAAAGCAGGATCGCATTCGATTCAAGGAATTGGAGCGGGTTTCGTACCGAAGGTACTTAATACTAAATTAATTGATGAAATTATAAAAATAGATGATGATGAAGCATTTTATTATGGGCGTTTATTAGCTCGATTGGAAGGTCTTTTATCTGGGATCAGCAGCGGTGCAGCTTTAGCAGCAACTATAAAAATCGGTAAAAGAAAAGAACTAATGAATAAAAGATTGATAGTTATTCTTCCAAGTTTTGGAGAAAGATATTTATCAACAGCAATGTTTGAATCTAATACCTCAATTCAAGCCAGAAAAGATGGTTTTCTTTAATGCATAATTTATAAATATGGGAAAAAATTTATATGAAGAATTAGGTCTCAAAAAAAATGCAACCAGAAATGAAATTAAATCTTCATATCGCTCTTTAGTTAAGCAACATCATCCTGATGCAGGCGGCAAAAAAGAACGATTTCTTGCTATACAAAATGCCTGGGAAACTCTAAATGACCCTATCAAAAAGAAACAATATGATAGCAGTTTTTTCTCTTCCAGTTCATCATTTGATTCATTAAATGAAAATTGGGAAAAGAAATTTAATTCAAAAAAATATCATTCTTCAATTAAGGACAAAGAAGTTGAAACATGGATTAAAGAAATTTACAGTCCTATAAATAGATTAATTAGTCAAATAATTAAACCTTTGAATAACGAAATAAAAGAACTATCTGCGGATCCATATGATGACCAATTAATGGAAAATTTTTGCAGTTATATAAATCTCTCACAAAAAAAAATAGAAAAAGTTGAAAAAATTTATAACAAAAAAATAGTTCCAAAGTCTATTTCAACTTTAGGCCTCGATCTTTATCATTGTTTTTCACAAGTTAAAGATGCGCTATCAGAATTTGATAGATATACACAAGGATATGTAGATAATTACTTATTTGATGGTAAAGAAATGATCAAAGAAGCAAAAAGAATCCAGTCAAAAATGTCTACAGAGAAAAAAAATAAAAACTTTTAGATGTAAAAATTTTATTGGGTATATTCTTTAAGTTGATCTAATTTCAACCAAACATCTGGAACAGGTC
>QCQM01000009.1 GCA_003212195.1 Prochlorococcus sp. AG-449-O05 | reverse complement strand
GTTGCAGAAGCATACAAGAGATATAGGATTTCGCTCTCAAAAAATAATTCTTTAGACTTTGATGATCTTCTACTTTTGCCTGTTTTCTTATTGAGGCAAAATGATAAGGTCAGAGATTACTGGCACAATAGATTTAAACATATTTTAGTTGACGAATATCAAGATACAAATAGAACACAATATGAACTTATAAAATTAATTACGGCTGGAAATACTGAACCAAAAAAATTCTTCAATTGGGAAGATCGGTCAATTTTTGTAGTTGGGGATGCTGATCAAAGTATTTATAGTTTCAGAGCAGCTGACTTCAGAATTTTAATTGGTTTTCAAGAAGATTTTAAAACTTCAATCAACGACGATACAAAATCATCTTTGATTAAATTAGAAGAAAATTATAGGTCATCTTCAAATATCCTTGATGCTGCAAACTCACTAATTGAAAACAACTCTGAGAGAATTGAGAAAGTTTTAAGAGCTACTAAAGAAAAAGGGGAGCTTTTAAAGTTACTCAGCTGTGACGATGAAATTTCTGAGGCAGAAGCAATTACCAATAAAATAAAATCACTCAATAACTATAATCAAAACCCAGTTTGGAAAAATTTTGCAATTTTATATCGAACGAGAGCCCAGTCAAGAGTATTAGAGGAATCTCTTGTGAGATGGCGAATTCCTTATACGATTTTCGGAGGATTGCGCTTTTATGATAGAAGGGAAATCAAAGATGCAATAGCATATTTGAAAGTTCTGGTTAATTCTTCAGATAATGTTAGTCTTTTGCGTATCATAAATGTTCCTAGAAGAGGGATTGGTAAGACTACTATTCAAAAACTTAATGAAATATCTAACAGGTTAAATATTCCATTATGGGAGGTTCTAAATGATAAGCAAAGTCTTGAAGCAACAATAGGCCGATCATCCAAAGGAATTAATAAATTTACTGAAGTTATGAATGATCTACTTTGCTATCTTGAAAATTCAGGCCCTGCTCAACTACTACAACTAATCTTAGAAAAAAGTGGTTATTTAAGTGACTTACTAGCTAGTGGGAGTGAAGAATCTGAAGATAGAAGAAATAACTTACAAGAACTAATTAATGCCGCTACTCAATATGAAGAAGAAACAGAAAGTGGAGATGTAGAAGGATTTCTCTCTACAGCAGCCTTAACGACTGATAATGACACAAAGAAAAATAATCCTAACTCTGTAACTCTTATGACTCTGCATAATAGTAAGGGTTTAGAATTTCAAAATGTTTTTATCACTGGCTTAGAACAAGGTCTCTTCCCGAGCCATAGATCAATAGATACTCCCTCACTTCTGGAAGAGGAAAGAAGATTATGCTATGTAGGAATTACTAGAGCAAAAGAAAGAGTTTTCTTGAGTCATGCAAGAGAAAGAAGATTATGGGGTGGAATGCGTGAAGCAACAATTCCTTCAATATTTCTTTCGGAAATACCTGAAGATTTAATGGATGGTGAATTACCCCAAACTGGTGGTGCTTCAATTAGAAGAGATTGGCATCTTGATCGTTTAACTAGAGTTGATCGAAACAATCCAAATGAATCTGTTAACAAACCTATAAATGCAGTAAGAAAATTATATTCAGGTCCCAGTAAAGGGAAAAGCTGGATAGTTGGAGATAAGCTAATTCATTCAAAATTTGGTAAAGGTGAAATCATACATATTTTTGGGAGCGGTGAAAAAATATCCTTAGCAGTAAAATTTGGTGATAAAGGAAGTAAAATTTTAGATCCCAGATTAGCTCCAATTCGTTATGTAAGTTAAAAGTCATGAATGATATCGCTGATTACATCCAAGAGGAATTAATCAAAATTCCATTTAATCTATATAACCTAATTACTAAATACATAGAATCTAATAAAAATACTAAAGTAGCTTTTGTTGGCGGTTATTTAAGAGATTTATTAATTAGTAAATTCCACAAAAAATCGTTTTCTAAACCTGTAGATATTGATCTTGTTATTGAAGGATCCTCTATTTCGCTTGCAAAATTTATAAAAAAAAATATTGTAAATGTAGATTTATGTTTAATCAAGGAATTCAATTTATACAACACTGTAGAAATAAATATTAATGACTATAAAATTGATATTGCTTCTGCAAGAAAAGAAATTTATTCTGCTCCAGGCTTAAATCCCACAGTAAATAAAAGTACTATTGAGGAGGATCTTAAGAGGAGAGATTTCACTATAAATTCAATAGCCTTCGAGGTCTCTACAAGGAAAATCTATGATCTTTATGGAGGAATTTCTGATATAAAAAGTAAAAGATTGAACTTACTTCACAGTAATAGTATTTCAGATGATCCAAGTAGATTAATTAGATGTGCAAAATATGCTTCAAGGTTAAATTTCAATATTTCAAATAATTCCCTCAAACAATCTCAAGAAACAGTTAGACAATGGCCATGGAAAAGTTCAGAAACTCATCAGAGAATGATTTACCCTCCTGCACTAGGTATACGAATAAGGATGGAACTAGCTGAAATATACAAACACGATAATTTGACTAATATGATTACGATAATTCATGAATGGGAAATTATCTCAATCTTAAATGAAAATATTAAAGTCGATAAAAGATTTTTAAGAGGACTAAATTGGATTAAGAAGTTAAAGGGAAATTATATGCTTTACTTATTAAAAGATTCAGAAGATTTAGAAAAAGCATGTCAAAGATTTTTGGTAAATAATAGTGAGAAAAAAATATTAGAAGATTATATAAATATAAAAAAGATATTAAATACAAACCAAAAAAATTTCAATCTTTTTTCTCCATCAGGTTGGACAGAATTTATTGAGGATAGAAACCTTAATGATGAGACAGTTAAACTATTAATTTGTGATGGAGGACCATACTGGCGTAAATTGTTTAAGTGGTTATATATTTACAAATTCATAAAATCAAAAAAAGATGGAGAAACATTAAAAAAAGAAGGATGGTTCCCAGGGAAGGAGATGGGAAAGGAAATCAAAAGATTAAGATATTTGGAAATTGACAAATTAAATAGAAATTAATTACATTTTTACAACCTCTCCAACCTTGTACCATTTATCCTTTAGAACATTTTCATATTTACGATCGCAACTAATCAATAAGGGTCCACATGTTTGAGGATCTAATAGTAATGATATTCGCTCTTTAAAAGTCTCTTGATCTAATGAATTTTCGTTTAAAAAATTAATTATTCTTTTTTGCTTATTTAATTTATAAATTTTATCAAAAATTTCTTTATTAGATTCAAAGAAAGTACTTTTAACATCTTTTCTAATTAAATCAAATACTCCAGGATAAGCTTTAAATGCAAATAAATCTAATAAAACTTTTAGTGGCTCAAGATTATTGCTTTGCCTGTATAAATTAGATGATTCAACCATTTCTTTAAGATGTCCAATAAATCCATATCCAGTAATGTCAGTCGCAGCATTGACTAATGATTCTTTAAATTGATTTTGAAAAAGATAAATTTCATCAATCAAATATTGCTGACTATTTACTAAGTTATTAATTACTTCAGAAGAACTACCTAACATATTAATATTTTGCATTTGACCGGCAAAGTAAATCCCAACGCCCAGAGGTCTAGACATCATGAGAATATCTCCAATATTCATTCCAGATTTAAGCCATGGTTTTGCTCCATTTTTTAAAATACCTTGAACTGTTAAAGAAATATCTATTCCTAATGAATAAGGTTTATTTACTAAACTTCTTGCCTCGAAAGTATGGCCTCCAAGTAATTCACCTCCATGATCCTCAACTGTTGATTTAATACCTTGAAGTGATTGAGAAAAGAGGTAACTCTGAAATTCCCTTTCAACTTTTGGTAATGAAATTAAAGCCTGCGCGGATGAAAGTTTTGCTCCGCATGCCCACAAATCTGAGCAAGCATGCAAAGTAGTAATTTTTGCATTAAGCCAAGGATCACTTACCAAAGCAGGAAATCCATCTACACTTTGCAAGATAATATCTTGACCATTTTGATATATCTCAACTGAATCTTCAGGTGATGAGGCAAAAGAATTTAAATTAGAATTTATTAATGATTTATTCAAAACAAACTGAGGAATTTTAGCTGCGCATCCTCTGCAATCATTCAATGATATATTTTTTTCACTACTCTTCATAATTAGCCTTTTTGATCTGAACTTTTTAATAAAGTTGAGATCAATTTTATTCTTTAAAATCCAAAAAATAAAATAAGGGCCGAAAACAAAATTGCGATAAATAGCAAAAGCCTTGGGATGATGGCTTGGAAATATATTTACTATTTGCAATCCGATCTTTTGAGGAAACCACTTTTTTAATGATCTTCCTTCTATATCTTTTTTTAGATTTTGTACTAATGTATTTACAATTTTTACTGCAAAAACTCCCGATGCTGGTCTTTTTGCTGAACCTACAACTGCGCAATCACCGACAGCAAAGACTCCAGAGAAATTTTTTATCTGTAAATTCCGATTTGTAATTATTCTGCCATAAGAATCCGAATCTAATAATTTTTTTTGTGCCCATAACGGAGATGTATTTCCAGTACATAAAAGAATCTTGCCATAATCAAAATTAAGTTTTTCAACTAAATCAATATTGGAATTCCGTAAACTTTTTAGAATTGTATTACTAATTTTTCTTGAATCACATAATAGTTTTAAAGGTCTATCTCCCCATCTTTTTCTCAAAGCATAAGATACTTCAATTGCAGCAAGGCCACTACCAACAATTACGAATGGAAGTTCATTTACTGAATCAAAAATGTCCTCTTTTAGTATTGAGTCATAAGCCTTTAAAAAAGGTTTAATTGAAAAAGCATTTCGATTTTTAACTAGTGATTCAAATTCTTCTGGAATTATTGTTTGACTTCCATAATTAAGTACCAACTTCGAATAATTAACTGAAGGTCTATTACTTAAAACAATTTTCTTTAAATTGAAATCAATATCCTTTACTTCTTCTTCTATAAAAGATACTTTTGCATTTTTTGCTAAAGATTTTATATCAATTAAACTCTCTTCTAAAGTGATTGATTTTGAAATCACCGATGGGAACATAGCCGAATAAACTAAATGAGAATCTCTAGATATAATTGAAACAGGAATTTCTGGCATTAATTTCGGAAACATTAACCATTTCTTCAATAAAGAAACATTTGAGTGTCCTCCTCCAATTAGTACCAGATGATTAAAAGCCATTTACATCACTATGAATAAAGAACATTTATTACCAATTGAAAAATCAAGATTAGGAGTGATTGGTGGAAGTGGATTTTATTCAATGGATCAAATAGAGTACTTAAGAGAACTAGAAATTAATACTCCCTATGGTAAACCTTCTGATTCAATAAAAGTATATAATCTTGGAAACCTAGAGATAGCATTTATTCCTAGGCATGGCAGAACACATAGTTTAAATCCTTCTGAAGTCCCTTACAAAGCTAATATTTGGGCTCTAAGATCAATAGGAGTAAGATGGATTATTGCTCCATCAGCAGTTGGTTCATTACAAGAACAGATAAGGCCACTTGATATAGTGGTTCCAGATCAATTTATCGACCGGACAAAAAATAGACCTGCAACCTTCTTTAACGAGGGAGCTGTTGCTCACGTAACTATGGGAGATCCCTTCTGCACAAATTTATCACGTATATTAAGTGAAATCGGAGAAAAAAATATTCCTGGCGGTAGACAATTGCATAGAGGGGGTACCTATCTAGCAATGGAAGGTCCCGCTTTCTCAACTAGAGCAGAATCTAATTTATATAGGAGTTGGGGATGTTCAATAATTGGAATGACGAACCACACAGAAGCAAGATTAGCTAAAGAAGCCGAAATAGCTTACTCCTCATTATCTATGGTTACTGATTATGATTGCTGGCATCAAACTCATCAAGAAGTTTCTGTAGAGATGGTTTTGGATAATCTTAGATCAAATACTGAAGTGGCTAATAAAATAATATTTGAAGTAGCTAAATTAATTGAAAAAGAAAGACCAAAAAGTAAATCTCATTTTTCATTAAAAGATGGATTGATAACCCAAAAAGAAAGTATCCCAAGTTCCACAAAAGAGAAACTCAGGATATTTACTGATTCTTATTAGGCTTATTTGATATAAGTGATTAGCAAGTCAAGGTAAGGATTTGTTAGCCTCCAGCTCCAACCCCTTGGTAGGAACCATAGAAAAATATACCCAAAACGAAGATAACTGCAATTCCACCTGCCGTAGCAACAAGCCATAGAGGGAGAGTTCCTTCAGTCCATCTTCTTTCCCATGCAACTGCTGGTCTACCGTCGGGAAGTCTATCTGGAATTCTTCCATCAGGTCCTTTTAATTTACTCATAGTTTTAATTTAATTGAAAAAGTAACTGGAAAATAAAATTCCCAATACAAAGACTGATAGTAAGCCTAAATAAAGGCTTGTACGATTAAGTTCAACTGGAACTTTGTTAGGATTTTCGTTAACTTGCATGATTGTTAAATTTATCGGGCTACGAATTGCATAGCAGCAATGGAACCCAGAAAGAATACTGATGGAATAGCTAAAGCGTGAACTGCTAGCCAACGAACAGTAAATATAGGATAAACGCGGACTTCCGCAGCCTGCATTGGAGCTTGAGAATTAGACATAGTTATTTTGTTCTTAAATCAAGTTGAGACTTCGCATCAAATCTTTGTGTTACTACAGGAGCTTTTGCTTCAGATGCCTGAAAATAACTATCCGGACGAGGAGTACCGAAAGCGTCGTAAGCCAAACCTGTGTATACGAATAAGAAGCCTGCTATAAAAATAGCTGGTAATGTTACTGCATGAATAATCCAGTACCTAATACTGGTGATTATTTCAAAGAATGGGCGTTCACCCGTTGAACCTGCGGCCATAATCACAAATGTTTACCATATGATCTTACAGTGTAAAATCATAAGTTCGCGAAGAAATTAACAGGTTGGTTACAGACAGTTGTTAAATTAATCGAAAATTAAGATTTTTTTTATTATTTTCTTAAGTTATTACAGATTTAACCATTCCATTTAAGAATGTAACCACGCTCTCCAAGTATGAATCCTTTTTGTTCGTCTAAAGACTCTTTATCAAGAAAAACTATTTTTATATAGTTAGTAGGCAATGCAGAAGCAAGAGGATCTGAATTCCAAGTTTCACCTTGATCTTTACTTACTATTAAAGTGCCATTACCACCGCCAGCCCATATGTCACCATTTGGATCCCATCCCATATCTAAATAATTGTAACCATTAAGAATAGGGATTATAGGCTTTGACCAACTTTCAAGGTTATTAGAATCTTCATTAAATCTAATTTCCGCACCTCTTGAAAGCATCCATAAACTTCCTTCTGGGTTGAAACCAATGCTTTGCACTCTTTTACTACTTGCTCTTTGGTGAGCAATCCAAGTATTGCTTTCACTATCAAGAGTAGAGAAGAAATTTCCCAGACTGCTTACACTCACATAATCACCGCTAGATGTTCTTCTTAAATCTCTTATACCTCCCTGTTCCGAAGGGTCTGATACTTTTGCCTCCCATGTTTCACCGCCATTGGAAGTTTCATAAATAGCTGCTGAGGTTGTCGCTAATTGAGCAACTCCTTCATCAATAGTAGTAACTAAGAAAGGCTGGCCTGGTAACTTCCCAAGTGAAAGCCTAGTCCAATTTTTACCTTCATCCAAAGTATGCATTACGAGAGAGGGTTGCCCTATTAACCAACCTTCAGAACCCTTGAAATCAATATCGAGAAGGCGAAAGTTTTCTTCAGCAGAAATGTCTAATGATCTTTTTTCCCATGTTTCACCACCATCGGTAGATTCCATAATCAATCTGTTGGAGCCTACTAAAAACCCATGATTATCATCTATAAAATCAACATCTAAAGCATTAGCCTGATCTTCAAACTGAATTGTTTTCCAAGGGCTGCTTTCATTCATCTTGACACCTGTAGATGAGCAACTGCTTAAAACAAAACAGAGAACTACAGATAAAAGAAGGTTAGGAATAATGGTAAAAAAATTTTTCATTTAATTATATTAATGCAAAGAGTACAAAGAAAGGAACATAGCAGCAGCAAACGCCAACCCTCCAAAAATCAATATATTTTTTTGTCCAGGAGGTAAACTATTAAATCCAAATCCATAAACTAAATTCTCTTCAAATCCACTAGGTTTTGCTCTAGATCCAATATCCTTATAAAAATTTTTACCAGCTCGACAAACAGGGCAAGCAAAAGTATTCCCATCCAACTCTGAAAAGGGCGTATTTTTAGGTATGTTTAATTTTTTATTACCTTCATATGGATCATAAATGTATCCACAACTTCTACATTCGAATCTATTTTGTTCTAAATTAGGGGCAGGTTGTTCAACTTTTACTCCTGAGGAATTTTCAGAAGGTTTTTCTTTCTCAAAGTCTTCAACTATTTTGTTTTCCTCAGAGGCTGGTTGAATGTTTTCACTCACGGTTTATTATTGTTCTTTAAGAACTTTAAAAGATTTTGCTTAATTAAGCGACTTTTATTCAAAATTAATTTTTTAAGATGTTTTTATTAACTGGCTATGAATATTTTTTAGGTTTCCTTCTTATTGCCGCAGCTGTACCAATATTAGCTCTAGTTACTAATCTCATCGTTGCCCCAAAGGGCAGAACAGGGGAAAGAAAACTCACTTATGAATCTGGAATGGAGCCTATAGGAGGAGCATGGATTCAATTTAATATTCGTTATTACATGTTTGCCTTAGTTTTCGTTATATTTGATGTTGAGACAGTATTCCTTTATCCTTGGGCTGTTGCCTTCAATAGATTAGGCTTATTAGCTTTTATTGAAGCTTTGATTTTCATTGCAATACTTGTTATCGCTCTTGCATACGCATGGAGAAAAGGTGCTTTAGAATGGAGTTAAAAAATTGAATCCACAATTATCCCCAAAAGCAATTAGAGAAATCCGAGAAGGAACTTGCAATCCTCTTGGTGCACCCGAAGTTACTACAGATTTAAGCGAAAATATTATCTTGACAAGTTTAGATGATCTTCATAATTGGGCTAGGTTAAGCAGTCTATGGCCACTTTTGTATGGGACAGCTTGTTGTTTTATAGAATTTGCTGCCTTAATTGGATCAAGATTTGATTTTGATAGATTTGGATTAGTGCCTAGAAGCTCGCCAAGGCAAGCAGATTTACTAATAGTTGCAGGGACAGTAACAATGAAGATGGCACCCGCGCTTGTAAGACTTTATGAGCAGATGCCTGAACCAAAGTATGTTATCGCTATGGGTGCTTGTACAATCACAGGGGGAATGTTCAGTGCAGATTCTACAACTGCTGTAAGAGGCGTTGATAAATTAATACCAGTTGATTTATACCTCCCAGGATGTCCACCAAGACCAGAAGCAATTTTTGATGCTGTAATTAAATTAAGAAAAAAAGTTGGTAATGAATCAATTTTAGAACGCCCAAAAACAGAACAAACTCACAGATACATAACATCTGATCACGAAATGAATCTCGTTTTCTCAGAAAATACAGGCGAATATCTAAATAAAACTTCAGCTAACGTAATATCTCCCTCCAAAAAAGAAAAAATAACCGAATTACCTGAAAATGCCGAAAAAACTGAAATTATTGATTCTGTAGAAGATTAATGGAAAAAGACGGTTTAGCCAAATCCCCAGATGCCTCAATAGAAAAAGAAGGTTTTATAAGCCAATCTTTGTCAAAAGATGGAATTCCAAATCAATCTTTATCTGATGATCACATAGGAATTGAAAACATTTCTGTGGAACCTAACAAATTATATGAAGCAGTATCTGCCTTGAAAAATTACGGTTTCAACTATCTCCAATGTCAAGGAGGATATGATGAGGGACCAGGCAAAAATCTTGTTAGTTTCTACCATTTTATAACTGTTGATGATTTACAAAGAATCAAAAAAATTAAAGAAGTCAGATTAAAAGTTTTCTTAAAAAGAGATTCTGATTTATCAATCCCTAGTTTGTATAAAATTTTTAAAGGAAGTGATTGGCAAGAAAGAGAAACTTTTGATATGTATGGAATAAATTTTATTGATCATCCAAATCCCAAAAGACTATTAATGCCTGAAGATTGGAGAGGATGGCCATTAAGAAAAGATTATATACAGCCAGATTTCTATGAACTTCAAGATGCATATTAGTTTAATTTTTTTAATTTACGGTAAATAAACATAACTGCTCTTGCTAGTCTTCTTGGATCATGTCTAAGAGTTGGAGTGATTCTTTTTGAATACAATGGGGCTTGTAAAACATAATAACCCTCAGATAATAATTTTTCTTTATTACATTGGACAGGCTCTGCCCCTCTACTTTCGTAATAGTCTACTAATGGAGACTTTTCAAATTGAATCTGAGATAAGATTGAATTAAAAATTCGAGTATTAACTCCAAAATTTGATAATTGTTTTTCTATTGCTTTGATATGTTGATAGACATCAAGCCCATCTGTTTCTCCAGGCTGAGTCATCAAATTACTTATATAAATTTTAGGAGCATTACTTTTCAATAACGCATCTACTATTTCAGGTACTAACAGATTAGGTAACAAAGAAGTGTATAGACTACCTGGGCCAAGAACAATTAAATCAGCTTCTTTTATAGATTCAAGAGCACTTGGAAGCGCTGAAGGATTTTCTGGTAGGTAACCAATCCTCGAAATTAATTTTTTAGATTTACTGATCTTGCTTTCACCAAAAATTTTCTCACCATCTTCTAATTCAGCCCATAACATAACATCAATATTTGTTGCAGGTAAAACTTGACCTTGTACCGCCAAAACCTTACTGGAGGCTTGAACTGCTTTTTCTAAACTACCTGTAATTGTTGTTAAAGCAGATAAGAATAGATTTCCAAAACTATGACCGTCCAGACCACTTCCCCCTGAAAATCTGTACTGAAATAATCTGGTTAAAGTAGGTTCTTCGTTTGATAAGGCTGCCAAACAATTTCTAATATCTCCTGGAGGTTGCACTCCTAACTGTTTTCTTAGAATTCCACTGCTTCCACCATCATCCGATACAGTTACGATTGCTGTAATGTTACTACTATAATTTTTTAAGCCTTTCAATAAAGTAGATAAGCCTGTACCACCACCAATTGCTACAATATTTGGGCCTCTGTTTAATTTACTTTTAACTCTTAATGCATCAACTAAAAATGTATCTTTTTCCGGAACAAGAGCTTTTTGAATAGAATTAATACTTCTATTTTGCCCAATCGCTATTAATAATATTCCAATAACAAAAAATAATGGCCCCATCAATGAAACAGGAATAATACTAGTTAAACCTTTCATTACCAAAAAAAAGATTTCAAAAAGCCAATAGAGCGGTCTTAAATTTGTCCAAATTGCCAAGCCTAATAATGCAGTCAAAAAACCTATTGCAGATGTAAAGATCCATCTTTTTATTACCAATCCTGGCAAAAACCAACTCAAAATTCTTAAGACTTTCTTCAATAAATCAAAATTAGACTGTTTAAAATTTTTATAGTATTTTCTTACCCTTTTTTTACCCTTATTCATTAAAAAACCTCTTAAATTATTTTTCTCAAAATTTAAAAACTATATAAAATCATTATAAATCAAATTCATACATCCTTTTTTTATTTCTAAAAATAGGCAAAATGAAATATATTGATGCTCTTTAATATAAGTTTTGAAAAAATCAAAAAATGCAGTTGAAACAAAAAACCTCTCAATAAGCTGGGGTGAAGTTAATGTGCTTAATCAAATAAATTTTGAACTTAAAGATGGAGAGAAATTAGCTATTGTTGGCCCCTCTGGTTCTGGTAAATCAACCATATTAAAAATATTAGCAGGACTTATTTTACCTACAAATGGAGAATTAAGAATATTTGGTGAAAAGCAAACATACTTGAGATTAGATCAAAATAATCCTCCTGATGTAAGACTAGTTTTTCAGAACCCTGCTTTATTAGGATCTTTAACTATTGAAGAAAATGTAGGTTTTGTCCTTAAGAGAAATAAAAACCTATCTAAAAAGTTAATTCATGAAATAGTATCTGATTGCTTAGCTGAGGTAGGATTATTTAATGTTGAGAATAAGCTTCCAAATGAATTAAGCGGAGGCATGCAAAAAAGAGTAAGTTTTGCTAGAGCATTAATTACTGATCAAACTCTTAATGCGAAGTCTAAACCTTTATTACTTTTTGATGAACCAACTGCTGGCCTAGATCCAATTGCTTCATCAAGAATTGAAGATTTAATTAATAAGACAAATGATAAAGCTAGCGGATCATCTATTGTAGTTAGCCATGTTCTTAGTACTATAGAAAGGACATCAGATAAAGTTTTAATACTTTATGGAGGCAAATTTAGATGGGCAGGTTCGATTGATGAATTTAAAAATAGTAAAGATCCCTATGTTTTTCAATTTAGAAATGGAAAACTTGATGGTCCAATGCAACCCAAA
This sequence comes from Prochlorococcus sp. AG-449-O05, assembly GCA_003212195.1. Classification (GTDB taxonomy): domain Bacteria; phylum Cyanobacteriota; class Cyanobacteriia; order PCC-6307; family Cyanobiaceae; genus Prochlorococcus_A. The sequence goes on along the minus strand of QCQM01000009.1, from coordinate 21,175 downwards.
GATATTTAGAAATTATGCGTAGAAGCTTACGAGATTCAATAGTTGGTTTTTCCTTATTAGGAGGAATTTTAATATTCACATTTTTTTCTTTTTGGCTAAGAGGAGTGAGATTATCTTCAAAAAATTGGCACCTCTTTGCTGAATTCAATAACGCAAGCGGTTTGTCAAAAAAATCTCCAGTTACTTACAGAGGAATCTTAGTTGGATCGATAGAAGATATCTTATTCACAAATGAATCAATCAAGGCAAAAATAGTTTTGAATAATCCTGAAATTATTCTCCCAAGGCCAGCATTTGCAAGGGTAGTTACAAATTCTTTCCTTGGAGGAGATGTACAAGTTGCTTTAGAAACTAGTGATAAGACAATTCCTAAAAACATTGCAAAACCTATATCCGACAAATGCAATAGCAAATTAATTATTTGTCAGGGAGACACTATCACAGGTAAACAACTATCAAGCCTATCTAATATAACTAGTAGAATAAGTCAACTTTTAAAAGACACAAATCAAGAAAACTTAATTGAAAACATAGTTACTTCAATTGACCAATTTGACAAAACACAAGAAAATCTTGATGAATTAATTTATTTATCTAAACAAGAACTACAAAGAGTTGAACCTCTATTAAAAGAAATTACAATTGCTGCAAATCATTTAAATAACATTTTGTCTACTATTGATGATGAAGAAACCCTTAATGACATTAAATTGACGATTAGTGCTGCTAGGTCTATCTCAACCAAAATAGATGATATGAGCGATGATTTTGAAAAATTAACTCAAGATAAAGAATTAACTAAATCTATAAGAGATTTAACGATTGGTCTTTCAAAATTCCTTAACGAAATTTATCCATAAGAAAAATTTAGAATTCATTGATAGCATTTAAAGCCATAGCTGCGATTGCTTTATCTGTAGCTTTTGGCAATTGGACATATTTCCCTTGAGCAGCCTCTGCTAATTCTTTACCAAATCCACTTGCTATAAATTTTCTTTCTGTATCAATTACTAAGAGTTTTATCCCAAGCATGGGATATTTTGCAGCAATATCTAGAACCTCCTGTTTTAAATTGACATTTTCATTTTCGTTATCTTTTCCCTCAACATCATTTTGTCCTAGAGATAATCCTAATGGTACATTTCCTCGGCCATCAGTGATCCCCACAACAATAACTTGACCTATATCTCCTGTAGAAAGAGCATTTTTTGCTACTTTTGCTGATTGTGTTAGTCCATGTGCTAAGGGGGATCCTCCACCACAAGGCATTGTTTCTAACCTTCTTTTTGCAGAAGTTATTGATCTTGTTGGAGGTAAAAGGACTTCGGCCTGATTACCTCTAAAAGGAATAAGTGCTACTTCATCTCTATTCTCATAAGCCTCTGTTAAAAGTCTTATTACAGCGCCTTTGGCACTTTGCATTCTATTTAAAGCCATAGAGCCACTAGCATCTACCAGAAAAATTACTAAAGCTCCCGCCTTTTTTTGAAGAAGCTTTGCCCTAAAATCATTTTCTTCAATAACTATTGATTTATTAGGGTTCCTTAATCTTCTCGATTTTTGATAAGGAGCAGCAGCTCGAAGGGTAGCATCTACAGCGATTCTTTTTACTTTACCTCTTGGAATAATAGGTTTTACATATCTTCCTCTACTGTCACTAAATATGACTGATCTACTCCCGCTATTCCCTGCTTTAGCTTTAGCTGATGAAAAAAGCAATAAATCAGGATCAACCATACAGGCCTCAGGGTCTAGTATGAATTCTTCAGGAATTTCAGGAGTAGATTCTTCCTCTCCATCAGAGTTATCTTGTTCTTGTTCTTGTTCTTGCTCATTATCATTTTCACTAGTCTCAGGTTCAGACTCTTCATTGTTTGATTGAGGTGGTGGTGGTGGACTCTGATCCTCTGGAGGGGGTGGTTGAATATCATCTTCTTGTGGAGGTATTTGCATTGCTCTTGGGAGAATAACTAACCTTACTGCGACTTTTAGGTCTTCAGAATTTACATTCTCATCTCCTCGAAGAGCTGCATTAGCCTTTGCTACTTTGACTGCAAATAATTCTGACCTATGCCCTTCTACTCCTCCTCTAAGCGCTTCATTCACTAAATAGGTGATTTGCTCTTTTGTTATCTTGACATCCTTTAACCATTGCCTTGCTAAAATTAATTGCGTAGATAAATTATCAGATTCTTCAGACCATTTTTCTGAAAATTTAATATTATTTTCGGCGTGTGACAAAACAGATTTTGTAATTTCAACTCTTTGAGCATTATCAATAGATTGATCTGCAGAAAGAACAATTGCAAAACGATCTAAAACATGATCTCTTAAAGCTCCTTCTTCAGGATTATAAGTTGCTATTAAAAGGGACTTACAAGGATGAGAGAGGCTCAAGCCATCTCTTTCAATATTATTTTTCTCTCTTCCTGTAGCTTCAAGAATTAAATTTACAATTCCATCATCTAATAAATTTATATCGTCTACATACAGAACACCTCGATGAGCTTCTGCTAAAATTCCAGGCTGAAATACTTGTTCTCCCGTACTTAATGAGGCAGCGACATCAATTGATCCAACAAGTCTATCTTCAGTTATACCAATGGGAACTTGAATAAATGGTGCCTCTTTTACTTTTTTTGGAATTTCATCAATTTGATTCAAATAATCACTTCCAATTGCCTCCTCTAACAATTTATTAGTACTAATATCCCATTCCTCTGGATTATCTGGATCTAGGTTCCTACCAATAGGTCTTAATGAAGTATTACTATTTCTCTTAGATAGTGTTTCCAGTATTGATTCATTATCTAATACCTCTACAGGAGGGAGTAAAGTATGTAAACCCCTTGCTAATACTGACTTACCAGTACCTCTTCCACCAGCGATAATCACGCCTCCTAAAGTGGGATCAACTGCTGCCAAAAGCAAAGATAATTTCAATAAGCTATGACCCGTAATTGCCGCCAAAGGAAAAGCTCTAAAAGAATCCTTTGAATTGATTAAATCTTTTATTTCTCCTTTTTCTTTTAACTCGGGGTTCAAAATCACTTTAAAAATGCCTGATATAGAATTTATCCAATAACTTTGTTTTTTGTAGTGGAATTATCAAATCTTAATATCAAAAATGGACTATGTATATCCCTTGGAGCAAATATTGATAGTAAATTCGGAAGCCCTCTTGAGTCACTCTTAATTTGCAAACCAAAAATAGAGGAAATCATAAATGAGTGGGGAGATAGTTCCAACCAAAAAAAAGAAGAGAAAAGCAAATTTCATGCAAACTTTTTTTGGTCTTCAATTTATGAGACATTACCCCATGGTGTTGAAAATGAGCAGCCAAATTATTTAAACACTCTATTACTTATAAAAAGTAATTCTTTTCCTAAACCATCGAATAAAAAGGCAAAATTACTTTTAAAAGAGCTAAAAAAGTTAGAGAGATTTTTTGGACGAGAAGAGACGCCAAAGGGTAAGAAATGGCTATCAAGATGTCTCGATTTAGATATTCTTTGGTGGGAAGATTTTCATACAGTTGACGAGGAATTAAGATTACCTCACCCTAGATTTATGAATAGGAATTTCGTTATTACACCACTATCTGAAATCTTAAGTAGAAGCCAAAAAATCACAAAGTTTAATGCCCCAAAATGGTCTATATGAATGATTTACAAAACCAAAAAATAACTGTTAGGCTATTTATATTTAAAAATTATGGGCAACAAAAAATTTATAAAAAGATCCATTTTTAAAGAAAAAATATCTGAGTTGAAGTCAAAAAAATTTAGTTTCGAAATAAATAGAATTGAGCTTCCAAATGGACATGAAGGTGAATATGGATACATTAAGCATCCTGGGGCAGCATTAGCCGTACCTATTACAAAAGACAATAAAGTTATCATTCTTCGGCAATATAGATTTGCTGTTTCAAGATATTTATTAGAATTTCCAGCAGGTACATTAGAAATAGGTGAAACACCTATCAATTCAATTCAAAGAGAAATACAAGAAGAGACTGGATTCAGTGCAAACAAATGGGATGAACTAGGAACTCTTGTCCCTGCTCCTGGTTATGCAGATGAAGAAATTTATTTATTTTTAGCTCGTGATTTAAACAAACTCAATTCCGAAGTTAAAGGAGATTTAGATGAAGATATAGAAGTATTATTTTTAAATTCCGAAGAACTAGATAATCTTATTTCTAGTGGGGATGAAATTCTTGACGCAAAAACTGTGACAGCTTGGTTCAGAGCTAAACAATTTTTAGATAAATTATGAATAAACCTAGAATACTTTTTTGGCATAGAAAGGATTTAAGAATATTTGATAATCAAGCTTTAATCAAAGCATATTCATTATCAAATGCTATTACTTCAACTTATATATTTGATAAAAATTACTCACATGATTTCAATGCAAGTTCAAGAGCTTGGTTTCTAGGAAATTCGCTTCAAGAATTAGGAAATAATTGGGAAAAAATGGGTAGTAGATTAGTTATGGAAGAAGGAGATCCGGTATTAATAATTCCTCAATTAGCAAAGAAAATAGATGCTAAATTTGTTTTTTGGAATAGATCAATTGAGCCTTATGAGATTAACCGCGATTTACAAATAAAAAAAAATTTAAAAGAACAAAATATTCAAGTTTTCGAAACTTGGGATCACTTATTAGTAGAACCTTTAAAAATATTTTCAGGTAATAATAATCCTTATTCAGTTTATGGACCTTTTTATAAAAACATTAAATCAAAAATGAATTTATTAGGTTCATATGAACTAGATAAAGTTGTTTTCCAGTTTAAAGATATAGATAATAAACTCAAAGAAAATAAGATAATAAATTCATCTAATTCAGTTCTAGAGAAATTTATCAAAAATATCAAATTCCCTGGTTCGAATATTTGTCCATGTAGACCTGGAGAGAATGCTGCAGAAACATTATTAGAAAACTTCATTAACGAAAAAAAAATATATTCTTATAATTCTTTAAGAGATTTTCCTTCCCATAATGCGACATCATTTCTAAGTGCATCTCTCAGATTCGGCACCATCAGCATTAGAAAAGTTTGGAACGCCACATTAAAGTTAAATTCAGATTTTGCAGATCAAGAAAATTACATATCAATTGAAACTTGGCAAAAAGAACTTGTTTGGCGTGAATTTTATCAACATTGCTTATTCCATTTCCCAGAGCTAGAAAAAGGTCCATATAGAAAAAAATGGGATCACTTTCCATGGCAAAACAATAATGAATGGTTTCAACATTGGAGCAACGGAGAGACCGGAGTACCTATAGTTGATGCTGCAATGCGTCAACTAAATAGTACTGGCTGGATGCATAACAGATGTAGAATGATAGTCGCTTCATTTCTGGTAAAAGATCTTATATGCAGTTGGCAAATGGGCGAGAAAAAATTTATGGAGACGTTGGTTGATGGAGACTTAGCTGCAAATAATGGGGGATGGCAGTGGAGCGCCAGTAGCGGTATGGATCCAAAACCACTTAGAATTTTTAATCCATATACCCAAGCAAAAAAATTTGATCCTATTTGCGAATATATAAAATATTGGATTCCTGAATTATCTAAAGTATCAAATTCAGAATTATTAAATGGAGAGATATCTAATTTAGAAAAAAATAATTATTCAAGCCCCATTATCAATCACAACATACAACAAAGATTATTTAAATCACTTTATGCTGAAATTTGAATTTCCTCTATACAATTCTTTAAAACTTTATTTAAATTTTCTGCTACATAAAATTGCTCTTCATAAGAAATTTCAGGAAACATTGGAAGACTAAGAACTTCTGTACAAATTCTCTCTGTATTTATAAGTTTTGTTCTAGAAAAATTTTTATTTTTGTAAGCTATTTGTGCGTGTATTGGAATTGGATAATAAATAATTGAATTAATACCTTTTTCAAAAAGTTGTTGTTTTACCAAATTCCTTAAGGAATAGTATTTTTTACAATCAGTATCAAATAAATTTGAAAAATCTTCATTTAAAAAATATTTATCGTTTCTTAATTTGATGACAAATTGATTCCAAGAATGGGAAATTGAATCAGAGGTAATTTTTGGAAAACTAATAAATAGATTTTTTTCTAATAAATTAAGATAATTATTGGCGATTTTTTTACGATTATTAATCCACTTAGAAATATATTTAATTTTGATATTTAATATGGCGGCTTGAATTGTATCAAGTCTGCTGTTGTATCCAATTTGAGTATGGTGATATCTTATTGGGCTACCATGAACAGCTAGTTCTCTAATTTTTTTGGCAATCTTATGATTTGAAGTTGTTACTGCTCCACCATCTCCAGCAGCTCCTAAATTTTTAGTAGGGAAAAAGCTAAAACAACCTATATCACCGATACTACCAACTTTGGAATTTTCCCACATTGTGCATGTTGCCTGAGCACAATCTTCGATTACTTTTAAGTCATATTTCTTGGCCAAAGATTTTATTAAGGTCATATTCACTGCATTCCCAAATAGATGAACTGGCATAATTGCCTTGGTATTAGAATTTATTTCTTGTTCAATTAATTCAGTATTAATGAGATAAGTTTCTGGATCTATATCTACCAAAACAGGATTAGCACCAACTGCACTAATAGCCTCTGCAGTCGCAAAAAAGCTAAAAGATGAAGTAATAACTTCATCACCCGCACCAATATCTAATGCGCGCAAAGCTAATACTAAAGCATCAGTTCCACTATTACATCCAATAGTATTTTCAACACCAATCAGACTAGAAAAACTCTCCTCAAATTTGGCAATTTCTTGTCCTCCAATATACTGGCCCCCTTTTAAAACTTTAGAAACCTCACTCTCAATTTCTGAGCCAATTTCTTGGTACTGCCTATTTAAAGTAAATGGAGGTATCTGCATAGTGAATATATTAACCCTAAACCATATTTCTATGGGTAAAAAAAAATTTTAATTCATTTAAACCAACTTGGTTCTTTACCAGGAGTCCATTTTATATTGCAACCTAAAGAAGGCATCTGATTTGAAGGATAAGAATTATCTTGATTCAAATCTTTTACGGCAGAGCGCAAATCTTTTCCAGACAGAGGGATATTATTACCTGGTCTACTATCGTCTAATTGGCCATGATAAAACAATAAAAAATAACCATCTCCTTCATTTGAAAAAAGATAAAAATCTGGGGTGCAAGCCGCTTTTAGTTCCTTAGCAAAATTTTGATTTTCATCATATAGATAAGGAAAACTCCATCCCTGTGATTGTGCTTGTAATCTCAAATTTTTAGGAGAGTCTGAAGGATGAGTGACAATATCATTACTAGAAATTGCAACTGTTTGAACTGTATTTTCAATTTCTTTACTTAAGGTGAAAATTTGATTCTCAATATATTTAACAAATGGGCAATGGGCACAAATAAACATTAAAAGTAAATGCCGATTATCTAGATTATGAGAATTAAAATATTCATTTTTTGAAGAATTAGCATTTAACATTTGGAAATTAGGTAATTGAAAACCTAATTCCAAAACCATAGAATTTGTTCTGACCATGTTCAAGTTAAAAATTCTTTATATTTGAAAATTATTGTATATTTTGCAGTAATCCGTAAAGATAGGTACTTTTATATAGGAGAATAATAGAAATAATCAACAAAATGCTTCTAAATCTAACTGGCAAAAAAATTCTTGTTACAGGAATTGCCAACAATCGTTCAATAGCATGGGGTATAGCTCAACAACTTTCAAAAGCTGGCGCAGAACTTGGAATCACATATTTGCCTGATGATAAGGGAAGATTCGAGTCTAAAGTTAGAGAACTAACTGAACCTTTAAACCCATCGTTATTTTTGCCTCTTGATGTTCAAAATCCAGCTCAAATTGAAGAAATCTTTAATAATATAAACGACAATTGGGGGCAAATTGACGGATTAGTTCACTGTCTAGCATTTGCAGGACGGGATGAATTGGTTGGAGATTATAGTGCCACCACTTCAGAGGGTTTTGATAGGGCTCTTAATATAAGTGCGTATTCGTTAGCACCTTTATGTAAAGCAGCAAAACCACTTTTTAGTAATGGTGCTGGAGTTGTCTCATTAACTTATTTAGGATCAGAAAGGGCAATTCCAAACTATAACGTGATGGGAGTTGCTAAAGCAGCTTTAGAAGCTTCAGTAAGATATCTTTCTGCAGAACTTGGTCCCGAAAAACAAGTCAGAGTTAACGCAATAAGTGCTGGACCTATAAGAACACTTGCTAGTTCAGCTATAGGTGGCATTTTAGATATGATTCACAATGTTGAAGAAAAGGCTCCTTTACGCAGAACAGTAACTCAAACAGAAGTAGGAAATACTGCTGCTTTTTTATTGAGTGACCTCTCAAGCGGCATTTCAGGCCAAACAATTTATGTTGATGCGGGTTACTGCATTAATGGAATGTAAACTAAGTTTTTTTCATAAAAATGTCATCTCTAAGGCAATCTGAAATAAAAAGAAAAACGAATGAAACAGATATTTCTGTATTTATAAACATAGATGGAAATGGGATTTCCGAGATTGATACCGGGATACCATTCCTAGATCATATGCTTCATCAAATATCCAGTCATGGTTTATTTGATTTAAAAATAAAAGCAATTGGAGATACCCATATTGATGATCATCATACAAATGAAGATGTAGGAATAGCATTAGGTAAAGCATTTTCAAAAGCCTTGGGAGAAAGAAAAGGAATAAGCAGATTTGGACATTTCTTTGCCCCATTAGATGAAGCATTAGTTCAAGTCACTTTAGACTGCTCTGGGAGACCGCATCTATCTTATGATCTTCAATTAAAAGCGCCTAGAATAGGAAAGTATGATACTGAACTAGTAAGAGAGTTTTTTATTGCCTTTGTAAATAATAGCGGTATTACTCTGCACATTAATCAAATAAGAGGTAGTAATTCACATCACATAGTTGAGGCGTGCTTTAAAGCTTTTTCAAGAGCAATGAGAATGGCTACCGAACTTGATCTAAGAAGATCTGATTCGATTCCAAGCAGTAAAGGGATGTTAGAAAATCAATAAAATAGGAATTTTTTTCGAATCAGCCACAATTCAGTTGATTTTTGGCGAAAATAGTTAGAGTAATCATTCTGTTGTGACTAATTTACAAGATAAAAAAATTGATAAATTTAAAATTTTCAATAAAGAAGATTGGTCAAGTGCGTATCAAAATGTAGAAAAGGAGCTAACTAAAGAGCCTCTAACAATTAGCAAAGGTAATAATATTAAAAATTTAAATGGAACATTATTAAGAAATGGACCAGGGATATTAGAGAGAGATGGACAATGGGTTCATCATCCATTTGATGGTGATGGAATGATTACATCCATAAAATTCGAAAATGGTCAGCCATTCTTAACAAACAGATTTGTTAAAACTAAAGGCTATTTGGAAGAAGAAAAAATAAATAAATTTATTTATAGAGGTGTTTTTGGGACACAAAAAAACGGAGGAATTTTAAATAATGCATTAGATCTAAAATTTAAGAATATCGCTAATACTCATGTCATTAAATTAGGAGATGAAATTCTCGCATTATGGGAAGCCGCAGGTCCACATGCAATGGATCCTGATAGTCTTGACACTATTGGTTTAACAACATTAAAAGGGGTACTCAAACCTAACGAAGCATTCAGTGCTCATCCCAAAACAGACCTAAACTCAAATGCATCTTCAGAACTTTTAGTCACCTTTGGAGTCCAAACCGGGCCAAAAAGTACCATCAGATTAATGGAATTTAATAATGCTGGTACAAATTCTGGAGATCTCATTTTCGACAGAAAAGATACCTTTAATGGCTTTGCATTCCTCCATGATTTCGCAATTACAACTAATTGGGCAATATTTTTACAGAATGCTATTGATTTCAATCCTCTTCCATTTGTTATGGGTCAAAAAGGAGCAGCACAATGTCTAAAATCAAACCCAAATAAAAAGGCAAAGTTTTTTATCATCCCCAGAGAAAGTGGATTATTTAGAGGTCAGCCACCGTTAATAATAGATGCTCCAGAAGGATTCGTTTTTCATCATGTAAATGCATTTGAAAAAGATTCCAAAATCGTATTAGATAGTATTTTTTATGATGATTTCCCATCAGTTGGTCCAGACGAGAATTTTAGGGATATTGACTTTGATAAATATCCAGAAGGAAAGCTGAAAAGATCCATTATCGATCTAAAGAAAAATACTAGTGAACTTGAAACTTTAAGTGAACAATGTTGTGAATTTGCTGTTGTTAATCCTAAAAACTTAGGATTAAAAGCAACTTTTAGTTGGATGGCAAGCACTTCTCAAAAGCTAGGGAACGCTCCTCTTCAAGCAATAAAAAAAATAAATTTAACTTCTAAGGAAGAGATTTCTTGGTCAGCAGGTCCAAGTGGATTCGTAAGTGAACCAATAATGGTTCCATCAGAAAATTCTTCAAAAGAAGATGATGGATTTTTATTTATACTTCTATGGAACGGAGAAAGAAGAGGAAGCGATTTAGTGATATTAGACGCAAAAGACTTAAAAGAATTAGCTGTTTATGAATTACCTATTTCAATTCCTCATGGCCTTCATGGATCTTGGGTTAATTGAATTTAAGAAAAAATTTCAATTAAATCTGGAATAATTTTTTTTAATGCTTTTCCTCTATGACTAAAAGAGTCTTTAATATCATTATTCATTTCTGCGAAAGTTAATCTAGTAGAACTCTCCTCAAAAATTGGGTCATAGCCAAAACCACATTTTCCTCGCGGGTTTAAAATAATATTGCCATGACATTTGGCCTCAGATTCAATAATCACTTCACCATTTGGGGAACAAACACAAATATTAGCAATAAAGAAAGCGCTTCTATTTTGAACTCCATCAAGTTCTTTTAAAACTCGTTCAATTCTCTTCTGATCATTTTCTGCATATCTTGATGAGTAAATGCCAGGCTTACCATCTAGTGCTTCAATACAAATTCCTGAATCATCTGCTATTGAAAAATTATTTGTTTTTCTCGAAACTTCACTCGCTTTTTTAATTGCATTATCTCTAAATGTCAGTCCATCCTCTTCAACTTCTAATGATTCTGGCTGGAGAAATAATTTACAATTAACTCCAGCAAGCAATTTCTTATATTCTTCAATTTTACCTTTATTCTTACTCGCTAAATATAAATTTTTCATCCTTATTTTCCTGCCAAATTTATAAATACTTGACCCCAATCTAATAACTCATCTAAATAAGATGCTTTTGGTGCTTCACAATATAATCTTAAAAGAGGTTCTGTTCCTGAAAACCTAAAAAGAAGCCAAAAATTTTTATCAATTCTCAACTTTATTCCATCAATCTTTGAGATACTTTTTAACTTGTGATTATTAATATTTTCAGGAATATTATCTATGATAAATTCTTTTACATTATTTTTTTCTGACTGATTTGGAAGTTTAATATCAATTCTTTTATAAAAACTTGGACCAAAATCTTCTTGAATTTCATCTAAAGTTTCATATAAATACTGAGATTTTTCAGCAATTCCATTTAATAAAACCATCGCTGCATATATAGCATCTCTCTCAGGCATAAAGTCACCAAAACCAACTCCCCCAGATTCTTCTCCTCCAATAAAAATTTTCTCTTTAATCATTTTTTCAGCAATATATTTAAAGCCAACTGGAAGTTCAAAAACATCTCTGTTTTGACTCTCTGATATATTTTTAATAATATCTGAACCACTAACGGTCTTTAATACTGGATAATAATTATTTTTAATTTCGCCCAAATAGCTAATAAAGTAAGGGAGTAAATCTTGAGTACTAGAGTATCTTCCTTTTTCATCAATTGCCGCAATTCTGTCACCATCGCCATCAAATATAATTCCTAGAGTTTTAACGTCATTTGTTGAATTTTTGATTAGTGTTTGATTTAAATCATCTACATAGTTTAAAAGAGGTTCAGGAGGTTTTCCTCCAAAAAAAGGATCGGCATCTTTCCTGATTTCTGAAATAACTTCTAAATCATTAGAAGAAAAAATCTCAGTCATACAATTTGCAGCTGAACCATGCATAGAATCTACAAAAATTCTCAATTTCATTTTTTCCAATCTATTGGAAATAAAGTCAATATCAAAAAGAGATTTAATTCTATCTAAATGAAATTTCTTAATATCTACCAATTGATTAACACCATCTATTTTTTCAATTGAATTTCCAAGCACTAATCTTTTTTCAATTTCACTTGTAAAAGATTCATCAACAGAACATCCATTAAAGCTCTTTATTTTAAGACCTAGCCAATTATATGGATTATGACTTGCTGTGATTACTAATGCTCCAAGACAACCGAATTCTTTGGCATAGAAACTACAGGAGGGTGTTGTAACAAAACTATTAGATAAGATCGGTTCGAAACCACATCCTCTTACAAAAGGCACTATTTGCTTGGCAAATTCACAAGCCATAAATCTACGATCATATCCAATAATAATTTTCTTTGAATTAACTTCTTTATAGAATTGATAATACAACTCCTGGCATGCAGCAACAACAACTCTTGAAAGATTGGATAAATTAAAATCAAATCCAATAATTCCTCTCCACCCATCAGTTCCAAATTTTATCTTATCTAATTTATCAGCTGTCAAATTTAAAAGTTCCTTGATTTCTTCTAATTATCTATACTAATTTATATAAGTAAATTTTAAAACCGCCCTTAAAAAATAGTTTGAATTCTCTTCATTTTAAAAGTTTTATAAGATGCAAAAGAAAAGCATGGCTAGATTTTAAAGGTAAAAAATCTCATGAAGTTTGGTCTCCACATAAAGCTATAGATAAAATTAACCAGTTTCAAATTTTCTCTCAATTTTGTAATAGTGAAATATATACAGGTTTAAAAGCCTGTGAAAATGGTTATCAAGGGGTAATTGGATTAAAAATTAGAGGGAATCTTTTCCAAAATATTAACGCAGAGATACGTCCTCAATTACTTGTAAAGACTAAAGGTAAAAGTAAATGGGGCCAATATAAATATTTACCTGCTGTTTATAAGTTAGGCCACAAAACCACTAAAGAACATTCATTCGACTTAGCTTTTAGTTCTATGCTGTTGGAATCTTTTCAAGAATCAAAAATTGAGAAAGGATTAGTAATTTCAAGTTTTGATAAAAAAGTAAATTTTGAAGAAATTTATTTAAATAAAAAATTAAGAAAAAAAGTTTTGAATGTTTTATTAAGTTTGAATGAATGCTTGGAGGGATTTATGCCAGAAATAACTCAAGATAGAAAAAAATGTACTATTTGTTCATGGCAAAAATTTTGTGACAAAGAAGCAAAAGAAAATGGATATCTAACAGATATAGATGGGATAGGATCCAAAACGGCCTCTTTACTCATAACAAACGGAATATCTAATACCCAAACATTAGCTTCGTATAGCGAAAAACAACTTGGAGAGAAATTATCTAAATTCAACGATCAAAAGTATGAAAAAGCGTCCTTATTTGTAAAGCAAGCACAAGCTTATATTTCTGGGGAACCATATCGTATTTCCAATAAAAATGATACTAACGATCTACTAAAAAAAACATGTTCGGGATTTTATATATTTGATATTGAGTCAAATCCAGATGATAAACATGACTTTTTATATGGTTTTTTAAAAATAAATAATTTGTTTACAAAAAAAAAAGATCTTATTTACAAACCAATTTTAAATCTCAAAAACAATAAAGAAGAAGCTTACAGGAAAATTATTAAAATACTTTTTTTACAGCCGGAATGGCCAGTTTTACATTACGGAGAAACTGAAAAGATAGCGATAATTAATATTGCTAAAAACCTAAATTTTAGTTTTGAAGAAATTGATTTACTTGCATCAAGATTTATAGACTTACATACCTTAATAAGAAAGTCTTGGATATTACCACTAAAAAACTATAGCTTAAAAACTGTTTCTAATTGGCTTGGATTTGAATGGATGCAGAAAAATGTAAGTGGCTCGAAAGCCCTTTATTGGTGGATTCAATATCAAATTACAGAAAACGAAATATTTTTAAAAAAAATTATCCAATATAACAAAGATGATTGTTTGGCTACGCTACAAATTGCAGAATATCTAATCAAAAATCAATTAAAGAAAAATTGAACCTACAGATTTATTAATAAGAATTTTTCCAAAAATTTCTGAAAAAAAATAACTTTCTTTCTCTAAATATTTTCTTTTTATCATTGCTAAACCTTTTATTTGAGAATCTGATTTAAAAAAACTAGTGATTTTACCTACAGAAATATCCTTGGCAGAATTTATATATAAATTTTTGTCTTCAACATCTAAATTCAAATTAGATTCAAATGATTTCCAAACTCTTATTTCCTGTTTTAAAGAAGAAACATTTTTTATTTTTGACATTGTTTCTTGTCCTAAATAACAACCCTTATTAAAATCTATGAGATCTTGTAATCCAAGCTCAAGAGGATTATTTTTTCCGTTTATTTCCATTTCTAATGCCGGTATTGCTTGATTAATCTTCATAAGTTTTAAATCATTGGGATTTAGCAAATTTAGTTTATTTTTATATATTTCAAATTCTTTATCTTCTGTTTTGAAGAAAATAGGCTGGTAAGTTCTCCATGAACTAGATTCATCAATTTCCTGAATTCTATTTATCAAGAAAGGTTCACTTAGAAATACATCGTCCGCTGGAAAAATAATTTGATTAAAGTAATCAATTATTTCACTAGTGTTACCCTCCAAGATAATTACTTCTAAGTTTCTTTCAAAAAAAATTATTTCAATTAATGACCTTAGAACTCCATTTGGAGTTAACCAACAAGTTTTGATAACTTTATTTTCTGAATTAAGAATATTACCAGATGTTATTCCATTCAAAAATTTTCTAGCATCTTTTCCAGTAATAGAAAAACAATCAAATTTTTCAAGCCAAAACTTTTTTTTTTTATCTTGCATTTTGAAATAATTATAAAAAGTCTTTTATTGTAAAAAGACTCTTTAATTTAACATTTTCATCTTCAAGGGCTTCTAATCCCCCTTCTTGCCTATCAACTATAGACAAAACTTCCTCAACAACATAATTATTATCGCGTAACTTTTTTATAGCTTTTATCACTGAACCAGCAGTTGTAACGACATCCTCTAAAACCGTTACCAAAGTTCCTTCTTCTAATGTAGGGCCCTCTATTCCAGCTTTGGTGCCGTATTTTTTAGTTTCTTTTCTAATTATTAAACCATCAAGGTCTAGACCATGCAAAGCTGCTTTGACAATTAATCCACTTACTATAGGGTCTGCACCTAATGTCAATCCTGCTACAGCTTTTGCCCTTGAGTCCTTTAACTCTAAAAATAAATCACTTATTAAGTTTAAGCCTTCGCCATTTAATGACACTGGTTTACAGTTCAAGTAATGACTGCTTTGTTTTCCTGAAGATAAAGTGAAGTTTCCTTTTTTGTAAGATTTTTCAATTAACTGTTTTAACAATTTTGCTTTATTTAAATCATACTTATCAGAAAATTTGCACATTAGTAAAAGTTAAATTTATATTTAAAGATTAGAAGAAAAAAAGAAATCTCACAAAAACTTCCTAATGAGGTGTTTTTTGAAATATTATTTTTATATTGTATATTAAAATTCAATGTAATTAAAATTACATAAATTTCCTTGGGGGTGTAGCAATCTGGTGAATGCACCAAACTCATAATTTGGCTAAGGCGAGTTCGATCCTCGCCACCCCCATTATTAAATCGTCATTGAATGAAAATAACTCTACTTTTATTTCTTTTATTTTTACCAGCTTTTTTCGCAGCGAGTGAGCTCTCTTTTTTATTAATAAGGCCAAGTAAAGTTTTAAGGTTAATAGAAGAAAAAAAGAAAGGAGCATTTTCAATTTTAAAAATTCAAAAACGCTTTAGATCTTCATTAATTGCTTCTCAATTTGGAGTAACAATTTCATTAATTGCAATTGGATGGCTCAGCAATAACCTGGCCAATGATTATTGGAAAAGCAATATCTTATCCAATAGATTTTATGATCTTCTATTATTTTTATTTGTTGTTTTAATTGTTACTCTTGTTTCTGGACTAATTCCAAAAGCTTTAGTAATTAATAATCCAGAGTCTGCTGCATTAAGGTTAACCACAATATTCGATGCCGTAAGAAAAGCAATGAATCCTATAGTGAAAACAATAGAATTCTTTGCTAGCGCCTGTTTAGGCTTGTTCAATTTAAATAACAAATGGGATTCTTTAAACTCGGGTTTATCTGCTGGAGAATTAGAAACTCTTATAGAAACAGATAACGTAACAGGTTTAAAACCAGATGAGAAGAATATTCTTGAAGGAGTTTTTGCTTTAAAAGATACACAGGTTAAAGAAGTGATGATTCCAAGATCTGAAATGGTAACTTTGCCAAAAAATATAACCTTTTCAGAAGTTATGAAACAAGTAGATAAAACTCGACATGCTCGCTTCTTTGTGATTGGCGAGTCTTTAGATGATGTATTAGGTGTATTAGATTTGCGTTACTTAGCTAAGCCAATATCAAAAGGTGAAATGGAAGCCGATACATTATTAGAGCCATTCCTTTTACCAGTAACAAAAATAATAGAAACATGTTCACTAGCAGAAATATTTCCAATAGTAAGAGACTACAATCCTTTCTTACTAGTAGTTGATGAACACGGTGGAACAGAAGGACTTATAACTGCAGCTGATCTAAATGGCGAAATAGTTGGAGAGGAAATGCTCAATAATAGAATTTATTCAAACATGAGAATGTTAGATAATTTCTCTAAAAAATGGTCAATAGCTGGAAAATCAGAAATTATTGAAATCAATAAAAAGTTAGGTTGTTCTATTCCAGAAGGTACTGATTATCATACCCTTGCTGGATTTATGTTAGAAAAATTTCAAATGGTTCCAAAAATTGGCGACGTTTTAGATTTTAATAACATTAAATTTGAAGTTATTTCTATGTCAGGTCCAAAAATTGATCGTGTTAAAATTATCCTTCCCAAAAGTTAAATGTGACTCCCCATAGAGGATAATGATAATAAATATATGGATTTGAAATTATGCAACCAACCTCATCACCCGTAAAGGTTGGAGTCATAGGTATAGGAAATATGGGCTGGCATCATGCTCGAGTACTAAGTTTACTCAAAGATGCAAATCTCATTGGAGTCGCAGATCCAAATGAAGAGAGAGGAAAATTAGCTATTGAGCAATTTCAATGTGAATGGTTCAAGGATTATAAGGACCTAATTCCAAAAGTTGATGCTATCTGTATCGCTGTCCCTACACTACTTCATCAAAAAGTAGGACTAGATTGTCTCAATGGAGGTACTAACGTTCTCATTGAAAAACCAATTGCAGCTAATGAGTTGGAAGCAAAATCTTTAATAGAGGCCGCAAATGCAAGTAACTGTCTATTGCAAGTTGGGCATATTGAAAGATTTAATCCTGCTTTTAGAGAATTAAATAAAATAGTAAATAATGAAGAAATTGTTGTTTTAGAAGCAAGGAGGCACAGTCCTCATGCAGACAGGGCAAATGATGTATCTGTAGTAATGGATTTAATGATTCATGACATCGATCTTATTTTGGAACTTGTAAACTCAAAAATACAAAAATTAGCAGCAGTTGGAGGAAGAAATAGCGAAGGATTAATAGATTATGTCAATGCTACTTTAGTTTTTAAAAATAATGTTATTGCAAGCCTAACTGCAAGCAAAATGAGTCACAAAAAAATTAGAAATTTAAGTGCTCACTGCCAGA
Organism: Prochlorococcus sp. AG-449-O05; assembly: GCA_003212195.1. Taxonomy (GTDB): domain Bacteria; phylum Cyanobacteriota; class Cyanobacteriia; order PCC-6307; family Cyanobiaceae; genus Prochlorococcus_A. Next base: position 3,376 of record QCQM01000009.1, on the reverse strand, counting down.
ATGGCCTAGTAGAAACTGATTTCTTAAATCACTCATTACAAATCCATCGGAAGTCTCATGAATCATACACAGCAGAGCATGGAGAATTAGTTTATAGAAATGATGGATATGTCGAAGAAGTTAGCACAACCTCCATTGAACCTCTTTATGCAGAACTGGAGCATTTTCTTAAATGCGTTCAGGGTAAAGAAATACCTGAGGTAGATGGTGAGCAAGCCTCAAGAGCATTAAAAATTGCTGATTTTATAGAAAGTGCTGTAGATAATTCTGGAGATGCGATTTTACTTGAAAATCCCTTCTAATAAAAAAACTAAACTAAAAGAATTTTATTTAAATCCTACTGCAGCTTGCCAAACAAATACCAATAAAAAGAAAAATAAAGGAATAAGTGGAAGAACATCAACAGTTGGAGCAAAGGCCTTGTAAGCCTCGGGCAATTCAGCGAATGTATTAAATAGAATGAGCACCTTTTTTGATAATTTAATTAATTATGATAAGACGTTACCACGTATAGTGAGCAATAGAGGATGTTTTCCAAGGAGCGAAATCATTTGTAAAACAATTATCTCTAATTGCAGTCGAAATTGCATTGGTAAATCTTATTAAGTGAGCAATATTATGCAAACTTATGAGGGTTAGGCCTAATATTTCATCATTTCTAATTAAGTGATGCAAATATGATCGAGAATAGGATACACATGTCTCGCATTTACAAGTTTTGTCAATTGGAGAAAAGTCATTTTTAAATCGAGCATTTCGCAAATTCAATCTTTCATCATTAAAAAATGCAGTCCCATGTCTTCCTAGTCTTGTAGGCAAAACACAGTCAAATATATCGAATCCATTTGCTACAGCTAAAGAAATTTCTCTTAAAGAGCCAATTCCCATTAAATATCTTGGTTTATTTATTGGTAAGAATTTCGGGACGTAATCAATTACACTATGTATTTCTTCGACTGGCTCGCCAACACTTACACCTCCCACTGCTATTCCAGGCAGATCAAAAGAACTTGTATATTTTGCGCTATATTCTCTTAATCTCGGATACCTGCCACCTTGAACTATTCCGAATAATGCTTGATTAGATTTCTGATGAGTTTCAACACATTTTTGCAACCATGAATGAGTTCTTTGTAAAGAGTCCTCAATATCATTTTCGTTAGCTGTATGCGGAGGACAATGATCAAAAGCCATTGCAACATCCGATCCAAGATCCATTTGAATTTGTATAACTTTTTCAGGTGATAAAAATACATGACTACCATCTCTTGGATTTTTAAATTCCACTCCTTTATCAGAAATATTATTTAATTTGGCCAAACTAAAAACTTGATATCCTCCTGAATCTGTAAGAATAGGCTTGGGCCAATTCATGAACTTATGTATTCCACCAGATTCTTTAACTAGTTTTTCTCCAGGTTGTAAATGAAGATGAAAGGTATTTGAAAGAATCATTTCTGATCCTGTAGAAGTTAACTGCTTAGATGAAATCCCCTTAACCGTTGCCAAAGTACCCACAGGCATAAATTTTGGTGTGTTTACCTGACCATTTGGTGTATGAAATATGCCAGTTCTTGCCGCTGAATTACTGCAATTCGATGTAATTTCAAATTCAAACACGATAATTTATAAAATTTTTTGATTCTTTTTTATTAATCTACCCTATTATTTAATATTGAATCTATTTTTAACTCATCAAAAAATATTTATTAAAAAATTTGGCAGGATCTTGGATTTTCTATACGACATTTCCAAAAATACCTTTAATTAATCCCGAATTTAAAAATATTGCACAATTTGCCCCGCCTTTAGGATTTTTGATTGGAACAATACAGAGTTATATTTTTCTTTTTTTAAGAACAAACGCTTGGTCAATTTATGCATCTGCATTAATTTGTTTGGCTTCAGGATATTTAATTACAGGTGGTCTACATATTGATGGTTTAATGGATACTTTCGATGGTATTTTTGCGGGTAAAAAGAAACGTTTAAAAGCCATGAAAGACAGTAAAGTTGGTTCTTTTGGCGTTCAAGCTTTAGTTTTTATAACTTTAATTCAAATTGCTTGCATACTGAAAATTCAAAACCTAGTAATTTTTGTTTTACCTATATGCTTATTTTGGGGAAGATTTTCAAATTTATTTTTTATAGAAAAGTTTAAATATATGAGTTATAAGAAAAAATCTGTTAGTCACAAAAAGTTTTGGAATGGATTTAAAAAAGAATCTTTGATCTCCATTATTTTTCTTTTAATTTTCATTGCATACCAATTTGTTTCAATTACATCCCAAGCAATATTAATTAAATATTTAATTCTTATTTTGATTGGTATTTTTCTAAGCTATTGTATCCCAAACATACTGGGTAATAAAATTGGAGGCTTTAACGGAGATGCCTGCGGGGCAAGTGTTGTTCTAGTTGAAACTGCAATGTTATTTATGCATGCAATTCTTTTATAGGTAGTTCTAAATAAAAAATATTTTTCTTCTTAAGATTTTTTGATTTATCAGTATTATCTACCGAGTTATTTTCCAGCAATCTCAAATCTCCTCCAATTTGTTTTGCTAATTTCCTCGCCAAAAAAAGTCCCACACCAGTGCCGTCCTTCTTTTTAGCAGCAGTTCCTCTAAAACCTTTTTCAAAAATTTTCTCGTTTTCATTTTTGGTTATTTTTTTACCATCATCAAATATACATAGTCCATTACTCGTAATTGCGAGCCCAATTTCAGCATCTTTTTGGGCATATTTAAACGCATTTTCTAATAGATTTGCCACAATTTCAGCAATTACAGCATATTTTGCCTTTAATGGCGAAATAGTCCAATCTGGCCAAAGAGACGGTTCAGTCCAATCTCTATTCTCTAAGTCCGCATTGGCTTTACCCCTTTCTAATATTGGCCTTAATAAACTCTGAACAGTTATTACCTTTTTATTATCTAAATTTGGTGGTAATAATAATCTTTCCTCTCCAATTTCCAGAGGAAGTTGAATAGGTGAATTTAATTGAGCAAAAGAATTCATATATTGATTAATTTGTTTTTGCTCTATTATCATGCGTTCGACTATTTCTATAGAATCATCATCTGAACCAAGTCTTTTTATTAATAATTTTGCGTATGTTCTAATAGCAGCTAATGGATTCCTTAATTGATGAATTATGACATTGACCTGATTTTTTAAATAATTGACTTCTTCATTTTTATTTTGACGTTCTAATTCGATAGAGACACATTTAGCTAAAGATATTGATAAAGCTTTTAATCTGGAATCAAGAGATACTGGCCAATTCCCCCCTTTCAAATCAGTTTCTACCCGAAGGACACCAAGTAGAATATCGTTTTCTTGTAGAGGGTACCATCTTCTATTAGGCGATGAA
>QCQM01000008.1 GCA_003212195.1 Prochlorococcus sp. AG-449-O05 | reverse complement strand
AATTGAAAATAATGAATGGGTTAAAGACTGCAAACTAAAAGACCTTGAGTTGTTGCAACAACAAACTGCATACGGTTTTTCAGCGGAAGATAATGACCTTATTTTAGATTCAATGGCTTCATTAGCTAAAGAGCCTACTTATTGCATGGGCGACGACATCCCATTAGCAGTTCTTTCATCTAAGCCACATATTTTATTCGACTACTTTAAGCAAAGATTTGCACAAGTTACTAATCCTCCTATTGACCCTCTTAGAGAAAAACTTGTAATGAGTTTAGAGATGCATCTAGGAGAAAGATGTACACCATTTGAAATTAAAGATGCTAAACCCTTTATTCATATAAAAAGTCCGATTCTTAATGAGGAAGAACTCATTTCCATCAAAAAATCAAAAATTAAATCTCAGACAATTTCAAGTTTATTTGATTTAGAAGAAGGTATTCAAGGCTTAGAGAACCAATTAAAAGTAATCTGTAAACAGAGTGAGCTGTCTATTAAAGAAGGTTGCTCTTTAATTATTATTTCTGATAAGGGAATTAATCCTAAAAAGACTTTTATACCTCCTTTACTTGCTGTTGGAGCAATTCATCATTATCTTCTCAAAAAAGAAATCAGGCTAAAAGCTTCATTAATAATTGAGACTGGCCAATGTTGGAGCACACATCACTTAGCTTGTTTAATTGGGTATGGTGCAAGTGCAGTTTGCCCTTGGTTGACCTTCGAAGCAGGTAGACACTGGTTAAAACATCCAAAAACACAAAAACTCATTGATAGCAAAAAAATAAATCCATTATCAATAGTTGATGTTCAAGAAAATATTAAAAAAGCTTTAGAAGACGGTTTAAGAAAAATTCTCTCAAAAATAGGCATCTCACTTTTATCTAGTTACCATGGCGCACAAATTTTTGAAGCTGTAGGCCTTGGATCTGACTTAATTAAAATTGCTTTTGATGGTACAACAAGTCGTATCGCTGGCATAACATTAAAAGAATTAACTAATGAAACACTTTCAATTCATACGAAAGCTTATCCAGAGATCGATTTAAAGAAATTAGAATTTTTAGGATTTGTACAATTTAGAAATAATGGAGAATATCATTCCAATAACCCAGAGATGTCCAAAGTTTTACATTCAGCGGTAAAACAAGGTCCAGGATACGATCATTTTGAAACTTACAAAAAACTTATTAGTAATAGACCAACAACATCTCTTAGAGATTTACTAACAATTAATTCAACAAGAAAAAGTATTCCATTAGAGGAAGTTGAAAGTGTTGAATCAATTTGCAAAAGGTTCTGTACAGGAGGAATGAGTTTAGGTGCTTTATCCAGAGAAGCGCATGAAGTTTTAGCAGTTGCAATGAATAGAATTGGTGGGAAAAGTAATAGTGGAGAAGGGGGAGAAGATCCAGCTCGTTTTAATGTTTTAAATGATATCGATGAAAATACTCAGTCAGCGACGTTGCCATTTATTAAAGGCTTAGAGAATGGAGACACCGCATGCTCAGCTATTAAACAAATAGCATCAGGAAGATTTGGGGTTACACCTGAATATCTAAGAAGTGGTAAACAACTCGAAATTAAAATGGCTCAAGGTGCAAAACCAGGCGAGGGGGGACAATTACCTGGTCCAAAAGTTGATTCTTACATCGCAAAATTAAGAAATAGTAAACCTGGAGTAGCTTTAATATCTCCTCCCCCGCATCATGATATTTATTCAATTGAAGATTTAGCTCAACTTATCCACGACTTACACCAAGTTCATCCAAAAGCGAAAGTAAGCGTTAAGCTTGTTTCTGAAATTGGTATAGGCACTATTGCTGCTGGAGTAAGCAAAGCTAATGCAGATGTAATTCAAATATCAGGCCATGACGGAGGTACAGGCGCTTCACCCCTGAGTTCTATTAAACATGCAGGTTTACCATGGGAACTAGGTGTTGCTGAGGTTCATAAATCTCTCTTAGAGAATAACTTACGCGAAAGAGTAATTTTGAGAACTGATGGAGGTCTTAAAACAGGCTGGGACGTAGTTATTGCAGCTTTACTAGGTGCTGAAGAATACGGTTTTGGTTCTGTAGCGATGATTGCTGAAGGATGCATAATGGCTCGGGTTTGTCATACAAATAAGTGTCCTGTTGGAGTTGCCACTCAAAAAGAAGAATTAAGGAAAAGATTTAAAGGTATTCCAGAAAATGTTGTCAATTTTTTCTTGTATATTGCTGAAGAAGTAAGACAGATAATGAGTAGTATTGGCGTTTCTAACATGGAAGAACTGATTGGTAATCAAGAATTTCTTTCTGCAAGAAATATCAGTCTTCCAAAAACTTCTAATATTGATCTTTCTTCTTTAGTAAATAAACACTCAACCCCTGATAGATTATGGTTAAAACATTCAAAAACTGCGCATAGTAATGGTTCTGTATTAGAAGACGAGTTTTTGTCTGATACTGAATTTATAGATTCAATTAAAAATCACGAAATATTAACCAAAGAAATTCAGATAAAAAATACAGATAGAAGTGTTTGTGCGAAAATATCAGGCGAAATCGCAGAACTTCATGGCAACACTGGCTTCAATGGCGAACTCAACTTAAATTTCAAAGGATATGCAGGACAAAGCTTTGGTGCCTTTTTATTGAAGGGAATGAACGTTCAATTAATCGGAGAAGCAAATGATTATGTCTGTAAAGGAATGAATGGAGGAATACTCACAATAATTCCACCAAAAATAGAAAAAACTTCCTCCGAACAGGTTATTTTAGGAAATACATGTCTTTATGGAGCAACAGGTGGGAAATTATTTGCATTAGGAAAATCAGGAGAAAGATTTGCAGTTAGAAATAGTGGTGCTACAGCGGTAACAGAAGGAGCAGGTGATCATTGTTGTGAATACATGACTGGTGGGAAAGTAGTTATTCTAGGTTCCACAGGAAGGAACATTGGTGCAGGCATGACTGGTGGAATAGCTTTTATAATCGATGAAAACAACGATTTAAGTAATAAAGTTAACCAAGAAATAGTTGGCATTCATAAAATAACTTCATCAAAGCAGGAAGATATCTTATTGGGAATTATTAGAGAATATCGAGCAAAAACAAATAGCTTAAAGGCCGCCAAAATAATTGAAAATTGGTCATATTACAAGAGTACTTTCAAATTAATAGCTCCCCCAAGCGAAGAAGAAATGCTTGACATAAAGAGAATGTAAATGCCTTTCTTTATAAAAACTGAAATCATAAAAAAAGAATACTTAATTAATCATGATTTAAAACAAAAAATAATTAACGAACATATTGATTGGATAAAAAAATTAACAAAAGAGGGAATTAATATAAAAAGTGGTTTTTTAGTTGATGAGTTAAAGAGGCCAGGTGATGGCGGATTACTCATTCTTGAGATGAATAATTATAAAAATGCACTAAAAATCATTAAGAATGATCCAATGATTAAAAATGATCTAGTTGAATGGAAATTAAATGAGTGGATAGATTCAAATAAATAAAAATGACTATCTTGGATACATTTGCATAAGTTTTTGAATTTCTTCAGCATGGTAACTGCTGCGAGTTAAAGGAGAACTAACTACTTGCATAAAGTCCAAATCTTTTTCCCCGAAAACTTTATAATAATTAAATTTTGAGGGAGTCACAAATCTTTGAACAGGTAAATGATTTGGGCCAGGAGATAAGTATTGGCCAATAGTAACAATATCAACGAAATTACTTTTTAAATCCTTAAGAAGACTTAAGACCTCCTCATCTTTTTCCCCTAAACCAAGCATAAAACCTGATTTTGTATAAACTTTGGGAGAATATTCTCTGGTCCTTTTAAGCAACTCAAGAGTTCTCTCATATTTACCCTGAGGTCTTACTTTTTTATATAGAGAAGACACAGTCTCAATATTATGGTTTAAAACATTTGGATTTGAATCAAGAACTTTTTCAAGTGCTTTCCAGTTGCCACAAAGATCAGGTATTAAAAGCTCAATAGTAGTTTCAGGCGATTTTTCTCTTACTTGATAAACACATTCAAAAAATTGAGATGCGCCACCATCCTCAAGATCGTCTCTATTAACTGATGTGATTACAACATGTTTAAGTTGCATTCTATAAACAGCTTCGGCTAAACGATATGGTTCTGTTGGATCTAATTCTCTTTTAGATCTATCAAAATCAATATCGCAATATGGACATGCCCTAGTACAGCCAGGACCCATTATAAGGAAAGTGGCAGTGCCACTAGCAAAACATTCACCAATATTTGGACAACTTGCCTCTTGACATACAGTATTGAGATTTAAATCATTTAACAAATTTGCAATATTCCCAATTCTCTCAACTTGCGGAGCTTTTACTCTTAACCAATCAGGTTTTGAAATTAAACTATTGGAATTATTAGTCAAATTAATTTTTTCTAGCCTGTACTCCTATTTTACTAAAAACATTTTGAATTAACTATTAATAATTTCAAAAATGAAGACTAGTCAATAGAGGTCAAAAAATAAATGAATTTAACTAGTCCATCGATAATTTAAAAATCCTAATTCAAGTTACTACTTATAAAATATTTTTGTTCTATCAACTAAATATAAAACAGTATTTAGAACGTTATTTTTAATACAGATATAAGAACAAATTTTTATGCACATTTTTAGTAAAATATCATATGTAGTAACAATTTTTTGTACTAAAAAGTGTTTTTTTTTTATATTTATTGATACAGTAAAAAATATATGTAATAAAACATTGATTTTTAAATTTAAAAGAAAGCGTATTTTACTTTCTGAAAAAAATAAAAACTCTAAAGCAATAGGTTATGCTAGAGCTACTAATAATGAATATGAATATTTAGAAGAACAAATAAAATTTTTAAAGGAAAAGGGTTGCAGTTTAGTTTTCTCTGAATTGATAAGTTTAGATGAAGAAATCAAACCCCAACTCAATAAAGCTATAACTTGCTTGTCTAAAGGCGATGAATTAATAATAACTGAGCTTGATCGAGCGTTTAAAAATAAAAAAGAATGTTTGAGAACAATAAATAAACTCATTAATAAGGATATTAAATTGCGAACTTTGACTGGTTTTTTTGCGGCTAATGAATCAACTAAAGTAAATTCTTCAATTTTTCAGATTTTATATGAATTAGATGATTTAGAAGAGAAAAGTTTTGATGAAAGAAAAAAAGAACAACTATTACGCAGAAAATTATCTAGAAAAAATCTGGGAGGAAGACCCAAAATAAGTCCTTTAAAAGAATCTTTAGTAATCAGATTACGTAATGAGGGATATTCATATCGATCAATCAGATCACAAACGGGAATTGCATTATCAACAATCAGAAGAGTTATTTTGGAAGGAGGATTAACATAAAATGAGGAAGAAAGAAATTGAAAATTTAATTAAAGAAAATTTTAAAGATACAGCATTACGTATTTATGAATTAGATAATGAAGATAGAAAAAGTTTGTTAGAAGAATATAGAGAATGGATAATGAATGATTTAGTTGTTGAAGAGGTAATGATGTTACCTTATGAAGCCTATACTAATGAATTAGATTCTAATTACTCAGACGATTTACTTTAGTCCTATACATAATAACTCTTATTAAATCCATAAACTTCTTTGGCTATTAATGGTAAAAAGGAAGTATCTTTAGAATATTTTTCTCCATTACAAAAAACAACTAATAAAGTATGTAAAGATTGATTATTAGTCCACCAAGCTGAATCATGTCTAACTTCAGACATTAAGCCTGCTTTACTCCAAAGATTAATGCTTTCTGGTAATCCTTCACCCAAAAAACCATCTATTTGATTAAGAGAATCGTTTTTAAGAACACCTTTATTTAAATTTCTTTTTAAAAAACTTGGTAAATTTAAGTCATTTTTTTGATAATTAATATGAATCATAATTTCCTCCAAAACCCTCGCAGCTGAATCAGAATTCATAGCGTTTCTATTTTTATTATCGTGCCCATAAAATTCTTTTTCGCGACCATATGGTCCATCATCCCAGGTCTTCTGGCAGCAATTTATACCACTCAATTCCTCCCAATGTAAATCATGTAGCCAATCATTTATTATACTTCTTTGAAATTTCCAATTTTCCCATAATTCCCCTTCAATACAAGGTCCACTTGTTGTTCCTGTAAGTAAATCAATTAAGAAGCTTGTTGCATTATTACTTGAGAAAGACAACATTTTCCTTACAGCATCATTAAGTTCATCTGATAATAATAAACTTCCTTTTTTAATCCAATAAAATGCAGCAAGGCCATAAACCAACTTGACTATGCTGGCAGGGTAAACCATTTTCTTATTATTAATACCAGTTCCAAAACCTTTAAATACACTGTTATTTTCACTTTTATAATTAATCCAAGTTATAGCAATATCTTCTCTTGAAAAATCTTTATTATGAGTACATACTCTCCCTAAAATATCATTTAGGGCTAGACCCATCTCTTTACTTAAATAGTAAAAGGACATTGTATGGAAAGTTATAAAAATCCTATCTCACTATTTAAACAAACTAATTTTTCAAAAACTATTTGGTGGAAATTAAAAGTTAATATTTCTGGATATCAAAATGAAACAGAAAATAAATTAGTTACTGAAATATTTAAAAATAGAATTTTTAGGCTTATTTATCCAAATATTCATCAAAACAACCATAAATTTTCAAGGATACTAGTTCAACTATATGAAGATGGTTACATCTGTTGGATAAATTTAGATGGATTGATTATTGAAAAATATGAATTAAATAAAACTGAGAGTTTAAAAAATGAACACTTCCTTATAAAAGATAAAATTACCTCAATTTTAAAATGGATCAAGGATCAAGCTAAGTTAACTAATGAATACCTTTGGGGAGGCACATTAGGACCAAATTTTGATTGTTCCGGTTTAATTCAGACTGCTTTTTTAAAGCATCACATTCATATACCTCGAGACTCTTATCAAATAAAAAGTTTTTGTAAACATCTTTTTTATTTCAAAGAGTCTTATGCAGCTCTAAGACCTGGCGATCTTTTATTTTTTGGAAATATAGAAAAATGTGATCACATTGGAATCTACAAAGGAGACGGTTTGTATTACCATAGCTCTGGAAAAGATTTTGGTAGAAATGGAATAGGATTAGATACCCTAAAACAGTCTAATGATAAAATCTCATTGCATTATAGATCCAAGCTTATTTCGGCAGGAAGAGTAGTTAGAAATTATAGATGGGACAGAACAATACGTTAATTAGTGGAGTTCAAATTTTAACTTAAAATTAAATTTTAAATATTACTTATTCTTTTATTCAGGAATTACCCAGCAGTCCAAATATTTTTAATAATTGGCATTATGGTATCTAAGTGTAATGTCCCGACAAGTAGCCAAGCAAAAACAGCTCCTCCACAGCCTCCTAACCAAAATCCACTTGTAAAATCAGCCCAACCAGCTCTTGTAAATAAGTCCTTTGGCGGATTATTAACAGTCGCATCTGGAGGTTGAACATTAGGTGCTTTACCGGGTGCATTATAAAGAACTAAAAGTGCTGTCAAAATATGAACAGCTCCAATAGCAGCAAGAAGTCCAGCAGTTAGAGCAAATTCAGAATTTCTTAGTGGGCCAGTCATAGTGAAAGGACCGTATAGGAGATATCCAAAAGCTGCTCCAGTTTCTAAGCCTCTAAAATTAGGAGAAATACCTTCTCTATAAAAAGGCAAATTATTTACAAAAGCTTTGGTGAAATAGCCACTATTAACTGGGGTAGCTAAATTACCGACACATGGATCAGCAACTGTTTTTACTGCCCATTGTTCTGCAACACCAATATCATTTGGTTGTACAGAATTATCTATGTATTTCTCATCAAACTTAATTGAACTTGTTGATTCTGAGAATGATTTTTGAAAGTCGCTCATTTTTTTAATAGTTTAGTGTTTAATAATTTATTCAGTTGCTGTAATAAATCTTCCAATTAATACGATAAAAACAGCAGGCATTGCTATACCAATTAATGGAACAAAAATTGAGGGTAAGAGACTTGGTAAATCAGATGGCATAGTTCTTTAAACATCTTTAAACACTTTAGTATTTATATGAGAAATAGTGTTAATTTTATTACTGGATGATATAAAAATTATTAACTTTTTACATGTTAAATTTTTTCACAATTATATTTATTATTTTTATAGTAATATTACTTCTAATTTTAAAAAAAAGAAGCTTTAGAAAGTTAATAAACAAAGGCAAATTACATTCTGTTAAATTAAAAAAAAATATAAAAAATAATAATAAATTTTCTTCTAATAAAAAAAGTTTTTTATACAATCACGAAACAAAAAAGTACTCATTATTTTATAAAAATTCTCAAAGAAATAAAATGTTTAGTCTTTTTCAGGGAAATACAGAGGACAAATTAATAGCATTAGAAATTGCGGCAGAATTGTCTGATAAATCAACATTATCAATTTTACGACAAGGCTTAAGAGATATGTCTCCTGAAGTGGTTGAAATTTCAGCTTTTTTAATCGGAAAATTCAAATGAAAATTCAATTTTTATTTGTATTACTTATTGATCTAATTCTATAAATTGGTCGACTTTGACTTTCATGATATGTCCTCATTAAAAGTTCACTTAATAATCCAAAGCTGAATAATTGGACACCAGCAATTCCTAATATTAATGTAAACATTAGCATTGGACGATTACCAATATCCTCTCCCATTAATTTTATAACCATCAAATAAGAGCTCATACAAAGGCTTATCAGTATACTTATAATCCCAGCGAAACCAAATCCATACATAGGTCTTGTCAAAAATTTATTCATAAACCAAACAGTTAGTAAATCCATTAAAACCTTAAAAGTTCTATTAATTCCATATTTACTTGATCCATATTTCCGACTTCTATGGTTGACTTTAATTTCCTTAATTCTTGCACCTTCAATATTTGCTAAAACTGGCAGAAACCTGTGAAGTTCTCCGTATAATTTAATATCATCTATTATTTCTTTTGTAAAAGCTTTTAGTGAGCATCCATAGTCATGAAACTTCAAACCTGTTACTTGAGCTATTAACTTATTGGCTATTTTTGATGGTATCTTCCGATTAAGTAATTTATCTTTCCTATCAAACCTCCATCCACAAATCAAGTCATAGCCGTTATTAATTTCTGAAATTAATTTAGGAATATCATTAGGGTCATTTTGTAGATCACCATCCAAAGTAATAACGATGTCGCCTGTAGAATTATCAAAGCCAGCTGACATTGCTGCAGTTTGCCCATAATTTTTGCGGAGAGAAATTACACATAATTCTTTAATTTTAAGAGTTAGTTGTTTTAGAACTTGATGAGTATTGTCTGTAGAACCATCGTTTACAACAATCAATTCGAAATTGTAATTATGAGATGACATTACATTTATAAGTTCGTCCAACAAAAAACCAATACTCTCGCTTTCGTTGAAAACAGGTATAACAATAGAAATTAGTTGATTTATATCTGACATATTTATTAGATAATAATCATTTAATTGTAACTTAATTTAGAAAATTAAAATTAAACAAAAAAAATCACCACATAAGTGGTGATTTATATTGTCTTGGAGGATTTTAACCAAACTTACCTGAAGTTGATGCGATTACAAATGCACCGAATGTAAGAATGTTACCAATGGTGAAATGTGCTAATCCAACTAATCTAGCTTGAACAATTGAAAGTGCTACTGGCTTATCTCTCCAGCCAACAAGGTTAGCAATTGGAGTACGCTGATGTGCCCAAACTAGTGTTTCAATTAATTCTTGCCAGTAACCACGCCATGATATTAGGAACATGAAACCAGTAGCCCAAACTAAGTGACCGAATAGGAACATCCAAGCCCAAGGAGATAATGAGTTGACTCCAAATGGATTATATCCGTTAATAAGTTGAGCAGAGTTTAACCAGAGATAATCTCTGAACCAACCCATTAGATAAGTTCCTGATTCATTAAATTGTGCTACATTACCCTGCCATATTGCTAGATGTTTCCAATGCCAGTAGAAGGTTACCCACGCTAGTAAATTTAATGCCCAGAACATTGCTAAGTACATAGCGTCCCATGATGAACTATCACAAGTACCTCCTCGTCCAGGTCCATCACAAGGGAATGCATAACCTAAATCTTTCTTATCAGGAATTAATTTAGTTCCTCTAGCATCAAGTGCGCCTTTGATTAGGATTAAAGCAGTTGTATGAAGACCTAAAGCTATAGCATGATGAACTAAGAAATCTGCAGGACCTATAGGTAAGAATGCACTTAATGCATCTTGTCTATTAATAAGATCCATCCAATAATGATTACCCGGTAATGAATTAGCAGCAATACTTGCTGAACTTGTAGGATCAGATAGTAGAGCGTTGAAGCCGTACATCATCTTACCTTGAGCTGCCTGAACAAATTGAGCAAATACTGGCTCAATAAGAATTTGCTTTTCAGGATTACCAAAAGCTACAACAACATCGTTATGGACATATATTCCAAGAGTATGGAATCCAAGCAACATTGTTACCCAACTAAGGTGACTTATTAAAGCTTCCTTGGTTCCAAGAACTCTCGCTAACACATTATCTTTATTTAATTCAGGATCATAATCTCTCACAAAGAAGATAGCTCCATGTGCAAAAGCACCTACCATCAAGAACATTGCTATGTACTGATGATGACTATATAAAGCAGATTGTGTAGTGTAGTCCCTAGCAATAAAAGCATAAGAAGGAAGTGCTCCCATATGTTGAGCTACAAGAGAAGTTGCTACTCCAAGTGATGCTAGTGCTAGTCCGAGTTGAAAATGTAATGAGTTATTTACAGTTTCGTATATACCATCATGATTAATTCCAAAACTACCTTTATGAGGATCATTTGGATGTCTAGTATTGTGAGCTTCTGTAATTTCTTTGAGGCTATGCCCTATGCCAAAAGTATTTCTATACATATGGCCAGCAATTACAAAGACTGTTCCAATTGCAATATGGTGATGAGCAATATCAGTAAGCCATAATGCTTCACTTTGAGGATGAAGACCTCCTAAGAAAGTAAAGATTGCTGTTCCAGCTCCTTCAGCTGTTCCAAATACTTGGTCTAAAGAATCGGGATTTTGTGCATATGCTCCCCAATTTAAAGTAAAGAAAGGAGCTAATCCTGCAGGGTGTGGAAGTACTGTTAACCAGTTATCCCAGCCTACATGTTGTCCTCTTGATTCAGGTATTGCAACATGAACCAAATGGCCTGTCCAAGCGATACTACTAAAACCAAATAAAACGGCTAAATGATGATTTAATCTTGACTCTGCATTTTTAAACCAAGCTAGAGAAGGTCTGAATTTTGGCTGTAAATGTAACCAACCTGCAAATAAAGTCCAACAAGCCAGAATGCTCATGAATATTGAAGCTTGGAAGAGTTGCTCATTAGTTCTCATTCCAATTGTGTACCACCAATGGTAAAGACCTGAGTAAGCAATATTAACTGGACCACTAGCTCCCGCCTGTGTCATTGCTTCCGTAATGCCAGATCCAAAATGAGGATCCCAAATAGCATGAGCGATAGGACGGACATGAGTTGGATCTAGGACAAATTGCTCGAAGTTACCCTGCCAAGCAATATGGAATAAGTTACCAGCTACCCAAAGGGCGATTATTGCTAGATGTCCAAAATGTGTAGAGAAAAGTTTTTGATAAAGCTTTTCTTCGGTCATACCATCATGACTTTCAAAGTCATGAGCGGTAGCTATTCCGTACCATATTCTTCGGGTTGTAGGGTCCTGAGCTAGACCCTGGTTAAATGATGGAAATTTTGTTGCCATTGAATTAAAAAAGGTTAAGTTCAGGTAGTTAGCCCAGCCCGAAAAGGCGAGCGTGGAAGAAAGCCCATGTGGTGGCTATACCACCAACAAGGAAGTGTGTTACACCTACTGCTCGTCCTTGAGTGATAGAAAGAGCTCTAGGTTGAATAGTTGGAGCAACTTTAAGTTTGTTGTGTGCCCAAACGATTGATTCGAACAATTCCTGCCAATATCCTCTTCCACTGAAGAGGAACATCAAACTAAATGCCCAAATGAAGTGTGCACCTAAGAACATCAAACCATACATGCTTATTGATTGACCATAGCTTGTTAATACTTGAGAAGCTTGAGCCCAGAGGAAATCTCTTAACCAACCATTTATAGTAATTGAACTTTGTGCGAAATTACCACCAGTGAGTCCCCAAACATCACTCTGCATTTTCCAAGAGAAGTGGAAAATAACTATTGATAAACAGTTATACATCCAGAAGAGAGCCAAGAAAACGTGATCCCATGAAGAAACTTGACATGTACCACCTCTTCCAGGACCATCACAAGGGAATCTAAATCCTAAAGAAGCTTTATCAGGGATCAACCTTGAACTTCTTGCATAAAGTACCCCTTTGAGAAGTATCAAAACAGTTACATGGATTTGGAAAGCATGAATGTGATGAATCATTAAGTCAGCTGTACCTAATGGAATAGGAGCTATAGCTACCTTTCCACCAACTTCTACTAAACTTCCATTAAAAACTTCACTTAAAGCTTTATGAGGTAAAGCTTCTGCAGTACCTGCTAAAAGAGAAGTTCCAACAGCAGATGCTTGAATACTCTGTACCCATTGAGCAAAGATTGGCTGAAGTTGTATTGCAGAATCACTAAACATATCTTGGGGTCTACCCAAAGCTCTCATAGTATCGTTATGAATATAGAGTCCAAAACTATGGAATCCTAACCACATACATACCCAGTTCAAGTGACTGATTAAAGCATCTCTTGCCTTAAGAATTCTGTCTAATACATTATCAATATGTTTTGCTGGATCATAATCTCTAACCATTGCAATTCCAGCATGCGCTCCTGCTCCTACTATGAATAATCCACCTATCCACATGTGATGGGTAAATAATCCAAGAACTGTCATGTAGTCAGTAGCTATATAGGGATATGGAGGCATCGCATACATATGATGAGATACAAGTATGCTTATTGATCCAAGCATCGCTAGGTTTACTGATAGCTGAGCATGTCTACTTTCTGCCATGAACTCAAAAAGTCCTTGATGACCTTTAGGCGCAGGGAATAATATTGGGTCTCCTTGTTGTGAATCTAATATTTCTTTCATACTATGACCAATACCGTAATTGGTTCTATACATATGACCACCGATTATTGCTATTACACCAAAAGCTAAATGATGATGTGAAACATCAGTCATCCACAAGCTTCCTGTCACAGGGTTAAGCCCACCTTTGAAAGTAAGGAAGTCTGAAAAAGCTAACCAATTTAAACTGAAGAAATTCCCTGTACCACTTGCTAATCCAGGAAATATCTGACCGATAATTTGTGGATCGCAGAGTTGATGCGGCATAGGCATATCTGCAATAGAAGCTATTTCTTTTCCATTAATTACTAAGGGAGAACCTGCATCAATTGCATCTAAGAGAGCTGCGGTAGGAGCTCCTATATGAATACAATGGCCAGCCCATGCTAAAGATCCCAGTCCGACTAAACCAGCTATATGGTGGTTAAGCATAGACTCAATATCTTGGAACCATTCCATTTTTGGAGCAGCTTTGTGATAATGAAAAATTCCAGCATGAAGCATAAGTGCAGCCATTACTACAGCACCTATTGCTAAAGCCATAAGTTCACTCTCATTAGTGATTCCCCATGCTCGCCACATGTGGAATATTCCTGAACTAATTTGAATGCCGTTGTAGTTAGCACCAAGGTCAGCATTAAGCATTTCTTGACCAACGATTGCCCATACTTGCTGTGCTCCTGGTTTGACATGAGTTGGGTCAGCTAACCAACCTGAGTAATTAGAAAATCTTGCTCCATGGAAAAATGCAGCACTCATCCATATAAAAATGACTGCAAGATGTCCAAAATGAGCTGAAAAGATTTTTCTTGTTGCTTCTTCAGCATCGCCTGTATGCACATCGAAATCATGTGCATCAGCATGCAAATTCCAAATCCAAGTTGTAGTTTTTGGACCTTTAGATAATTTACTTGACCAGAAACCTGGCTTATCTAATTTGGCAAAATCAATAGGTCTTGGATCGGCCTTGACAGGATCTTCCAAAACTTTTTTGTTTTTTTCTCCACTTTCTGGTGGGCTGATGGTCATCTAGCACCTCGAAAATAATTGACATTAAAGCCGATTGATCGGATCTTGAACTTATTTTTAATGATAATGTTCAAGAAAACGAATCCTTCGGAACTTTTGATATTCGTTTCAAAAATAATAAGGCAAAGATTCTTTCGTTATGCATTAACGTAACAAATGTTCTAATGATTGTTACTATATGAATATTTTGTTAAATTATTGTCTATGACTAAATTATGGGTATTTTTACTCAAAATTTATATAAATTTCTTAAATTTTTTTTTATATTTCAAAGAAAATTTTTTAAATCCAGCGACAGGATATAATTTCAAAGTTACTATCAATAGTTTCTAATTTGAAAGGCATTGCGATAGGTCTATCTAATAATTCAAAAGAAATTTTAAAAAGGCTTAAAAAAACCGAATTTGTCAAAGACATATATATTGCAGGTTCTTCAAAAGAGGATGGGAAGCAAAATGAACTTATTCAAGTACACAAACCAAGAGAAATCTTACTAAAAAAATGGCCAGAGATAGATTTAGTAATTTTTATAGGCTCAATTGCTGCATCAATACGCATAATAAATTCATTTTTAACCTCTAAAGATCAAGATCCAGGAGTAATAGTTATAGATAACAAATGTTCCAAGATAGTTCCTTTAATTGGCTTACATCAGTCAAATACTCAAAATATTGCATGTCAAATTGCTAATTTACTTGGTGGCGAAATTATAGAAACTAATAATTCTAATGATCAAAGCCTCTTAAATCTTGATGCATTTGGAAATCAATGGTGTTGGAAAAGATCTGGCAATATAAAAGATTGGTCAAAACTAGTAATTAAACAAGCTAAGAACGAAGAAATATTTTGCAAACAATCATCTGGTAATAACTTATGGAAAACTTCAGAATCAGCTGAGATTATTAATCAAATTGATAAAAAAGAAATAGAAAAACCAGATTCAACATTTTATGTGAGTATATTCGCAAATCATGAAACAACTTGGCACCCGCCCGTATTATGGGTTGGTATTGGATGTGAAAGAAATACAAGCAAAGAATTAATAACAAATTCTTTAAATAATTTTTTTGAGTCAAGAAATTTATCACAGCAATCTATTGCGGGATTTGCAACTATTGATATTAAAAAAAACGAGAAGGGAATTTTAGAACTCGCTAAAGAAAAAAACTTGCCTATAAAGTTTTTTTGTAAAGAAGATCTTTCAAAAATAAATGTTCCAAATCCATCAAATGTTGTGCAAAATGAAATTGGCACGCCTTCCGTAGCAGAAGCCTCTTGCTTACTCGCAGCAGGAGAAGAATCAAACTTATTAGAAGAAAAAAGAATTTTTAAAAATCAATCTGGTGCAGTTACTATCGCTTTAGCAGAATCAAAAAATCAATATAATCCAACCCATGGCGAAATCCATATTATTGGAAGTGGGCCTGGTGATATCTCCTTCTTAACCAATAATGCGAGAAAAGCACTTTCAAGGTGTACTGTTTGGATCGGATACAAAATGTATCTAGATTTAATAAAACCCTTAAAAAGGAATGATCAGGTTTTAATTGAAAGTAAACTTACTGAAGAAAAAGAGAGATGCAGTAAAGCAATTAAACTAGCTGAAGGAGGAATAAAAGTGGCTTTAATTTCTTCAGGTGAATCAGGATTTTATGGAATGGCAGGTTTACTTTTAGAATTACTTCAAAAAATCAAAAAAGAATATAGACCTTACTTTGAAGTACATCCAGGTATAAGTAGTGTTCAACTAGCTGCTGCAATTAGTGGAGCACCACTAATGAATGACTTCTGTTCGGTAAGCTTAAGCGATAAATTAACTCCATGGTCTTTAATAGAAAAAAGAATTGAAGGAGCTCTTGTAGGTGACTTTGTAATAGCTTTATTTAATCCTCAATCCATTGAAAGAAATTGGCAGCTAAAAAGTGTAATAGATATATGTTTAGAATCTAGGCATGGTGATACTCCAGTTTTAATAGCTAGACAAGTAGGTAGAGAAAATCAAACTAAAAAATTTTTTACTTTAAACACCATTCCTTTTAAAGAAATTGATATGTTATCAATCATTATTATTGGCAATTCTCAAACAACCTTAGTTGACGAAATATTTCTCACTCCCAGAGGATATTTACAAGATTAATTTTAGATAATCCATAATTTTATCAATAGAATGTTTATCTTTGCTTTTTTTTTATAAGAATACTAATCTTTTATAATAATGATGGAAGAAAATTAATTGAAAAATATTGGTTTAATTTTGTTTGACATTGATGGAGTAATCCGCAGCGTAGAAAATAGTTACAGACTTTCATTAAAAAAAACAGTTTACAAATTTTCCGGATGGGAGCCAAGTTATATAGATATTGATAATGCAAAAAATGAAGGGATCTGGAATAATGACTGGGATTTAAGTTTAGAACTTATTAAAAGATGTATAAAAAAAGATAACTTAAACCTTAAAATTCCTCCAAGAGAGGAGATAGTAAAATGTTTTGAAGAGTTTTACTTTGGTGGAGATCCGAATAAAGATAGTCAATACTGGTCTGGTTACATAACAAATGAGGAGTTATTAGTTGATAAAAAGTTTTTTGATTTAATCCAAGGTAATGGAATAATCTGGGGTTTTGTTAGTGGTGCAGAGTCTGCTTCTGCAAAATTTGTTTTAGAAAAAAGACTTGGACTTAAATCACCACCATTAATATCTATGGGAGATGCCCCTGACAAGCCTGATCCTAAAGGTTTTATTAACTTATCAAAAAAGCTTATTGGAGATGAACTTGGCGAATCAAATATTCCCATCGCATATGTAGGGGATACTATTGCAGATATAAATACAGTTATAAACGCTAGAAAGGAAATACCATCTCAGAAATTCATAAGTATAGGAATAGCTCCCCCTCATTTACATTTAAATTCTCGATTAAAAGAACGTAATTCTTACGAAACAAAACTTAGAGATGCAGGCGCTGACTTGATTTTAAATTCTATTTATGACCTTAAAGATATTAATCTTGACTTGTTTTAAAACAAATATTAGTTAAAAATTTTTTAAATAAATCACGGAGAGGGAGGGATTCGAACCCTCGACAAAAGTTACCTCCTGTAACTCCTTAGCAGGGAGCCGCTTTCAACCACTCAGCCACCTCTCCAGTTCTTATACATTATCAATTTTTATGCAAACATTCAAAATTTTTTATTTAATCGAAATGTCTAATCTACTTGAACTTTCGGTAATCTATTTTTAAAAGAACAAAGAATTTCCCAAGGGATAGTATTAGATTTTCTTGCCCATTCAAGAGGAGAAATTGTTTTATCTCCATCAGATCCTAGTAATACCATGGTATTGCCAACTTTAATTTCATTAGAATCTGTTATGTCTACCATCATTTGGTCCATAGTTATAGATCCAACTTGAGGATAAAATTTATTATTATAGAGAACGTTAATCTTGCCTGAAAGATTTCTTGGTACACCATCTGCATAACCAATACTCAACACAGCTAACTTAGTTTTTCTATAACTTACAAATTTACCTCCATAACTCACACTAACACCTTTATCAATAGTTCTTATAAAAGCTACTTTGACCTTTAAAGATAAAGCTGGTTTAAGCAATAAATTTTTATTTAATTTTGACAAAGGTTTATATCCATACATAGATAATCCAACACGTACCATATGAAAATGGAAAGTTTTATCAAGAAGCATTCCCGCTGAATTAGCCAAATGAATCTTGATATTTTTATTTCTATCAACATTAATTTGCTTTAATAATCCCTGAAACTTCTGCCTTTGTGATTGTGTAATACTTTTTGGATCTAATGAGTTGAGTTCATCTGCAGATGATAAGTGACTATATATTCCCTCAATAGAAATATTGTCAAAAGATTTTATTTTTTCAAATTGCTGAACAAATTTATTGTATTCAAATCCTAATCTTGACATTCCCGTATCAACTTTAAGATGTAAAGGGAATTGCAATCCAAAGTGCTTACCAATGTTATTGCAAATTAAACAATCTCTTATGCTACTGATAGTTGGCATAAGATCATTTTTAAAACATATAATAAGATCCCTTTTCGAATAAAGATTTCCCAGGATAAGTATTGGTTTTTTAACTCCAGAAGAACGAAGCTTAATGCCTTCATTTAATGTGGCAACACCTAATTGAGATGCTCCACCTTTGATAGCATACTCTGATACTAATTTCGCATCATGTCCATATCCATCAGCTTTAACGACTGCCATAAATTGACAATTTTTACTTAATTTTGATCTTAACTGTCTAACGTTTGTTTCTATTGCTTTACCTTTAACTTCAATCCATGCTCTTTGTTTTAGATCTATATCTTTTTCAAAATTTGGAAATTTGTCAAAATTAAATACGTGATTTGTTTGACTATTTTGCATTAACTTTGCACAAATATATGCGCTTATAGAAATATACAGTTAGCATGACATGTAAATTGTATTTTGGCATGGGCCAGACTCTAGTTTTAAATGCATCTTATGAACCTTTAAACATCACTTCCTGGCGAAGAGCAGTAATTTTGATGATTAAAGGTAAAGCAGAAAGCTTAGAGGAAGATAAAACATATTCAATACATAGCGGGAAAAAATTGCCTACAGTTATTAGACTTCGTTACTACGTCAAAGTTCCTTTTAGAGAGGTTTCTTTAACAAGAAAAAATATTCTTATGAGAGATAATAATGCTTGCCAATACTGTAATTATAGGGGTAGTGACCTATCAATAGATCATGTTTTACCGAGAAGCAGAGGTGGAACAGATAACTGGGAAAATGTTACTACAGCATGTCTCAGATGTAATGTACAAAAAGGTAATCGAACCCCCGAAGAGGCGAATATGCCCTTAAAACGTAAGCCTTATCGTCCACTAAGTAATCTAAATTTTGAAGCTACAAGACAAATTGACTCTGGCAGGCATAAAGAATGGAGTAAATACGTAATAGGAGTTGCAATCTAATAAAAAAATCTTAATTTACTTCTTTATTAAAATCTTCCATCATTCTTTTTTGTTCTTGCGCTATGCATGCATTAATCACTTCTTCTAATTGACCAGCAAGAATTGGCTCAAGAGAAAAATTGGAACCTAATCTATGATCAGTTGTCCTATTATCTTTAAAATTGTAAGTTCTGATTTTTTCACTTCTATCGCCTGTTCCAACTTGGGAAAGCCTTTGAGATCTCTCTTTTGCATTGGCTTCTTTTAATTGAATTTCATACAATTTAGCTCTTAAAATTTCCATTGCTCGTTCGCGATTTTGCAATTGTGATCTTTCTTGAGTACAAAAAACTCTTATTCCTGTAGGCTTGTGGAGAAGATCAATAGCTGTCTCTACCTTATTAACATTTTGTCCCCCTGCACCTCCTGATCTTGCTGTTCCAACCTCTAGATCTGTTGGATCAATTTTAACCTCAACAGGATCAGCTTCAGGCATAACGGCCACTGTAGCAGTAGAGGTGTGAACTCTACCTTGAGATTCAGTAGCTGGAACTCTTTGGACTCTATGTACACCAGCCTCGAATTTAAGTTGACTGTATACAGAATCTCCCTTTACGGAGATAACTAACTCCTTAAATCCACCCATATCTGACTCGGAAGCACTAACAGGTTTTACAGACCATCCAATTTTTTGTCCATATCTTTCATACATTCTTGCTAAATCACCTGCCCAGATACAAGCCTCATTACCTCCAGCGCCGGCTCTGATTTCTAACATTACACTTCTTTCATCTCTTGGGTCTTTTGGTAATAAGGCGATTGTGGTTTTTTGAATCAGTTCACTCTTAGATTCCTCTAGAGTTATTAACTCCTCGTTTATCAAAGATTCCATTTCTTTATCATTTCTATTCTCTTTTAGTAGATTTTTTGAATCTTCGATTTCTTTATCAGTATCAAGCAACTTATTAAAATCAATCACCAAAGGTTCCAATTTTGACCTTTCTCTTGCTATTGATTCTAATTTTTTTGGATCATTAGCTATATCAGGATCTGCAAGTTGCACTTCCAAATTTTCAAAACTTTCTGAAGCAGTTTTCAACCTTGCAATTAATGTTGAGTATTCCAATTGAAATTATGCTTAATTTTTGAAAATTCTATTTTTTAGAATCTTTTTCTTCTTTTTGCTCTTTTGATGTGGCTGAATTAGCTGAACCCATTCCATATTTTTTCATAAACCTATCAACCCTACCTTCTGTATCAAGAATCTTCTGAGTTCCAGTAAAGAAGGGATGATTACCACTCCATACATCAACATGTAATTCAGGCTGCGTTGAGCCAGTTGTCATTACAACTTCTCCATTACAAATTACTTTTGCATCTGGATACCATTTTGGGTGTATTTCTGATTTTGGCATGATTTAAATTCCTTTAACGTTTGGAGAATTGAGGAGCTTTTCTTGCTTTTTTAAGACCATATTTTCTTCTCTCCTTAGCTCTAGGATCTCTACTGAGATGACCTTCATTTTTTAATGGTTTCCTATTGTCAGGAGATAATTCGCAAAGTGCTCTTGCTGCTCCTTGCTTGATAGCATCTGCTTGACCTGTCAATCCACCACCAAATACATTTACAAGAATATCATAAGAATTTTCAAGGCCTAATGTTTGCAAAGGTGCTTTTATTGAATTTAAGTGAAGAGGGTTAAAGTTTAAGTAATCATCTCCAGAACGACCATTAATTTTTATTAGTCCATTTCCCGGAATCAAGCGTACTCTAGCTACTGAAGTTTTTCTTCTTCCAGTTCCCCAATACACAGCTTTGTTTTTTATTTGACTATTCATTTTGATAAATTAACTATTTAATAATACAGGATTCTGAGCAGCATGAGGATGATCAGCACCTTTATAAACTTTTAGTTTTTTAAATTGCTGTCTTCCTAAAGAGTTATGTGGCAGCATACCCTTAACAGCTTGCTCGATGATTCTTTCAGGAATTCTTTCTTGTAGAGACTCAAATTTTTCAATTTTCATTCCTCCGGGTCTTCCAGAATGTCTTCTATACAACTTTTGTGATGCTTTTTTACCTGTGACCTCAACTTTTTCAGCATTAACTACAATGACAAAATCTCCAGTATCTAGATGAGGTGTAAATGTTGGTTTATTCTTACCTCTTAAAACAGTTGCGATTTCTGTAGCAAGTCTCCCAAGTGTCTTATCTTTTGCGTCAACTAAAAACCAATTTCTTTCAATGGTTTCTAAAGATGGAGTAATAGTTTTATTCATTTACCAAATCTATGCAAATAAATTTAAAGTTAGTATTAAATTCTACCCTATTGCAGGAATATTAAACAACAGTTTTGAATGATTTACACAAAAAAATCTGTTTAATTAATTTTACTTAAGAAAAACCCTTAATTAAAAATAAAGGAAAAAAATCATTGTTATTAATCTTTTTAAAAACATTTTCTTCATAAACAGCATTTACAAAACATAACCCCTTAGCTGGAGCAGATTCTTTAACATCATTTTTCTTTTTGTTAACCCATCTATCTGTAAAAATTTCTGGGGATATTTTTTTTTCTCCAACTAAAACTAGTTGACCAACAATTAATCGGACCATTCCATATAGAAAACCAGTAGCTTTAATATCAATTAAGATCAAATCTTCTACTCTTTTAATATCTATATTTTTTATTTTTGTAATAGAGTTATTTCTGTTACTTCCACTTTTTTGAAAAGCAAAAAAATCGTGTTCTCCCTCCATTTTTTTAGATGCATTAAACATTAAAACTTCATCTAATGATTTTTGATATCTATGCCATGACCAATTATTGATAAACAAGTTAGGAAATTTACTGTTATTAATGACATATCGATAATGTCTATATATTGCTGAATAGCATGCATGCCAACTATCTTTAACTTCGACTGATTCCAAGATTCTAATTGTAGAGGGCAAAAGACCATTTAAAACATCAGAATAACTATTCCCTGGTATTACATAATCAGTATCAAAATGTACTACTTGCCCTGATGCATGCACCCCAGCATCAGTTCTTCCTGCCGCAAAAGTCTTTACTGTATGATTTGTAATCTTTAAAAGAGCTCTGTCTAGAATTTCTTGGACTGTAGTTGCATTTTTTTGTTTTTGCCAACCTGAATAATGCGATCCATCATATTGGACTAGTAAAGCTACCCTTTTCAAAAGTTATTTTCTACTAAAAAGACCCTATAATAACTAGCTTAAACAAGCTCGATTATGGCCATCTGAGCGTTATCACCTTTTCTAGATACGGTTCTGACTATGCGTGTATAACCACCATTTCTATCTCCATATCTTTCCTTTGCTTTTTCAAATAGTGAATGAACTAATTTCTTATCGTAGATATATCCAATAGCCCTTCTCCTGGAAGCCAAACTTCCCTCTTTGGCGAGAGAAATCATTCTTTCAGCTTCATTTCTTAAAGCTTTTGCTCGAGTTTTTGTTGTCGTTACCCTACCTTCCCTAATTAATTGTGTAGTTAAACCTCTTAGAAGTGCTTTCCTCTGGTCAGCAGGTTTACTTAATAATGGAATTCTAAGTTGGTGTCTCATAATATTAAAAATGGTTAAACAGATGTTCTGCTTTGTGGAATAGAAATGCCGATGCGCTCAAGAGCCTCAATAACTTCATCTGCAGATTTAGAGCCAAAGTTTTTAATTTCAAGAAGATCTTCATAGCTGAAACCCATTAAATCCGAAACTGAGTTAACTTGAGCCCTTTTTAAACAATTATATGCTCTAACGGACAAATTTAGTTCCTCAAGGGGAATTTGAGCTTCAGGAGATGGTTCAGGTTCTTCAGGAATTTCCTCAACCATTGTTACGGTAGCGAGAGGTTGAAAAAGTTCTATTAACTGATTTGCAGCTTCAGCAATAGCATCGTCAGGGCTTGTTGATCCATCTGTTACTACTTCCATTGTTAATCTTTCTCTTCCTGTTCCTCCTTCTGATACAGCAGTTTCATCAATCGTAAAATTAACTCTCTTCACTGGCATAAATACAGCATCTATTTGAAGTAAATCAATAGCAGTTGTCTCTTCACTCTTACGGTCAACGGGTCTATATCCAACACCTCTTTCAACATGAATTTCCAACTCTAAGTTATGGCCCTCTTGAATAGTTGCAATCGGTTTTTCTCCATCAACAATTTCAACTTGAGAGGAAAATTGAATATCATTCGCCTTTACATCCATTGGACCACTCGCTACTAACCTGCCAATTTCGAGCTCTGGATTAGAACTATTTATTGATAGTTGCTTGCAATTTAGAAGAATATCTAAGACATCTTCTCTAACTCCAGGAATAGTGGCATATTCATGATTAATTCCTGCTATTCTTACTGCAGTCACTGCACTCCCTTCAAGTCCTCCCATAAGGACTCTTCTAAGGGAATTACCCAAAGTTGTGGCTTGTCCCCTCTCTAAAGGGCCAATTAAAAAAGTTCCTGTTTGGGAGCGATCATCTGCTATTTGATGATCGATTCTGTCAATCTGGTATTGCAACACGGAAAATAATGAGGTTAAAGTTTTTTTTGGGGGGGTTGTGAGAAAGATTAATACCTAAACGCGTCTTCGTTTAGGTCTTCTACATCCATTATGAGGTAATGGAGTTACATCTCTTATTAGAGTTATTTCTAATCCGGCCACTTGTAAAGCTCTTATGGCCGTTTCCCTACCTGCGCCAGGGCCTCTAACTAATACTTCTATTTGTCTCATGCCTTGATCAAGTGCCCTTCTAGCTGCAGCTTCAGCAGCTGTTTGAGCGGCAAATGGAGTACCTTTCCTAGCGCCTTTAAATCCACTTGCGCCAGCAGAAGACCAAGAAATTACATGTCCAGAAGTGTCAGCAATTGAGACGATAGTATTATTAAATGTGCTTTGAATATGCACCACTCCATTAGGTACATTACGTTTGGATTTCTTGGAACCTGTTTTTTTTACTGTAGCTGCCATGATGTTTAAATTAAATACTTCAATTTGTAAATAGATTTAGTTAATTATTTTTTTCTTCCAGCAACTGTTTTCCTCGAACCCCGTCTTGTTCTTGCATTGGTCCTAGTTCTTTGACCTCTTACTGGAAGACTCATTCTATGTCTTCTTCCTCTTACACATCCTATATCTTGTAGACGTTTTAAAGCCATTCCCTCTTTTCTTCTCAAATCCCCTTCTAAAGTGAATTCTTCTGTAGCACCTCTGAGCTTTTGAACATCAGAATCTGAAAGATCTTTGACACGAGTATCAGGGTTTACACCCGTATTAGCAAGAATTAGCTTTGATCTCGTTAAACCAATTCCATAGACATATGTAAGTGCAATTTCAACTCGCTTTTCGCGAGGTATGTCAATTCCTGCAATCCTGGCCACGTTTTTTGAATAAGTAAAAGTTTGAATTTAAGGGTTGAAGTTTAACCCTGACGCTGTTTATTGCGAGGTCTTTTCTTGTTAATAACAAAGATTTTACCTCTTCTCCTCACGATCTGATCGTCAGGACTAATTTTTTTGACTGAAGATCTAACCTTCATAGGGGTTTAACAAATAAAACGTTAATATTATATTCTACATCATCATCAAGCCATTTTTTGTTTGATATCAGAGGAAATGGTTTTTAAATCTCTATCAGCATCAATATATTCTAACAATGAGAGATCTTTAAAGTATTGAATTAATGGTTCTGTAGTTTTTTTATAAATATCAACTCTTGTTCTAATTGTCTTTTCAGTATCATCTTTTCTTCCTCTTAAAAGCAAACGCTTGATTAGTACTTCCTCTGGAATATCTAAATAAAGAACTAATTCCAAAGGTTGATTTATTTCATTCAAGACTTCATTCAATGAATTTGCTTGAGACAAATTTCTTGGGTAACCATCTAGAATCCAACCATTATTATCCATGACTAAATTTTGTCTGACTATCTTTAATACAAGTTCATCACTGACAAGTTCCCCTCGATTCATAATATCCTTTACCTGAATACCAAGAGTAGTATTCATTTCAATTTCTTTTCTTAGTAATTCACCAGTAGAAAGGTGTAAGTAAGAATTAGTTTGACTTAGCAATTCTGCTTGAGTCCCTTTCCCTGCTCCTGGAGCTCCTAAGAATAGTAAATGTTTCTTCATTAATTATTAATTAGTCCCTCATACCTTTGTGAAATAACATAAGTTTGAATTTGCTTAGCAGTATCTATAGCAACACCCACAAGAATAAGTAATGAAGTTGCTCCTAAGCCTTGAAAGGTCTGTACATTTGTAGCTCTTTCTACTGCAGCTGGGATTATAGCTACTGAACCCAGAAATAATCCTCCCAATAAAGTCAACCTATTTTGTATACCTGATAGGTAGTTCGCTGTATTAGTTCCTGGTCTAACTCCTGGTATCGCTACTCCTCCTTTCTTCAAATTTGAAGCTACATCAACTGGATTGATAGTAAGAGATGCATAAAAATAAGAGAAGCCCAAAATCAAGGAGAAGAATGTAAGAGCATATGGCCATGGATTAGAAGATCCTGGATTTAAACTACTGGCTAACTTGATTAAGACTGGATTGCCCGTAACATTTGCAATAGTTATAGGTAAAAAGATTAAAGCAGATGCAAATATGATAGGCATGACTCCTCCTGCATTTAATTTCAAAGGTAAATAACTTTGCCTTGTAGGAAGTAGTGTTGAATTTCCTATCTGCCTTTTTGCACTGACAATAGGAATGCGTCTTGCTCCCTCCTGTACAAAAATGATCCCAACAATTGTCAGTAAAAATACTCCAAGTAAAACTGCTATACCTAAAACATCTCCTCTATCGCCAGTTTGAGCTTTTTCAATAGTTGAACTTAAAGCCTTAGGTAAAGTAGAAACAATATTCAAAAAAATTACCAGTGAAGCTCCTTGACCTATACCTTTCTCCGTAATAATTTCACTAAACCACATTACTAACATTGAGCCAGTAACCAAGGCAATGGAGGTCTGCAAGACAAACGTAGTTTCACTTATCCCCTGAATAGCATATTGTCTGAGAATTAAGGAAAAAATTATACTCTGCAAAAAACCCCATCCTAATGAGACATATCTAGTTATCTGAGCAATTTTTCTTCTTCCTGCTTCTCCTTCATTTTTTTGTAGATCTTCAAGCACAGGTAACGAAGCTGTGAGAAGTTGAATAATAATTGATGCGTTGATAAAGGGAAGTATGCCTAATGCGAATATTCCTAAAGTTGAAATTCCTCCTCCAGTAAAAATATCTAAAAAACCTATTAATTGCCCCCCTTGATCTATAAAACTTTTAAAAGCAACCCTATCAATACCAGGCATAGGGATGTATATACCAAGTCTTACTAAAAGGAGAAGACCTAAAGTAGTTAAAACTCTACTCCTAAGCTCTTTATTTAAAAATAATTGGGAAAGTATTTCAGAAGCGCTAGGATTTCTACTTTTGTTGACAAACATTTTGAAGCTTACATAAATTTTTAGTAAATTTATTATTTATTATTTAAAAGCTCGCAAGATCCACCTGCGTCCTCAATTTTTTGTTTTGCAACTTTTGTAAATGCATGAGCTTGAACTTTTAACTTTACATTAAGTTTTCCGTTACCAAGGATTTTTAAAGGAAATTTTGGCTTGAAGATTAATCCTTTTTTAACTAGTGAGTCTAGGTTAACAGTATCGTTGTCTTTAAAATCATTTAATTTTTCTAAATTAATTATGGAAAAGTTCTTTTGATTAATTATTTCAAAGTGCTTTAATTTTGGAACTCTTCTGTATAGAGGCATTTGGCCACCTTCAAAACCTGGACGTGTGGGTCTTCCAGAACGTGACTTTTGTCCTCTCATTCCAAAACCACATGATGCACCCTGACCGGCTGCAATACCTCTACCTTTTCTTAATTTTTTCTTTCTCGAGCCAGAGTTTGATTTAAGTGTATTTAATGTTGAAGTCATAATTTTCAAGAATAGAGC
This sequence comes from Prochlorococcus sp. AG-449-O05, assembly GCA_003212195.1. Lineage (GTDB taxonomy): Bacteria > Cyanobacteriota > Cyanobacteriia > PCC-6307 > Cyanobiaceae > Prochlorococcus_A. The sequence continues at coordinate 6,768 of QCQM01000008.1, read as the reverse complement.
TGTTCAAGTGAAATGCCTCTTTCCCTTGAGGCAGATTTGTGTGTTCTTAATTGAGAAAGAGCTACCATAGCAGCTCTTGCATTATTCAAAGGTGTTTTACTACCCAATCTTTTTGCTAAGACATTTTTTATGCCGGCTAATTCCAAAACTGTTCTTATTGAACCACCAGCAATTACACCTGTACCTGGTGCAGCTGGTCTAATTAGTACATTAGCAGCACCATCTCTACCTTTAGATAAAGTCGGTATTGAATTATTTGGGGTTAAGGGAACCCTAACAAGATTCTTTTTACCATCTGAAACTCCTTTTCTAACTGCACCAATTACATCCCCTGCCTTACCAACTCCAACTCCAACTTGACCTTTCTCATTACCTACAACAACAATTGCTCTAAAACTCATTTTTTTCCCACCCTTAACAGTCTTAGAAACGCGACGAATTTGCACAACTCTTTCTTGCCAATCAGAATCTCTCTCTAGATTTTTTGAATCACCTCTTCTATTTCTTTTTCGATCATTACGATTATTCTTTTTTTGTTCTACGGGCATAGCTCCAGGAACGTTATCGTTCTTGGATTGAATTTCTTGTTTTGTTGGAGAATCAGTCATAGTAAAAAATTAAGAGTTAGAATTCTAGGCCAGCTTCACGAGCAGAGTCTGCAAGTGCCTTTACTCTGCCGTGATATAAATTACCTCCACGGTCAAATATTACTTGCTTAATCCCTTTTTTCATTGCTCTCTCTGCTAATAATTTTCCAACAATGGAAGAAGAATTGCAATCAGAAGGTAATTTCTCAGATTTTTCTCTTAATTCCTTATCAACCGTTGAAGCTGAGCAAATAGTAGTTTGGGCACTATCATCTATAACCTGGGCATAAATATGGTTATTAGAGCGAAAAACAGACAATCTTGGACGCGTTGCATCTCCGATTAAGAATCTCCTTAATCTTCTATGTCTTTTTTGGGTTTGTAATTTCCTGGAAAGTTTGGTCATTTTTTTTTAATTGGAATTATTTTTTGCCAGATTTACCAGCTTTTCTGAGAATTCTCTCATCATGGTATTTAATTCCTTTTCCTTTATATGGCTCTGGAGGTCTAATTGATCTGATTTTTGCTGCTTCATTGCCAACAATTTCCTTATCAATTCCAGATACGGTAACGTTTGTATTACTCTCAACTTTGTATGTTATACCATCAGGGGGGATCATTTCTACAGGATGACTATATCCTGCACTTACAACTAGATTTTTACCTTTTACTTGTGCTCTTGATCCAACGCCAACAATTTCAAGTTTCTTTGAAAAACCCTGAGTAACCCCTTCAACCATATTTGCAATTAACGCTCTGCATAAACCATGTCTCTGCCTTGAATATATTTTGGTTGAAGTAGGACTTACTACAACAGTATTATCTTTCTTATCAAAACTAACTCCTTCAGGCATGAGACGTTTTAATTCACCCTTTGGGCCCTTTACTGTAACTGTTAATCCATCAAAATCAACTGTAACTTTCTCTGGAATAAGTACTGGTGTTTTTCCGATTCTTGACATGATTAATTCTCCTTAATAAACATAACAGAGGACTTCGCCGCCAATGCCTTGCTTCCTAGCATCGCGATCACTCATAACGCCTTTGGAAGTTGATATAATAGCAACTCCAAGCCCTCCAAGAACTTTTGGTAAACCTCTAGTATTTTTATATATTCTCAAACCAGGTTTACTAACTCTTTGCATAGACCGGATCGTAGGAAATTTATTTTTTCCACTATATTTTAGGCCTAGTATTATTTGTGATTTGTAACCTTCACCTTCCTCATTAATATCAGAAATGAATCCCTCTTTTTGAAGCACTTTGGCGATACTTAAGGACATTTTTGAACCTGGGATTGTTGTGGTTGTATGCCTTTTTTGACTCGCATTTCTAATTCGAGTAAGCATATCTGAAATAGGATCGTGATTTGACATAGTTTTAATTTAATTCTTACTAAAAGGCATTCCTAACTCCTGCAAAAGAGCTTTACCTTCTTGATCTGATTTTGCACTAGTGACAATAGTTATATCCATACCTCTTATTGAATCTATTTTATCAAAAGAGATTTCAGGAAAAATCAATTGCTCTTTCACTCCAACAGTGTAATTCCCTCTCCCATCAAAACTTTTTGGATTAACTCCTCTGAAGTCTCTTATTCTAGGTAAAGCTAGATTTATGAATCTCTCCAAAAAGGAATACATCCTATCTCCTCTCAAAGTTACAGTACAACCTATAGGCATGCCTTCACGAATTTTAAAACCCGCGATAGCTTTTTTGGCCCTAGTTACAAGGGCCTTTTGTCCTGTAATTGTTGCCATTTCGTTTAAAGAGGCTTCTAGAGCTTTCGAATTTGAAGCTGCCTCACCAAGACCTCTGTTAACGTTGACTTTGACAACTTTAGGTACTTGATGGATATTTTTAAGACCAAGATCCTTCAAAAGTTTTGGTCTTATTGATTCTTTGTAGCGATTTTTTAGAGTCATAATTTTTTGTTAATTCTGGTCTTTGTCAGAATTGATAAATTAGAAAAAGTTGAAATCTGGTTTCTGATGAAAAATTAATCAATTACTTCACCAGTTTTCTTCAATCTTCTTTTCTTAACGCCCTCTTTATCAATAAAGTATTCAATCTTACTTGTTAGATTTTTATCCTTTGAAAAAAACATTACATTTGATGCATGTAAAGATGCTTCTTCTGTAAGTATTCTTCCAGTTTCTCCTTCCTGGGTAGGTTTTACATGTTTAGTCCTAAGGTTAATTCCCTTGACTACTACTCTATTTTCAAGAGGGATAGTTTTTAAAACCTCACCAGTTTTCCCTTTGTCCTTGCCATTAATTACTTTTACCAAATCTCCAGTTTTGATTCTCATTTTTATTCTCTGAAAATTTTTCTTTTGTTTTAATGAATCCAACATTTAAATAACCTCCGGAGCAAGAGAAACAATCTTTGTATAATTTTTATCCCGCAGTTCTCTAGCTACAGGCCCAAAGACTCGCGTGCCTTTTGGATTCTTATCTTCATTAATCAAAACTGCGGCATTGTCATCAAATCTGATTGAATTACCAGTATTTCTTCTTAATGTTGCTTTTGTTCTGACGATAACGGCTTTAACAACTTCAGATTTCTTAACTCCCATGTTTGGAAGAGCATCTTTTACAGTTGCTACGATTACATCACCGACATGCGCATACCTTCTATTAGAGCCTAAAACCCTGATACATTGCAGTCTTTTTGCTCCGCTATTATCAGCAACTGTTAAATAAGTTTCTTGTTGAATCATTTTTTAACCTCCTCAGCCTGGCTTGTTTTATTGAGAATCTCATGTATTGCCCATCTCTTATGAGCACTGAGCGGTCTAGTTTCTCTAATTTTAACTCGATCACCTAAAACACATGTATTTTCAGGATCATGCACCTTATATCTCGTAGTTCTACTTACAATTTTTTTATAAGTGGGATGTGGATATCTGTTAATAACAGCAACAACAACTGTTTTATCCATTTTGTCGCTGACAACAGTACCGATTCTTTCTTTAAGTGCCATAACTAATAATTAATCAGAAGTTGTTTTAGAAGCAGATTTACTCTTACTGAGAGTGAGTAATTGAGCAACTTGTTTCTTGATAATTTTAAATTTATGAGTTTCATTGAGCTGTCTTGTAGCTTGCTTGAATCTTAAATCAAAAAGATCTTTACGTAATTGGTCAATCTTTTCAGTAATTTGATCAGAATTTAATTTTTTAAATTCCTTAAGTGACTCTGAGTTTTTCATTGTTTAACCTCCTCTTGAGATTTTTTACTATTTTTTGTATTTTCTTGGGAGGAGTTTTCTAGATTTTTATCAATGGAGATAAATTTAGTTTTTACAGGAAGTTTGTATTGAGCCAGGCGCATTGCTTCCTTTGCAATTTCCTCAGTGATATCCTCGCCACCCATTTCAAAAAGTATTCTTCCAGGTTTTACAACTGCGACCCAAAACTCTGGATTACCTTTACCAGAGCCCATTCTGGTTTCGGCAGGTCTCATAGTTACGGGTTTATCAGGAAAAATTCTTATCCAGATTTGACCACCACGTTTAATATATCTCGTCATAGCTCTTCTACTTGCTTCAATCTGACGTGCAGTTACCCAGCCACAGTCTTGAGCTTGGAGAGCAAATTGACCGAATGCAATAGTATTACCTTTTGAGGCTACTCCCCTCATTCTGCCTCTATGTTGTTTACGGAATTTAGTACGTTTTGGACTAAGCATCTTTATACCTCCTATGAATTCTCATTTGAACGATCCTCAAATTGCTGAGGTCTTCTACTGGCTTTCCTCTTAGGGCTCGCACCCACAGGGATAGTTTGTTCTTCTTTAGGAAGAACTTCACCTTTGAAAACCCAAACCTTAATGCCTAGAACACCGTAAGTTGTATTAGCTTCACGTGTTGCATAGTCAATTTCAGCTCTCAAAGTATGCAATGGAACTCTACCTTCTCTAGTCCATTCAGTTCTAGCTATTTCGGCACCATTTAACCTTCCCCCTACTTGAATTTTAAGACCTAAGACTCCAGCCCTTTGAGCCCTTTGTAAGGCCATTCTTATAGTTCTTCTAAAGGCGACTCTTTTTTCAAGTTGTTGCGCAATATATTCAGCTAGTAAAAAAGCATCGGCATCTACGCGTTCTACTTCAACAACGTTTATTCTAACCTGCCTTGTTCTATCCCCTATAGTTTTTTGGATGCCAGATCTTAATTCTTCAATACCACTACCTTGTCTTCCAACTATAACTCCTGGTCTTGCTGTTTTTAATTCAAGTTCCAGTTGGTCAGCTTTTCTAGCTATTAAAACATCGCTAATTCCCGCTGCTCCATATTTTTTTTGTATGAAGGTACGAATTTTAAAATCTTCTTGGAGAAGAATTGGATATGTTTTAGAAGTGGCAAACCACTTAGAGCGATGCTCTTGTGTAATTCCTAATCTTAGTCCAGAAGGATGAATTTTATGTCCCATTAGTTTTGTACCTCCGCATTAGTTTGAGTAGGAGCAGATTGAACAGAAATACTGATGTGGCAAGTCTGTTTTTTAATTGAAAAAGCTCGACCTTGTGCTCTTGGCCTATACCTTTTCATTACTGGACCACTATTAGCCCATGCAGAGGAAATAACTAAGGTAGATGGATCCATTCCAAGGTTATGTTCTGCATTGGCAACCGCAGATCTTAGAACTTTAGTAATGGGGTCTGTAGATCTGTAAGGCATAAATTCCAACATAATCAATGCATCTCTATAAGACCTACCCCTTATCTGATCCAAAACTCTTCTCACTTTAGAGGCTGATCCGCGAACATAATTCCCATGAGCAATTGCTGTTTTTGTTGTTTCAGGTGTTTTTGTCATGATTTTGCTCCTTTCTTATCTCTTATATGACCTCGGTAAGTGCGTGTAGGAGCAAATTCACCGAGTTTATGACCAATCATTTGTTCAGTAATAAATACTGGAATGTGAGTCTTTCCATTATGTACGGCAATTGTGTGACCGATCATTAAAGGTAAAATCGTAGAGGATCTCGACCAAGTTTTGATGACAGATTTGTCATTGTCAGTATTTTGTTTTTCTACCTTTTTGAGCAGGCTATCTGCTATAAAAGGTCCTTTTTTTAGTGAACGTCCCATGATTATGTAATAGAAATTGAAATAATAAATGAAGTAATCAAGAGTCTCTTCCTCCTCTACTCCTCTTAGAAACGCGACGGCGTCTTCGAACAACTAATTTATTACTTGGTTTGTTCTTTTTACGTGTCTTTAATCCAAGAGCTGGTTTACCCCATGGAGTAACTGGGCCTGCTCTACCAATTGGTGCTTTTCCCTCTCCTCCTCCATGTGGGTGATCACATGGGTTCATTACACTACCTCTTACTTGAGGCCTTCTTCCAAGCCATCTTTTTCTTCCTGCTTTACCTAAGCTAGTATTTCTTATTTCAGAATTACCAACTTCTCCAAGAGTTGCGTAGCATTCTTTTCTTACAAGTCTTACCTCGGTAGATGGGAGTTTTAAAGCAACATAATCTCCCTCTTTTGCCATAACTTGAGCACTAGCTCCTGCGGATCTGACCATCTGAGCACCCCTACCAGCATATAGCTCAACACAATGAACACTAGATCCCAATGGCATAACTGAAAGTGGCATTGCATTTCCATCTTCAATTGGAACACTTTCTCCAGATATGACATTTTGTCCGACTTTTACTCCTGCTGGAGCGATAATATATCTTTTTTCCCCATCTTCGTAGAATAAAAGTGCCAGTCTTGCATTTCTATGAGGGTCGTAGTGTATAGCTGCAACTTTAGCGTTGATGTTTCTTTTATCTCTTCTAAAGTCGACTAATCTGTATTGCCTTTTATGACCACCTCCACGATGACGACAAGTAATAACTCCACGATTATTCCTGCCTTTAACTCTATGTTTTGAAACTATTAGTGATCTTTCGGGTTTTGTACTTGTTATTTCACTAAAGTCAGTAACTACTCTCTGCCTAGTACCAGGTGTATAAGGTTTAAATTTACGGATTGCCATGATTAAAACTCCTTAAGATTCTGGAAATAGTTGGATTTTGTCTCCTTCAGCAAGACGCACAATTGCCTTCTTGACCTGAGAACGTTTACCGGAAAATTTACCGACTCTTCTTGTTCTCCTAGGAGGATTCATAGTGTTAACGCCTATGACTTTAACACTGAACAAGGCTTCTATAGCTGCCTTT
>QCQM01000007.1 GCA_003212195.1 Prochlorococcus sp. AG-449-O05 | reverse complement strand
AAAAAAAGAGATTAATGATAATCAAATTTTTGAATTAGTTGATTTTGCAAAAAAAAGGTCTATAGAAATTCGTTTCATTGAGTATATGGACGTAGGGATATCTAATAATTGGCAGCCATCAGATGTTTTTTTCTCTGAAAGAATTATTAGGCTAATAAAGAAGAAACATCGATTAAAAGACTACGGAAGAAAGGAGGGACAAACTGCTAATAGATGGTACATGAGTGATTCAAATAGTTTTGTAAGTACAATCTCTTCAATAAGTAATCCTTTTTGTTCAGACTGTAATAGATTGAGGATAACTAGCGATGGTTATGCTTATACATGTCTTTTTTCTAATGAAGGTATAAATCTAAACCCATGGTTGTCTCTACCAATTAATCTCCATGAATTGGAAAATAAAATCAAGAGCATTTGGGAAGCTAGAGAAGATAACTATAGTGAAGATCGATTTAAAGTATTAGAGAAAAAAACTGACAAAAATCAAAAAATTCATCCATCAATGTCATATCTTGGGGGATAAAAAATTATTTAGTATAAATAACAACATCATATATTCTTAATTCGAGGGAAATTAACTTCAAATTTATATTCTTGGATGCGTTTAGCGATCTTACTTGGTTTTATTTTTGGGGTAACTCACGGAACTGTTGTTTCTGAAAGTTATTCTGCAAACAATTATGAAAATAATCAATTATTTTTTACTCAAAAAAATTCAAATATATTTTCTTCACTTTAAAATTTAATTTCTTTTTTTTAATAAGTTTTTGTATTGCCATTAACATCTTGAAAATTAAATTATACTTATAGTTAAAATGTAGCGTAGACTACATAAACGTTCATCTCGTTTTACGAGCCGCATTAAGATTGAAGCCAAGGAACGGGGACTTCAGTCAAAAATGAAATTTAGCCACATAACTATTATGTCTAATAACGTATCTACCTCAGTAAGTAGTAACAATATTACTGCTGTATTTGCAGGTTTTCTTGGAGCATTTATTGTTGGTTCTCTTGGAGTCCAACTTGTAAGAACCCAAAAGCCTTCTTTTCAATCTCAACCATTAAAAGTTCAACCAGTTATCGCTCATCAATCAACTTTATGGGCAGCTTTAGGAGAACAAGACACTCCTATTGTTAAAAATAAAGTTTCTAATGCAAAAACTACAGGAGTTGTCCCTGTTATAGGTTCTGAAGCAACTCTTTGGGCTCCTCTAGGTTTAGGTAATTAGTAAATTAGGTCTTTTAATAAAAAAAGGGGGTTTGTAACCCCCTTTTTTTTATTAATTGCATTAAAAAGATGATTGAAAATTTTCAATCCAATTCATAGATAACTATAAATTAAATCAGGGTTTGAAAACAATGTAATCGTAGATACCAACAGCTTTTTTATTAATTGATTATAAATTAAAGACACGAGTTAACCCGTTCCAATTTGTTGACTCTGAGGTTTTAACCGTTGACTCCTTATCTATCTCTAGTTGTGACTCGCTAGTTTCAAGATTCAAAAACGGTATTTATATATCTTAAATTATGGAAAAAAAAATCGCAAAGAAATACGCCGATCTTATAGTCCAGGCTAATAATTCAACAGGCAGAAAAGAATCTTTGTCATTGATTAAACAAGCAACAAAATTAAAAACCAAACTTGATCAATATGAAATGATGTAGTCTCTAAAAATCTACAGGATTTTCAAGATGAGGTAGAAACTAATTCCTTTTTTTTTTATCTTGCTATACAAATAATAAAAGATGATTTAACTTCTTCTGCTTCAATGAAATATCGTGGAATTAACTGAGCTAATTAGGGATTACGTTGCTACAGAATTATTATCAAGTATTGAACTTGACTTTCTTGAAGGAGAATTATGGGAAACTTCACAACATATCGCAGAAATAAATACAGTAATCAAAGCCCCTAAAAACATATGCAAGAAATTAGGACTAGATGAGAAATCTTGTTGGCATTTATGCTGTGCAGCAGTTCTTGACTCCTCAAGACCATTAAAAAATGGACAAAATAGAGTTGATGATTTTAAAAAACTAATTAATCTAAATGAAATCAGCTACATATAAAAAAGACTCAATGATACGTTTACTTATTGCATCAATTCTTTTTTTTATACCACTAGGAGGTTTTGCTGATGAAAAGCAAAGAGAAATTGAGAATAAAGCTATAAATCTTGTCATTAAAAAATATGGAAAAGGCCTAGAAAATAGATTAAAAGGAACGGGAGTAACCCCCAGTTATCGAAGTTGGTATGAAAATGATTGTTTTGTAAGCATTGCAGCAGGTACACACCAAGAAGATAATTGGTCGGTAATAAAGTGGTTTAGCGTTAATGTCTGTTCTGAATCAGCTGAAATAATGGAAAGTGAATGAAGGTAATAAGGCGCCTATTAGTTTTGCAGCATTTGGAAATAGAGGGGCCTGGTCTTTTTGAACAATTTGCTAAAGAAAGAAATTTAAAAATCGAAATAATTCGTTTAGATAATAAAAATGCTATGCCGCAAACAAAAAAAGGTGACTTGATTCTAATTATGGGTGGACCAATGGGAGTTAAAGATATTGGAAGCGACAGATATCCCTGGCTCAAGTTAGAAAGAGATTTTATAAAAAAAGAATTAGAAAATGAAAGACCTATAATCGGTGTTTGCTTAGGTGCTCAGTTGCTTGCGAGTGCTGCTGGAGGAGATGTAGAAATTCTTAAATATGGATCACCTCCAAAAGCATTACCGGAAATTGGATGGTCTCAAATTTTTATTAATAAATCAACTAAAGACTTTAAAGCACTATTTAAAGACCCTTTTCATGTACTGCATTGGCATGGAGATAGGATTTTATTACCTAATAAAGCAGTACTAATTGCTAGTAGTGCTCGTTGTAAGGAACAGTTTTTTAGGATTGGTAATTTTGCTTACGGATTACAATTCCACATAGAGACGACGGGGGGAATGATAAATAACTGGATTAAAGAAGATAAAGAGTTTGTCCTTAAAGGATTAGGCTTAAATGGTCAGGAAATTTTAAAAGAAGAGAATAAAAAATATATTGATAAAACTTTTTTAAAAAGAAAGCTTCTAATAAGTAAATTATTTGAATTATTAGATAATTAAAAAGGGAATAATAATCCAGCAAAAAAGGGCTTGATAAAGCCCTGAAAAAATTTAAAAAGGAATTTTACTAGAAAATACCTGGAAGAATTTGACCAGTAAAATAATAAGCTCCTACAAGAGCAAACATTCCAAGCATTGCAGCTTTACCATTAAGCTTTTCAGCTTTTTCGGTCATGATTTTTTTTGCGAATTCCATAATAAAGTGAAATAGATTATATCTAAAAACTAACTATTCAAATTTTAGAATGATGTAGTTTTTTCTACCAAACTGATATCTTTCTAAAGATTTAAAAATAAATACTTAAATAACAGATTGAACTCCTAATAGTTTGCGAATCAATCTGCAAAGAGTAGAAAGCCAAAAACAACTATTTAAAGACTTATGTCACGTTTATGTTACAGTTATGTAGAAAATATCTTGAAAATAACTTAATTTTGGGTTAATCCTTTACATTTGTTAATAGTAGTGTTACATTAATTAACAATTACATAACTTCAATGGCTAATTCAAACGTTACTACTGAATCAGGTGGCAGACAGAATATGTTTCCTACTGAGACACGTCCTTACATAGATGAGTCTGTTTCTTACGACAGCTACCCACAAAATGCAGAAAAAGTTAACGGTCGTTGGGCAATGATAGGCCTTGTTGCGTTAGTAGGTGCTTACGTTTCAACCGGACAAATTATTCCTGGCATTTTTTAATGAGTCCACTTTCAGGTTTCTTAGCCGTAATTGTATTCTTTACAGCCATGCTCGTTGCTTATTTAACCAAGCAATTTCAAAACGAAAATTTAAACTATTCATCTTCTAATCAAATGAAAAACACAAACACAAAAGTCAAAACAATCGAAAAAGAAAAAGTTGTTGCTGAAACTCTTAACGGCAGATTCGCAATGCTTGGATTAATTGCTGCTGTTGGAGCATACCTAACAACAGGTCAAATAATTCCTGGTTTCGTTTAAAAACCTACTATTTAACATAATTACAAATCAGAAAAATGGAAAATTCAAAAACAACTTATTGGCAAAACGCCGAGAGAACTAATGGAAGAATGGCAATGATGGGCTTATTTGCATTAGTTGTAAATTATGGCTTATTCGGATGGATAATCCCAGGAATTTTTTAAAATGAATTTAGGCTTACTTTTTCTTAAAGTAAATACTTTGGGAGTTATAACTCTTTCTGAACTTGATTGGATAACTAACCATCAATCTGAATTTTCAAGGTTAGATATGGCTTTAGTTATTAAGATCGGCCGTCTTATGGATTCTGGAGTAGTAGAAATTGATAATAGATTGCCTGTTTAATTTTTAAAAAATGATCGTCATGAGTGTTTGTCAATAGGGATACTGACAAACACTTTTTTTATGAGAAAAAATATTTGTAAAAAAAAAGAGATTGTTTCTTAGCTAAAAACAATCTCTCAATTACCTAATTCTTACGTGAAAATTTCAAGTAAGCTTGCAGATCTTAACTGATTTGTTTTTATAGTAAATCCGTAAAAATGCTTTTGTAATTTATCTTTTTAAACCACCTCTTTTTATCCAAAGGAACCATGTAACCCAAATAGGAGGGAGGAATCTTATTAAAAAAGAAATTTTATAAATATAAAATAGGGCATTTTCACTATGAAATAAATTCATCAAAAAGGAAGATATAGTTACCCAAAGTAAAATTATTAATATATTTGCTCCCAACAAAGCGAACTTATTTTGTTTGAATATTTTTGGCATAATTTTATTTTTTTATATTATTAATTTTAAATAACCTTGGGAAGTAAATTATACATTTTCAAAAAAACTTTAAATTTAAAATCCATATCCAAATAAAAAAAATACTAAATTTTAATCCCTCTCCAAATAATATTCCGAAAGTAATAGGAGGCGAAAATATTAAAAAAAGAATAGAGAATAAACTAAATAAAGCAAATGATCCTCTTAAAAAATAATTCTTTCTTTTTGTTCTTCTTAGATTTTTTAAGGTATTCCACTCCCATTGAATAAGCCTGTAGAACTTTTCTGATAATAAAAATAAGTACTTCATTAATATTATTAATTTCTATCGGCTTTTCTTATTTATAAAATTAATTTCACCTGTTAGCAATAAACCTTATCCCCTTCTTCAGAAAGATAGTAAATTTTATTTTCTGAATTTACGAAGAAAGTTAATCCCTTATATTGTGATCTTTTAAATTTATCTAATCTAAGTTTGTGTAAATCCCAATTATCAGTACTTATGTCAGGATTAAATTCTTGTTCTTTTAAGAAAGGTACATAAGTTGGATTAATTGTTGTTTTTTGGGCTAACCCTCTATTTCGTTTTGAATAAAAAAATAATAAAAATAAAAGTACAAAAAAAAGAATTAATAATATATTTGTCATTGTCAATTTTTCTAATTTGAAAAAACTTTATTAAGAAAATCAAGAACTTTTCACAATTAATTTATTAGTAAGTAAAAAATCCTATTTTTATATTCTTGTATTTTTGAATACTTATCAAGGGGTTACCTAAATCAGATTATAAAATGAGTCGCATTTTCAACATGACTCAAAATTCCATGAATACTCCTTATGCAAAAAGAGTAGCTGAAAAATTTAGAGAGGCTCAAAACTATTTAAAAACTAATGGTTTTAGTAGATCAACTAAACATTTACTGGAAGATATTGAAAATTCTGTTGAAAAATAATGCCAATACCTCCTCACTTACCACAACTACAATATGGCTACGATGATGGCTTTACAACCATTGTTTTTGGGTTAATAGGAAGTTGCTTAGGATGTATCTTGATTTTATTAATTTCATTTTTTGAATTTAAATTCAAAAAGCAAAATAGTAAGCCTTAAGAGACTTACTAAACATTAAATAAGAACTCCATTACATCACCTTCGTTAACAATATATTCCTTACCTTCACTTCTTAAAAGACCTTTAGTTTTTGCATTGGCAATTGAACCTGAATCAATTAAATTTTGATACGAAATAGTCTGAGCTCTTATAAATCCTTTTTCAAAATCAGTATGAATTACTCCTGCTGCCTGTGGCGCAGTCATCCCATCTTTTATGGTCCATGCTTTTGTCTCCTTTTCTCCGGTGGTGAAATAAGTTTTTAATCCCAATAATTTATATGTTGATCTAATTAAAGAACTTAATCCCCCTTCTTCTACTCCTAAACCTATAAGGTAGTCTTTTTTATCTTCTGGTTCTAACTCTATTAATTCAGATTCGACTTGCGCTGATATTTTTACACATTCTGTATTTTCATTGCTTGCAAAACTCTGTACTTTTGATGAGAAATCATTACCTTCAGCTAAATCATTTTCATTCAAATTTGTTGCATAAATAATTGGTTTTGCGGTAAGGAAGCCTAATTGCTTAATTATTAAATTTTCTTCTTCACTCATAGAAATTGATCTCACTGAAAGGCCTTTCTCTAGCTCTTCTTCAATTTTTTCTAGTAAGGAATCTTCTTTTGCTGCCTCTTTACTAGTTCTAACCTGTTTTTTAATTCTTTCTCTTCTTTTTTGGAGTTGAGATAAATCAGATAAATTCAATTCCAGATTAATTATCTCAATATCATCCAAGGGATCTACCTTTCCAGAAACATGAATTACATCACTATCTTCAAAGCACCTAACAACATGAACTATTGCATCAACCTCCCTAATATTTGATAAAAATTTATTTCCCAAACCTTCGCCTTTACTAGCTCCTTTTACTAGTCCTGCAATATCTACAAATTCAATTTTTGTTGGGATAATATTTTGGCTAGAACTTAAATTACCTAACTCTTGCAACCTTTGATCTGGGACTGAAACTATGCCTTTATTTGGTTCTATAGTACAAAAGGGGAAATTAGCCGCTTGAGCCTTAGCATTTTCTACAAGTGCATTAAATAGAGTTGATTTTCCAACATTTGGTAATCCAATAATACCTGCTTTTAACATTTGAAAAAACTTATGGGGAAATTATCAAGAAAACATCTTCTAGTAATATAGTATTTACTTAACCAATCTTGGATAAGTTAATTATAATCGTCTTGATTATTTATTTAGTTCCTAAATATTCTCTACTTCTGCTTTTAAAAAGAAATGTTTGATTTAATAAAAAAAAATATAAATCTAAGAAGTGGAATTATATTGCTTTCTCTAGCTATATTTTTCGTTTTTATAACCAATTCCTTCAAGAAAAATAAGTCAAAAGATATTTCTGATTTTGTAGTTCAAGTTGAAAAAGGAATCCTCTCAGATTCAATTAATACTAGTGGTGAAGTAAAAGCAATAAGGACAAGCAATATTGGGCCTCGTAAGCAAGGGGTAATAAAAGAAATCAAAGTAGATGAGGGCGATCTTGTAAAAAAAGATCAGGTTTTAGCTTCTCTTGATGATCAAGACTTTATCTATAAAATTGAAGAACTTGAATTAAATGTAGAAAAACAAAAATCTGAATTTTTAAGAAGGGAATATTTATATCAAGAAGGTGCGGTAAGTAAAGAAGACTATGAAAGTTACAAAAATAACTACAACATTAGTAGCGCAAAACTTAATGATGCAAAAGCTGAAAAAAGTTTTTATCTAATTAAAGCTCCTTATGGAGGAAAGATAACTGCAAAATATGCTGAGATAGGATCTTATGTCACACCAAGTACAAACTTAAGTTCAGACCCTAAAACCAAAAACTTTATTTTTGAACTATCAGAGGGCCTAGAAATTGTTGCTAAAGTTCCTGAGAGTGACATTGGCAGAATAAAAATAGGTCAAGAAGCCTCAGTAAGAATTGAGGCTTATCCCTCAAAAAAATATAGTGCCATAGTTAAAAAAATAGCTACAAGAGCTGTAAAAGATAATAATGTAACCTCATTCGAAGTAACTTTAAATTTTAAAGATACTTCTGAAGAAATTAAAATTGGAATGACTGCAGATCTTGAATTTAGAGTCGAAGGTAATGAAGAAAAAATCTTAGTGCCAACAGTTTCTATTGTCACTGAAAAAGGTGAAAAAGGAATTTTGAAAGTTGATAAAAACAATTCTCCCAAATTTGAAAAAATCGAAATTGGTATTAGTAGTGGAAATAAAACTTCAGTAATTGATGGATTAGAACCTGGAGAGCAAATCTTTATTGATATTCCACCTTGGGCTAAGAAGAGAAAATGAGTTTAAAATCTGAAAACTCTAAAAAACCAATTTTACTTTTAGTCGATGGGCATTCACTTGCTTTTAGAAGCTTTTATGCATTTAGCAAAGGGATTGATGGAGGTTTAACAACCAAAGAAGGATTTCCAACAAGTGTGACTTATGGATTTCTAAAAAGTCTTCTGGATAATTGCAAAAATATTAGTCCTGAGGGTGTTTGTATTACGTTTGATACCGAAAAACCAACTTTCAGACATGAATTAGATCCAAATTATAAGGCCAATAGAGATGTAGCACCAGATGTTTTTTTTCAGGATATTGAACAACTAGAAGTCATTTTAGAAGAAAGCCTTAATTTACCAATTTTTAAATCTCCCGGTTATGAAGCAGATGATCTCCTAGGCACAATTGCAAATGATGCTTCTTCGAAAGGATGGTGCGTTAATATTCTTTCTGGAGATAGGGACTTATTTCAATTAGTAGATGATCAAAAAGATATTTATGTACTTTATATGGGTGGTGGTCCATATGCGAAAAGTGGTAATCCAACTCTTATGAATGAAAATGGAGTAAAAGAAAAATTAGGCGTTGCCCCAGAAAGAGTAGTTGATCTTAAAGCCCTAACTGGTGATAGTTCTGATAATATTCCGGGTATTAAAGGGGTAGGTCCAAAAACTGCAATTAATCTACTAAAAGAAAACGACACACTTGATGGAATCTATCAGGCTTTGGACAAGATTCAGCAGAATAATGATAAAAAATATAAAGGATTCATCAAAGGATCGGTTATAGAAAAGCTCAGAAACGATAAGCATAATGCTTTTCTTTCCAGGGATTTAGCAAAAATAAATACTGAAGTGCCTTTGATATTAAGTGATGGTTATGAATTAAAAAATATAAATCAAGAACTACTTTCAGAGTCACTGAAAAAATTAGAACTATCAACACTACTTAGACAAATTGATATTTTCAATTCAACTTTCAGCAAAGGTGGTTTTGACAAAAATAATGTAGCTAAAGAGGAAGAGAAGGCACCAAAAGTTGCAGGCAATAATGAATTAGAAAATAGTGAGAATAAAATCCCTAAAATCAACGTAACTGTTGTAAATGATTTCGAATTACTTGATAAATTAATTCAAAGATTAGACAAGACTAATCAAATAGTTTCTTTAGATACTGAGACCAATAGTTTGAATCCAATCGATGCGGAACTTGTTGGGATAGGGTTATGTCTTGGAGAAGAAAATGATGATTTATTTTATATACCTCTTGGTCATCAAACAAAAAAGGAGACCTCCAATCAATTATCAATTGATGATGTTTTCTCAAAGCTAAGAAATTGGATAGAAGATCCAAAAAAAGAAAAGGCACTCCAAAATTCTAAATTTGATAGGCAAATATTTTTTAATCATGGACTTGATCTTAAAGGCGTAACCTTTGACACCTTGTTAGCAGACTACCTTCTTAATAATCAGGAGAAACATGGGTTAAGTGAAATTAGTTTTAGATTATTTGGATTTAAGCCTCCTTCATTTAAGGAGACAGTTGGAAAAAATAAAGACTTTTCATTTGTTGATATTGATGAAGCAAGTATTTACTGCGGTTATGATGTTTTTCTAACTTTTAAGATTGTCAAAATTTTTAAAGAAAGTTTTTCAAAGGAAAAAGATGAATTAATCAAATTGTTTGAAGAAATCGAGCTGCCTTTAGAGCCTGTATTGTCCCAAATGGAAATGAATGGCATAACCATCGACATCCCTTATTTGGATAAACTCTCAAAAGAATTAAAAAGTACCTTAGAAGATATTGAAAGTAAAGTTTATGAGTTAGCAGAGGAAAGTTTCAATCTATCTTCACCAAAACAACTTGGTGAGATCTTGTTTGAAAAATTAAATTTGGATAAGAAAAAATCACGAAAAACAAAAACAGGATGGAGCACAGATGCAGTAGTTCTTGAAAGATTAGTCGACGAACATGAAATAATCCAACATTTAATAAAACACAGAACTCTTAGCAAATTACTTAGCACCTATATTGATGCTCTTCCAAATCTTATAAACGAAAAGACAGGAAGAGTTCATACAAACTTTAATCAAGCTGCTACAGCGACTGGGAGACTAAGTAGTAGCAATCCTAATCTTCAAAATATCCCTGTTAGGACTGAATTTAGTAGGAGAATCAGAAAAGCATTCTTGCCTGAAAAAAATTGGAAACTTTTATCAGCTGATTATTCTCAGATCGAATTAAGAATACTCGCTCACTTAGCGGATGAAGAAATACTAATAAATGCATTTCATAAAAATGATGACATTCATTCTTTGACTGCAAGATTAATTTTTGAGAAAGAAGAAATTTCTTCTGATGAGAGGAGAGTTGGGAAAACAATAAATTTTGGAGTTATCTATGGTATGGGAATTAAAAAGTTTGCACGTTCTACAGGAGTAAGTACTCCAGAAGCAAAAGAATTCCTAATAAAATACAAAGAAAGATATTCAAAAATTTTCAAATTTCTTGAACTTCAAGAAAGGCTTGCCTTATCAAAAGGTTATGTAAAAACAATTTTTGGTAGAAAGAGAGAATTTAAGTTTGATAAAAATGGACTTGGCAGACTAATAGGAAAAGATCCTTACGAAATTGACTTGCAGTCCGCAAGAAGAGCTGGCATGGAAGCACAGTCACTAAGAGCCGCAGCCAATGCCCCAATTCAGGGTTCAAGTGCAGATATTATTAAAATTGCAATGGTTCAACTAAATAAAAAATTCATAGAAATGAATGTTCCAGCAAAAATGCTCTTACAAGTACATGATGAATTGTTGTTTGAAGTTGAACCAGATTCTTTGGAAATTACGACGAAATTAGTAAAGAAGACTATGGAAGATTGTGTAAAATTAAATGTGCCTCTTTTAGTTGATATTGGAATTGGAGACAATTGGATGGAGACAAAATAAACCTTATGAAAAACTTAATTTAAGATGATCAAACTTTTTAATACTTTAAGCAAAAGAATTGAGGTTTTTAAGCCTATTGATGATGTAGTAAAAATTTATTGTTGTGGGGTAACTGTTTATGATTTATGTCATCTTGGTCATGCCAGAAGTTATATCGCTTGGGATGTATTAAGAAGATTTTTAATTTACAGTGATTTCAAAGTGAAGTATGTTCAAAATTTTACAGATATTGATGACAAGATCTTAAAAAGAGCGAAAGAAGAAAGCAGTTCAATGAAGGAGGTATCTGAAAAGAATATCATTGAATTTCATAAAGATATGGATTCTTTAGGGATAATGCGTCCGGATAGCATGCCAAGAGCAACGAATCATATATGCAATATCTGCTCCTTCATAACAATCCTTGAGGACAAAGGTTATGCATACTCTAGGGATGGAGACGTTTATTATTCTGTTTTCAAAAATAAAAACTATGGAAAGCTAAGTAATCAAAATTTACAAGAACAAAATATCAATCAGCAAGGAAGAATGGTTAATGAGGAAAATAGTAAAAAACTTAATCCGCAAGATTTTGCGCTATGGAAAAAAGCCAAAGATGATGAACCATTTTTTGATTCGCCATGGGGTAAAGGTAGGCCAGGATGGCATATTGAATGTTCGGCGATGGTTAAAGATGAATTAGGAGATACTATTGATATCCATTTAGGTGGTTCTGATTTAATTTTTCCTCATCATGAGAATGAAATCGCCCAATCAGAAGCAGCCAATGGCAAAAAGCTAGCGAACTATTGGTTACACAATGGGATGGTCAATGTAAATGGACAGAAAATGAGTAAATCCCTTAAAAATTTTAAAACTATCAGAGAGCTAATTAAGTCAGGTATAAGCCCTATGACTTTGCGATATTTTGTTATGACTGTGAATTATAGAAAACCACTCGATTTTACTGAAGCAGCTTTAAGGAGTGCTTCAGAAGCTTGGAAAAACATTAATGTAGCCCTTTCTTTTATGGACCTTACAAAGGGTGCTTTTAGATCTATTGAAAAAAATGAATCTATCGAAGAAGAATATAAAGAGAAAATAAGTTTTGAATTATCTCAAAAAAAGCTTAAATTTTCTGAGGCTCTTGGAAATGACCTTAATACCGCAGGTGCTATTGCAATTATTTACGATTTAGCGAAACCATTAAAAAACTTTTTAAACCAATTTCAAAGGGTTGAAGGTTTTAAAATAGACCTAAATGAAAAATTCTTTCTACTTGAGAATTTTAAAACTCTTGAAAAGTTGACCGAGGTACTTGGTCTTAAAAAAGAGATTATAGTAAAAGAAAGTAAAATAAAAGAAGACGAAATATCATCGCTTATTGATGAAAGATTGAAAGCAAAAATGGAAAAGAATTATGCGAAGGCTGATGAAATCAGGAATTTGTTAAAAGAAAAAGGTATAGAACTTATCGATCAATCAAAGGAAATAACAACTTGGATAAGGGTCTAAATTTTAAGAAAAAAACCAATTTGAAATTTTTGTTTTTTAAATACACCTTTAAGTGGGAAGATA
Source organism: Prochlorococcus sp. AG-449-O05 (assembly GCA_003212195.1). GTDB lineage: Bacteria > Cyanobacteriota > Cyanobacteriia > PCC-6307 > Cyanobiaceae > Prochlorococcus_A. Next base: position 21,161 of record QCQM01000007.1, on the reverse strand, counting down.
TTAGAAATATCAGAGAAAATTGAAATACATTACTGTGCTCGGTTCTACTGGTTCAATAGGGACTCAAACTCTCGAAATAGCTAGTGAGCAGCCTGATAAGTTTAAAGCTGTAGCCCTTTCGGCAGGAAGAAATATTAATTTATTAACAGAACAAGTTAAAACACATAAACCAGAAGTAGTTGCGATTGAAGATGAAAATCTTTTAGAAGATTTAAAAGATAATATTAATAACTTAGATTTGGATTGTGCTCCCTTGGTTTTAGGTGGAAAGCAGGGGATTAACGCTGTTGCAGAATGGGATAAGGCAGATACTGTGGTGACAGGGATAGTAGGCTGTGCAGGCTTAATTCCAACCATGTCAGCAATTAATGCGGGGAAAAATATTGCACTTGCTAACAAAGAAACTTTAATTGCGGCAGGGCCAATTGTTATTCCTGCATTAAAGAAAAATAATAGTAGGCTTTTACCTGCTGATTCAGAACACTCTGCTATCTTTCAATGCTTACAAGGATTACCCAATTATGAAAATGCAGATTTTTCAACAGGAGAGATACCTAAAGGTTTAAAAGCCATACATTTAACAGCTTCTGGTGGTGCTTTTAGAGATTGGGCGGTTGAGGATTTAAAACATGTCACAGTGGAAGATGCGACTTCACATCCTAATTGGGATATGGGAAAAAAAATAACTGTAGATTCTGCAACTCTTATGAATAAAGGATTGGAAGTTATAGAAGCTCATTATTTATTTGGGACCTCTTACGAAAATATCGAAATAGTTATCCACCCTCAAAGTATTATTCATTCAATGATTGAGATGGAAGATTCTTCAGTATTAGCTCAATTAGGTTGGCCAGATATGAAACTACCCATTTTATATGCGATGAGTTGGCCTGATAGATTTAAAACAAATTGGAAAAGATTAAACCTAAGTGAAATTGGAAAATTAACTTTTAAAGAGCCAGACGAGTTTAAATATCCATGCATGGGACTTGCCTACGCAGCAGGAAAATCTTCTGGGACCATGCCTGCAGTCTTAAATGCTGCTAATGAAATGGCTGTTGAACAATTCCTCAAAGAAAAAATTTCTTTTCAAGAAATTCCTACATTTATAAGTAAAGCTTGCGAATCACATATGGAGAATTTGAATTTGAGTCCTGAATTGGAGGATATTCTTGAAGTAGACAATTGGGCCAGACTTTTTGTTGAGCAAGAAATTAAAAAAGGAAAAAAATACGTAAGTATTGGATAAAAGTGAATATAAAAAAACATCTTCTACTATGCGCAACACCTACAAAACAGAAATGCTTTAAAGGCAATGAAGGTCAAAAAACATGGGAATGTCTGAAAAAGACTTTAAAAAAATTTGAGAATGATCCCTCTACAAAAAACGTTCATATATTAAGATCAAAAGCTGACTGTTTAAGGGTATGTAAGAACGGCCCAATTCTTCTTATTTGGCCTGATGGTATTTGGTATGAGAAAGTTTCTCCAGAAAAAATTTCTGAGATTTTTACCTCACATATTATTAACGGCAAGCCAATAGAAAAATGGATTTTCAAAAAAACACCATTTTTAAATAGTCCTAGATACTCATAAACCAGTTCTTTACGACTTCGTCTGACCAGCAGCCATTAATCGAATGAAAACCATTATGACCTCCTTTTTCAGTTATAAAAATAGTGAATTTATCAATAGATTCTTTTCTTAAATTCAAAGTATCCTTATATGGAACCCAGGGATCATCCTTGGCATGAATAAAAAGCATCTTAGGTAATTTTTTTATTGAGTTTTGGATTCTAAATATTGGAGAAGCTTTAATATAATAATCCTCTAAAGAATTAAATCCCCAACTTGGAGCTGTAAATTTTTGATCAAATTCTCTTATACTTCTTAAGTTTCTAATTTTTGTTCTTAACTTCTCGTTATCAAGGAGTTTGCCTTCATCATTAAATCCCTCCCATAACTGATTTTTTAAGCGGTGAAGTAACCATTTTTGGTAGATAGAATTTCTAGATTTTTCAATACAGATACTGCATGAAGATAAATCTAAAGGGGTACTCACGCAGGCAAGGCCATCTAAAAGTTTTTCTCCTTTGTTTTCATCGTAATCTAGGCAGGCATTCAAAAGAATTGTTCCACCTAAAGATAATCCAACTCCGTAAATTGGAAGATTATTCATCTTAATGGGATCTTTAAACTCTAAATTAATGAATTCTTTAAAATAATTAATTGCTGAAATAACATCACTGGAGCATCTAGCACAATAATTTCCTTTAGCTAAATATCTCGCAGTTCCAGATCCTCTTAGATTTAATTTAAGAACTCCAAAACCATTATTTGCTAATTTCCTAGATATTCTTCTTAAACCAAACCGTTTAGTTGAGCCACCTAAACCATGTGTAACGATTACAAAACCCCTAAGTGAGCTTAAGTTTTCAGGTAATTCTAAAAAACCTAAAAGATAATCACATTCAAATTTTTTAGAAAGAATTTTATTAATAGGAAAGAATATTTTTTTATTTTTTTTTGATTTATCAAAATCAATAACAAAAGTATCTCTCAAAGTTTGTAAGTCGCCACCTATCCAAGGTAAGACTTCTCGAAATGGCTTATTTTTTAGGTAATCTGAAAAACTAAAAGATATACTATTATTTCTCCCCAACTCCAAGATCCTTTAATTCTCCAATCAAATCATTCAGTACCTTTTTTGCATCACCAAAGACCATTGAAGTATTTGGTAGATCAAATAAATCATTTTTTATTCCGGAGTAACCTGCACTCATACCACGTTTAATTACAAATACCGTTCTTGCTTCCTGCACATCAAGAACTGGCATGCCATATAAAGGAGAAGAGCTATCATTTTTAGCTTGAGGATTAACCACATCATTTGCTCCTAAAACTAAAACAACATCCGTTGCTGGAAAATCAGGATTTACAACGTCCATCTCTTTAAGTTGTTCGTAAGGAACATCTGCTTCTGCTAAAAGTACATTCATATGTCCAGGCATCCTCCCTGCTACAGGATGAATTGCGTAAACAACTTCAATACCATTTTGCTCTAATTTTTTGGTCACTTCCCTTAAAGTATGTTGAGCTTGAGCTACTGCCAGACCATAACCAGGAACAATAATTACCTTGTTGGCTGCCTCTAAAGTCAATGCGCATTCTTCAACACTGCAAGAAGTTATATTTGTATATTCTCCTGAACCAGAAGAGGCTGTACTTTGTGCAGATAAAGATCCTCCAAAAAGAACTGAGACCAATGATCTATTCATACCCTTGCACATTACTTGAGTAAGTATTAGACCTGCCGCTCCAACCATAGCGCCTGCTACTATCAAAAGCTGACTATCTACAACAAAACCTGCTGCTGCTGCTGCAATCCCCGAATAGCTATTTAATAAAGATATAACGACTGGCATATCCGCTCCACCAATTGGCAAAGTAACTCCAATACCTAATAAAGAAGAAACTATAACTAAAAGCCAAATAGAACTTGTATTGCCGTTTATCAAATCAAAAAAGGCTATCAAGGAAGCAACTGCAAAAACAATATTTACAAAATGTCTAACTTTGCTCTGAGTCCATCCTGGAGTTGACAACCAACCCTGTAACTTTGCCATCGCCACAATTGAACCTGTGAAAGTTATGGCACCAACAAAAATAGAAACAGATATTGAAACTTCGTTAATAAGTGACTTAAAAAAATCAAAATTTTCTTGGCCACTAGATATAGGAAAAATGGCTACTCCTAAGGCCACTAAAAGTGATGACATTCCTCCACAACCATTGAACAATGCAACTGTTTCAGGCATGGAGGTCATAGGTACTTTTTTTGCAAGAATTGCTCCGAATAAACTACCTATGATTGATCCAATTATTATCCAAATCCAAGACTGAATAGCAATTCCAGAAGTGCCTAAATAATAAGAAAGTAATCCTACTACTGATAGCGACATTGCAAATGCAGCTAATCTATTGGCATCCCTGGCTGACTTTACTTTTGACAACCCTTTTATTCCCAACGCCAGTAAAAGAACTGCTAAAAGGTCAATAACGAATTTAATGATTACAGGTAGATTCATGATAAAAATTACTTTTTATTTGATGGTTTACGACTAAACATCGCGAGCATTCGATCAGTTACAAAGAAACCGCCTACAACGTTGAAAAGAGCAAATCCAAGAGAAACTGAACCAATGATTAAAAGTGGTACGTTACCTTCTGCTTTTACAATTAAAGTTAAGGCTGCAAGCATTGTTATTCCTGAAATTGCATTTGCTCCACTCATTAGAGGTGTGTGAAGGGTAGGAGGAACTTTTCCAATTAACTCTAGGCCTAATAAACTACCAAGTAAAAGAACCCAAAGAAGACTTATAAAAGACATAATTTTAAAACCTCAATTTTCAAAAACTTTATTTTGAAGAACAACTCCTTCATCGCTTAATAAACATCCAGAAATGAGTTCATCCTCTTTATCTAATTTAATTACACCATCTTTTATAAATGGTGTAATTAAAGATGTTAAGTTCTTAGCATAAAGTGAACTTGCATCATAAGGAACTGAAGAGGGTAATTCCCCCGCTCCAATAAGTTTTACCCCATCTTTGATAATAGTTTCATTTGATTTTGTTCCTGCGCAGTTCCCTCCCTGAGAAACTGCTAAATCAATAATTACTGCACCAGATCTCATTTTTTCAATCATGGGAGCGTCTATTAAAACAGGAGCCTTTTTACCTAGAACTTGCGCAGTACATATAGCAACATCAGCTTCAGATAAATATTTAGTTAAAGTAGACTTCTGTTTTGAAAGGAATTCGGGTGTTACTGCTTTTGCATAACCTCCAGCTTCTCCAGGTTTTTCATCCACTTCAGGAAGTTCTATAAATCTTGCTCCGAGGGACTCTACTTGTTCTTTAACAGCAGGTCTAATATCAGATACGAAAACTATTGCACCAAGTCTTTTTGCTGTCGCAACTGCCTGCAATCCTGCAACGCCACCACCAAGAACTACTACTTTTGCAGGTTGGACTGTGCCTGCTGCAGTCATAAGCATTGGGAAATATCTATCTAACTCACTTGCAGCCAAAAGAACTGCTTTATATCCAGCGATATTGGCCTGTGAAGAAAGAACATCAGAAGATTGAGCTCTACTAATCCTCGGAAGCAGTTCTAGTGATAAAGCTGAAATCTTATTACTATTTATAATCTTAAAAAGCTCCTTATTACCATATGGGTTAAGAAGACCAAGAAGAACTGCACCTTTCTTTAATTTAGTTAAATTTTCCTCTGATGGAGTTTGAACACAAAAAATTAGGTCGGCTTCACCCCAAATTTTGTGATCTAAGTTATTTATTATTTTTCCACCCGACTCTTCATATGACAAGTCACTAAATCCTGATAATTTTCCCGCTGAACTTTCAATATAAACATCACATCCAAGGCTTTTTAATTTCTTTACCGCTTCTGGAGTAGCTGAAACTCTCCTTTCACCAGAGCTTGTTTCGGAAGGAATAAGTATCTTTGTCAATTTATTTATTTTTTTAACATACTAAATATAAATTGAAGAAAGTCAAAAGTTTTGGATTTTTGTTAAAAATATATTTTCTTTTCTAAAAAAAATAGCTATCTAGAATATATAGGTACTAAATAATCTAATGAGTATAAAAGCAATCGAATGTCCTGATGGTGTATGTCACAGTCATCATGGTGGTCATGCTGTTCCAAGGCAAGCTATGCAGAAAAATCTAGAAAAGCATGGCAAAGACTGGTGCGAGAAATTAGCAGAGAGAATTTATGAAATGTCAGTTGATACTTATTCACAAACAGTCATGCCAAGTCTCCACTCGGCAGGTTGGCAAAGGAGACATTTAGATTGGGAATTTAAACTGGCAGAAAATGACTCTGAGCCTGATGAAGCCCTTGTTGAAGGAATTATTAATGCCACAGAAAGCTTTCTAAGGAGTAGTGAGGTGCATCGATTATTTATTCAGGAATTAGTCCAAGGCACATTTGAAGAAGCAAATGACAAAAAAATAATTTCTAAAGCAATAAAATCTATCATTGAAGAAGAAATTGTTAGTTCTCTAAGAGAAAAAAAAGAAACTCTTTTAAAGAAAATATCGGCAAAATTAATATCAGAAGAAAAAGTTAGCGAGGAACTTGCAATAAATTCAGCTAGAGAGGGTTTTGATGAAGTTGAAAGGCTACTTGCAAATCATAGCGAGGCAGTTTAACCCTATCTCTTAATTTTTTATTTATAACCTTCTCAAGAAATGACTCAAATATAAAATAAACATTAAATTATTGTTTGAAAGTGCGAAGTTGTAACTTATTAGACAATACATATCCCTTTTTTTGTGTTTATCTATAGAGAACTTTTAACTTTCAATGGAAGATTTCATTAGAAAAAGGATCGACATTTCCACCTGTTGGGCTACCAACAGAATTTCTGCAATGGATACTCTTGAAAGATATGAAGATAGTTATGCAATTGCAGAAGAATTTAGAGAGTGGATATTACATATCGGAGAAAAGAATGAAAATTTAAAAGATTCTGTTTTGAACTTCCCAAAGGAATTAAAAAAATTATTAGACCAAAAAGTTAACGATTAAATAATAAATAGATCGAGTAATATCCGCCCTACATTATTTGGGTTTGTTTATTATTATTAATAGTGAAATTAGCAAATAAATGGAAAATAAAGAGAAAAATTCTAACGTAGAAAATTTGGTAATTATAGGTTCAGGTCCTGCAGGTTATACAGCTGCAATATATGCAGCAAGAGCAAATCTCCAACCTTTACTCGTAACAGGTTTTAATTCTGGTGGAATTCCTGGTGGGCAATTAATGACTACAACATTTGTTGAAAATTATCCCGGTTTTCCAGATGGTGTACTAGGTCCTGAATTAATGGATCTAATGAAAGCTCAAGCAGAAAGATGGGGCACTAATTTATGCGAAAGTGATGTAGTCTCAATTAATACCGATTCACATCCCTTTGAATTAAAAACTTTAGAAGGAACTATAAAATCTAACTCAATTATTATTGCAACTGGAGCAAGTGCAAATAGATTAGGCGTAATTAATGAAGATAAATTCTGGAGTAGAGGAATAAGTGCTTGTGCAATATGTGATGGAGCGACCCCTCAATTTAGAGACGAAGAATTAGCTGTTATTGGAGGGGGCGACTCTGCGTGTGAAGAAGCAGCATATCTCACAAAGTATGGAAGCAAAGTTCATTTGATTGTTCGGTCAGAAAAATTAAGGGCTAGCGCAGCAATGGTTGATAGAGTAAAAGCTAATCCAAAGATAGAAATTCATTGGAATACAAAAGTTGATAAAGCCGATGGTTCTGAATGGCTTGAGAGAATAGAGACTAATCACTCGCAAGAAGGTAAAGGGGAAATCAATATAAAAGGTCTTTTTTACGCGATAGGGCACACACCTAATACAAAATTCTTGGGCAACAAAATTGATTTAGATAATAAAGGCTATATTGCTTGCAAATCAGGAAGGCCAGAAACATCTATTGAAGGTATCTTCGCTGCAGGTGATGTTGTCGATTCTGAGTGGAGACAAGGAGTTACCGCTGCAGGAACTGGATGCATGGCAGCATTAGCTACTGAAAGATGGCTAGCCGAGAAAAACTTAGCAAAAACTATAGTCAGAGAAACACCAGAACCAGAAAAAAAGCTTAATTCATCAGATTTTAATGAAGAAGAAGTTAATGAAGATACTTTCGATTCAAATGCTGAATGGCAAAAAGGCAGTTATGCATTAAGGAAACTTTATCACGAGAGTAAAAAACCTATTTTAGTAATTTTCAGTTCCCCTAGCTGCGGTCCATGTCATGTTTTGAAACCTCAGTTAAAAAGGGTAATCAAGGAACTTGATGGTGCAGTTCTTGGCGTTGAAATAGATATTGATAAAGATCAAGATATTGCGAAACAAGCTGGTATTAATGGCACACCAACAGTTCAACTTTTTAAAGAAAAATTATTAAAAAAACAATGGCAAGGTGTTAAACAAAGAAGTGAGTTTAAAGAAGCGATAAAAAATATTATCTAAAATAACTTTTTATTTATTATTTCTCTTGGGATTATTTTTATTAGTAGTAGGTCTAGCACCGCCTGCATTCCTCTCTCTATAAGTTATCCTCCCTCTAGAAAGATCATAAGGACTTATCTCAACTAACACTTTGTCTCCAGCTAATAATTTAATTCTAAATTTAGTCAATTTACCTGCAGCTCTACATAAACATTGATGTCCTTCAGGTTGTTCTAAGGTAACCAAATAAAATCCATTCCCCTGCTCTTTTTCTATTACACCTGAAGTTTCAATCATTAATTAATCTTTTACTAAGTACATATTATCAGAAAAAGATTGGCCAAAATTGATTTAAAAAAAATTACATACGTAAAAATATGCAATTCAATTCAAATTGAAAATTTAATTTCATTAATTATTTGAAGTTGTCCATAGTAAAAATTTGCTTTCGCAATTTTTTCAGAATCTTCTAATTGATCAAAAAAAACAAACCCAAGGCTTTCCCATAATGAAGATCCGCAAACATTATTCAATTCATTTTTTGCTTCTTTTGCAAAATTATCTAGTTTTCGTTCAAGGTTTTTAGACTTAGAAACAGACATAGGTCAATAATATTTAATATAGTACAAATATACTATATAATTCTAAAATTGCAAAATTAAAAAGGTAATCTCTTTTTTTCTTCAATATTAAGATCCGCTTCCATTTCCCTCAATCTTTTAAGTATTTGTTGATAGTACTCCTTTATATAACTCTCTAGTGAGGTCATATCCTCTTTTTTAAGTTCCAATATTTCGTAAGTTTTGCTCATGTCAGCATCTAATGATTCACCACTACTAGTTACTTCAGCAAAAGCCAATCGCTCAGCAACATTAAGAGAATCTTGAAAAAAGGAAACTACTTTTTGAGTGAGACTAATAAGAAAGGGAGAAACTCTAAAAATTTTCGCCTTTTTTTCACTAAATTTTTCACATAAAGATATAACTTCATTTGAATCCCATGCTTTGGGACCTACTAATGGCAATGATGTTTTGTAAGTTTTTGGATTATTTACTGCTGCTACAACAACTTTCGCCATATCTTGAGTATTCATATAAGCAATTTTAGTTGGAGTCCCACTCATCCATACTGCTTGACTATCCAAGATTGGGATTGCGAATTGACCAATAACTCCTTGCATAAAAGCTGCACATTTGAAGATTGTATAGTCTAAATCAGATTTTTCAAGAAGTTTTTCAGTGCAAAATTTAATGTCCATTAAAGGAACATTTCTAAACTTTTCTGTTAGGAGAATGGAAAGGAATATTACCCTTTTTACGTTTAAAGATTCGCAAGCATTGAATAAGTTAAGTTTTCCATCCCAATCAATTTCATAAATACTTTTAGGATCATCTGGCCTACTAGTCGCCGCATCAATAACTACTTCAATATCTTGCAATGCATATTCGATATCAGAAGAATTTAATAAATTACCTTTTGTTAGCTCACAACCCCATTCTTGTAGAAAGGAAGCTTTTCTTGGATTTCTTACAAAGCATCTTACTTCATGTCCCTCTTCTATAGCTTGCTTTGCTATTTGTCTACCAAGTGTCCCTGTTGCTCCTACTAAAAGAATCTTCATACTTAAGATTTACTTAACTTTAAGACCATAACTCAAATTGTGATGTATCCGTGAGAATCAGTCTCCCTGAAACTTTAATAACAAAGCGCCACCAACTAATCCTATTGGTATCAGTATCCAAAAAACTGCTGCAATACTAAAAATTTCTTTAGCCATAGTAAGATTGAATGATTACTATAATTTACATTCAAAATACATTTATTTGTTAAAAATGTAGATAATTCAAATATCTTGAAAATTTTTGAATATATGAATAAAAATTTTAAAAAAAATATAAACATTCCTAATTACTGGAATTGGAATGGTTTTAAAATTTGTTGGAGTGTTACAGGCGAAGAAAATGAGATTCCGATTATCTTTCTCCATGGATTTGGAGCAAGTCGAAAACATTGGAGAAACAATTTAGAGTATTTTGCGAAAAAGAATTTTGCCTCTTATTCTTTAGATTTAATAGGATTTGGGGATTCAGATCAACCTGGGATTAGACAAATTGGAAAGTTAAATAATGAGATTTGGTGTGATCAAGTGAAAGACTTTATTGCACAGGTAATAAGACCAAAGAATTCTGGGAAAGTAATTCTTATTGGCAATTCCCTTGGATCACTAGTTGCTTTAACATGTGCTGTTTCATTAGAGGATCAGATTGCAACAGTTATTGCATCGCCTTTGCCAGATCAGATTCAAGAAAATAAAAAGTCCATATCAAAAAAATCATCATCTAAGAAATTTCAAGATAGATTCATAACAATATTTTTTTTGTTTTTCCCTTTGGAGATTATTTTATTTTTGATAACTAAATTAGGGGTTATTAAATTGGGACTAAATTCTGCCTATTTCAAAAAAGATAATATTGATCGCGAACTAATAGATTTGGTAAAAAAACCAGTTTTAAGAAGAACTTCAGCTAGATCATTAAGAGCAATGTGTATTGGAATGTCTTCTAGAGATGAAAAATTTAAAGCTTCTTACCTTTTGAGAAAACTTAGCGCCTCAAAAAAAGTTCCTTTTTTATTGATTTGGGGCGAAAAAGATAATTTCATACCTTTGTTTGTTGGTAAAAAGATTGCAAATTTCCATAGATGGGTAAAATTAAAAATAGTATCCAATTCAGGGCATTGTATCCATGATGAAGACCCTTCAGTATTCAATAGAATTTCTTATGAATGGATTAGAGATTTAAAAACCTTTTAAAATATGAAACATACATTATCAGTTCTTGTAGAAGATGAATCTGGAGCCTTGAGTAGAATCTCAGGTCTATTCGCTAGAAGGGGATTCAACATAGATAGCCTTGCAGTAGGACCTGCAGAATCTAAAGGGATTTCAAGGTTAACAATGGTAGTAGAGGGTGATGATGAAACTCTTCAACAAATGACTAAGCAACTTAATAAGTTATTTAATGTTCTGGGAGTTGTAGATTTTACTAATCTCGCAGCTGTTGAAAGGGAATTAATGTTACTAAAAGTTTCATCGAAAGAAGATACTAGGAGTAATATCCTTGATATAGTACAGATTTTCCGTGCAAAAGTTGTTGATGTATCAGATATGGCCTTAACTCTCGAGGTAGTTGGAGATCCTGGGAAGTTAGTTGCTCTAGAGAAATTACTCGAGCCATACGGCATCCTTGAAATAGCGAGGACTGGTAAGGTAGCTCTTAAACGCTCTTCAGGAGTTAATACAGAAATGTTGAAAATAAATAAATATTCTCTAGAAATTTAATTGGATATCTGGACTGCCTTAATGTAGTCTTCTTTATTTATTTTTTTTAATACTTCTAATCCTTTAATAATTTTTCCAAAAATCGAATATCTTCCATCTAGTTCTGGGATCTTATTAGTTACAAAAAAAAATTCAGTAGATGAAGACTTATTCTTACCGCTCTTAACCATTGCGATTGAACCACTTTCAAAAGTATGAACTAAATTTTTAGTTTCATTAGGATTTTTTATTTGGTAGTTATATCTTGGCTTAATTTCTTCTTTGAATTTTATTTCTAAAGGTATTAATGGACTTGTCTTATTCAGGTTTTTTTTTCGTTCTATAAAAATTTTATTTTCTGGATTAACACCACCATGTATAAAACTTATTTGGGTAAAATTAATTATCTTATAAAATTTTTGATTTACATAAATATTATTTTCTACGTTTTCCAAAAAGTTTGATACTGTTACTGGGTTATCTTTACCAAATAATTTTACCTCAAAATCACCTTTTGAAGTTTTAAAATTAACCACTTTATTACTCTGAATACAACTAAATTTAAGTTTTTGGCAGTAATAATTTGAATCAATCTTACTTTTATAACTACAAGCTTGAACCAAAAACAAAACCTGTATAAAAGATAATGTTTTTAAAAAATATTTTTTTTTTATTTTAGGCCCTCCAAATTAACATCTAAAAATTTAGCTAGACGAGCTCCCTCTTCTTCAACCTGAAGCAGTGGTTTAAGTTCACCTGCTCCGCTTAAAGGGAGAGGTTTTTTTCTACCTTTTAATACTAAAGCAATTCTTCTTCTAGGATTAAATCCCTCACTTATATCCAACTTAACAGATTTAATTTCATCAAAATTCAATTTAACTTCAACATCTTTAAATAATCCCTTTCTTTTTATTTCTACAGATTTTGAGGATTTATCAAAATAATTACTTCCTGAACCAAAGTTTATATAAACCAAATACCACAAGTAAAAATTTAATAAATTAGCTATTACTCCGTATGCACCCATTATTATTCCTTGAGGGATAAACAATAAAGTTGAAGGATTTCCTAAAGGTAATAAATCCCTTCCTGTGTAGCTAGAAATAGAGGCCAAAAGAAAACCAATACCTCCTATAGTCAACATTCCACCAATAATATAATTTGAAATTTTTCTTGATCCACCAATTTTTTGTTCGATTTTATCGAATGACGTGAGGTCTGAATTCATTTTTATCTTTTATTTGGGCCTAATTCAGATAATTTAACAAACTAAAGGAGTATTCTTACCTAATTTTTAATAAAAAAGTCAGGAAAGCTTTACAAGGCATTTCAGATATACAAATATTTCCCCACATTACTCTCAATCTTTGTTACAGTCACTGCGTATCCCGAAGCTAAAAACGATTTCTCATGACGATCGCAGTTGGTAGCGCCCCACAAAGAGGATGGTTTGATGTCCTCGATGATTGGTTGAAGCGCGACCGCTTTGTATTTATTGGTTGGTCCGGACTACTTCTGCTTCCTTGTGCATATCTTGCTATAGGTGGTTGGTTCGTCGGAACAACATTTGTTACCTCTTGGTACACACATGGAGTTGCAAGCTCATACCTTGAAGGTTGTAACTTTTTAACAGCAGCTGTAAGCACCCCTGGTGATGCCATGGGACACAGTCTTCTATTTTTATGGGGTCCTGAAGCCCAAGGTAGCTTTGTAAGATGGCTACAGCTTGGTGGACTTTGGAACTTCGTTGCATTACATGGAGTATTTGGCCTTATCGGTTTTATGCTTCGTCAGTTTGAAATTGCTGGCCTTGTTGGAATTAGACCATACAACGCTTTAGCATTCTCAGCAGTAATTGCAGTATTTACAAGTATTTTCCTTATTTATCCTTTAGGACAGCATAGTTGGTTCTTTGCACCTTCATTCGGTGTTGCAGCAATCTTCCGTTACATTCTGTTCATTCAAGGTTTTCACAATATTACTTTAAATCCATTCCACATGATGGGTGTTGCTGGAATTCTTGGTGGTGCTCTACTTTGCGCTATTCATGGTGCTACAGTACAAAACACTTTGTATGAAGATACAAGTATTTATACAGATGGTAAGGTTCAAAGTTCAACATTTAGAGCTTTTGATCCAACTCAGGAAGAAGAAACTTATTCAATGATTACAGCGAATAGATTCTGGAGTCAAATCTTCGGTATTGCTTTCTCAAACAAGCGTTTCTTACACTTCTTGATGCTATTTGTACCTGTTATGGGTATGTGGACATCTTCGATTGGTATTGTAGGCCTAGCACTAAACTTAAGAGCTTATGATTTCGTAAGCCAAGAAATCCGTGCAGCAGAAGATCCAGAATTTGAAACTTTCTATACAAAAAATATACTTTTGAACGAAGGTATGCGAGCATGGATGTCTTCTGTGGATCAACCACACGAAAACTTTGTATTCCCTGAGGAGGTTCTTCCACGTGGAAACGCCCTTTAATAATTTATTAAGAGCTCCAAACCAAAGTATTGAGGAAACTGGTTATGCCTGGTATGTAGGTAATGCTAGATTAATCAATTTATCTGGACGTTTATTAGGAGCTCACATTGCTCACTCTGGACTAATAGTCTTTTGGGCGGGAGCAATGATGCTCTTTGAGGTTAATCATTTTACTTTTGATAAACCAATGTGGGAGCAAGGTTTAATCTGTATGCCACACGTCGCAATGTTTGGCTATGGAATAGGCCCAGGTGGTGAAGTTACTGATATCATGCCTTTCTTCCAAGCAGGCGTGGTTCACTTGATAGCTTCCGCTGTACTTGGTTTTGGTGGTATTTACCATTCATTAGCAGGTCCAGAAAAACTTGAAGAAGATTTTCCATTTTTCTCAACTGATTGGAGAGATAAAAATCAAATGACAAATATCCTCGGATATCATTTGATTGTTCTAGGTGTAGGTGCACTAGCATGGTCAATAAACTGGTGTTTTATTGGCGGTGCATATGACACATGGGCACCAGGTGGTGGTGAAGTCAGACTTGTAAACCCAACTTTAGATCCAAGAGTTATTCTTGGTTATCTTTTCAGATCTCCGTGGGGGGGAGCTGGTTCAATTATCGGTGTTAACTCCATTGAAGATATTGTTGGTGGACATGTTTATGTGGGTATTACTGCAATTATTGGAGGAATATTCCATATCTTTACCAAACCCTTTGGATGGGCAAGAAGAGCTTTTATCTGGAATGGTGAAGGACTACTAAGTTACGCTCTTGGCGGAATTTGTGTAGCAAGTTTTATCGCTTCAACGTTCATCTGGTTTAACAACACTGCTTACCCTTCAGAGTTTTATGGCCCAACAAATGCTGAAGCTTCACAAGCTCAAAGCTTTACTTTCCTAGTGAGAGATCAAAGAATTGGAGCTAACGTAGGTTCAACAATGGGACCAACTGGTCTAGGTAAGTATCTCATGAGATCTCCTACTGGTGAAATTATATTTGGTGGTGAAACAATGAGATTTTGGGATTTCAGAGGTCCATGGTTAGAGCCTTTAAGAGGACCTAACGGATTGAGCCTTGAGAAAATCCAAAATGATATTCAGCCTTGGCAGGTAAGAAGAGCAGCTGAATATATGACTCATGCTCCTAACGCTTCTATCAATTCTGTTGGTGGAATCATTACAGAGCCTAATGCTGTTAACTTCGTTAACTTAAGACAATGGTTAGCTGCAGCCCAATTCTTCCTAGGATGGTTTACATTCATTGGTCATCTTTGGCATGCTGGACGTGCTAGAGCAGCCGCTGCTGGTTTCGAAAAAGGAATCGACAGAAAGAGTGAACCAGCTCTAGAAATGCCAGATTTAGATTAATTTCTATCACAACTAAAAAAGCCCTATTTTCGGATAGGGTTTTTTTTTGCTCAATTTTATTATCTATATAAATTTTCTCTAAGCCACGGCAAACTTAATCCCATTACATTACTGAAGCAACCCTCTATTTTTTCTATATATTTACCGCCTATACCTTCCAAGGCAAATCCTCCGGCGCAGTATAAAGGTTCATTTGTATCTACATAACTTTTGATTTCCCAATCTTCCAAATTAGAAAAATAAACTTTTGAACTTACTATTTTTTTTATTATTTCAGTGATTTTAAAAATTTTGGAAGTTGAATCAAAATTCCCAATTATTAGAGTATGACCAGTATGTAAAAATCCAAATTCTCCAGACATTTTTTTCCACCTTATAAATGCCTCCTCTTTATTAGATGGTTTTCCATAAGCTTCTCCTTTAAATTCAAATATTGAATCGCAACCAAGTATTTCCAAAGGACCATAATTAAATTCTTCGGGCAATGATACGTTTTGAATATTTTCAGATAAACTATTAGCCTTTTGAAAAGATAATTCCAAAGCTAAATTAAATATATTCTTTTCTTGAATAGTATTTTCATCAAAGTCACTTGATATTTGGATAAATTCGATTTGACAATTTTCTAGTAATTTCTTTCTAGATTGAGAAGCAGAGGCTAGAATTAACACAAATTTTTTACCAAATTATAATTCAATTTAATAACTAATAAATTTTAAAATTAATATAAATTACTAATGGAATTAGAAGCAAAATTACATGAAATAAAGAAACCAATAATGGTACTAGGCACTTCCAGTGGAGCAGGAAAATCTTTAACTGTTACAGCTATTTGCAGGATTCTTAAAAATTTAGGTGAAGAACCAATACCTTTTAAAGGACAAAATATGAGTAACAATGCTTGGGTTGATTGGGAAGGTGGAGAGATGGCGTATTCACAAGCACTTCAAGCTTTTGCAAGTGGTATTATTCCTTCTGCAGAGATGAATCCCATTTTATTAAAACCACAAGGAAACTCAACAAGCGAGGTGATTCACCTTGGCAAAAGCATAGGGACCACAACCGCACAAAATTACTATAAAGATTGGTTTATTCCTGGCTGGGAAGTAATTAAAAAAAGTTTAAAGTCTATTTATAAACGAAATCCAAATTGTCGATTAATTATCGAAGGAGCTGGGAGTCCAGTAGAAATGAATTTAATTCATAGAGACCTTACTAATTTAAGAGTTGCAAAATATTTAAATGCAAATTGCGTATTAGTATCTGATATTGAGAGGGGTGGCGTATTTGCACAAATAATCGGCACTCTTGAATTGATGAAGCCTGAAGAAAAAAAACTTATTAAGGGAATTATTATAAATAGATTCAGAGGTGACCTTACATTATTTGAAGAAGGCAAAAAATGGATTGAGAGCAAAACCCAGATTCCTGTTTTAGGGATAATTCCTTGGCTAAACGATAATTTTTCTCCAGAAGATTCTTTAGATTTGCTTGAAAGAAAATCTTATGTGAATAATCCTGAATTAAAAATTGGAATTATAAAGTTGCCCTCTATAAGCAACTTTTCAGATTTTGATCCTTTAGAAAATGAAGATTCAATAGAAATAGAGTGGGTCATTAAATCTCAGAGTTTGAATCAATATGACTTCGTTATTCTTCCTGGAAGTAAACAAACCATTAAAGATCAACTATTTCTGGAAAAGTCTGGCCTATCTAATGACATTAGAGAATATTCAAATAAAGGTAATATTATTGGAATCTGTGGTGGACTACAAATGTTGGGAACTGTACTTGAAGATCCTTTTTTAAAAGAAGGTTCAAAAACTAATTTAGAAAAAAAAATTAGAGGTATCGGATTACTTCCACTAAAAACAACCTTCTTCTCACAAAAAATAACACGTCAAACTTACTCCAGATCAATATGGCCTTGTTTATCAGAAATACATGGGTTTGAGATCCATAATGGCATAACAGAATTAGACAGAAGTGAAAAATCTTTAAGAATAATGCCTATGTTTAAAGATTCGGAGCTTGGTTGGTACAGAGAAAACGAGGGCGGAGGTACAATAGCTGGTACTTACATTCACGGTATCTTTGAAAATGATGAATGGAGAGCCCAATATATAAATGTAATAAGGAAGAGTAAAAAATTACCAAAAGTAGATAAAAAAATAAGCTCCTATAAAATTAAGAGAGAATCAATTATTGATAATCTTGCGAATGAATTTAACAAACATTTAAATATTGCATCATTATTAAATTGAAAAAATCATTCATTAAAATTTCTTGGCCTAATAATGTCGAGACATACGCCTCTGAGGGTGATGATTGGTTCTCAACTGCAGAAAAAGCAGGCTTTGAAATCCCTACAGGTTGTTTAACAGGAAGTTGCGGAGCTTGTGAAATTGATGTTAATGGAGAAACTGTAAGAGCTTGCGTAACAAATATCAAAAGTAAAAAAGAACAAATATTAAATGTTGCACTTACTACAGACCCATTTTGGGAAAACTAATTTGTTAAAAATTTTTTTATAAACAATAACAGAGAGGTTTAAATTCAATCTCAAAATCAGTAGTTAAATAAAGAAAATATTGGACTAATTTTTGAGTGATTATGAGAATATCCACCAACACATCAACTAATACCAAAAACCTGTATATATTGAACGATATAGTAAAGTCAATAAGAGTATTGAGTTAAAAAAAAAAGACCCCTATTTATAGAGGTCTTTCAGGATTTTACTAAATAAAGTGTTTCCTTGTTTCCACTGTTTTAGTAAAACCACTCCTTCACACATTTATAAACTATGCCAATTATTACTTTTCCGTGGGAGGGGCGAATGGAATGTTACTTAACTGTCACAAGTGTAAATTGTTTATTGCAGGAAATTTGTCATTAAAAACACTCTAATTTAAAGAGAAGAGTGTTTACTTATCAAAAATTAGTGTGTGATTTGAGAATCTGATTAATACTATCCAATGGCAAAAGGTATCAAATATCTAAAGTATTAATTACTAATTCTTTTCCCAAAAAAGATAAAGATTTGAAAACTGATTTTTAGTATCTACTAATGCGGTACTTGCTGAGATCAACTTCCATCCTGCAGAATTGCGTTTTTTCATAATTGCTGCAAGTTCCTTTTCTTGTCTTTGAGTATTTGCATTTCCAACTGCGTAATATATATCAAGATCATTTTCTAGTTTTGCCATTTTTAAGGTGATGTTTTATTCAAAGTTAATATTACTCAATCTTTCAACGTTACTGGGAAAGATCGGATAGGGTGGTTGAAAATAAGATTTATATGGTATTACCTTCACCCCAAATTGCTATTGGATTAATGCTTATAAGTATTGGAATAGTAGTTAATTTTGATATCAAAATTGATCTATTTAAAAATAAAAAGTAAAAGAATAAAGTTGAATGGCTGGGTAAATAACTATATTAATTTGATCAAATAACAATTAATCTTAATTAGATAAAGAACAAAAAACACCCTGCAATAAATCCACTTAAATGACCTAATAAACTTACCCCAGGCAAAAAAGAGAAAATCAAACCTATAAAGCAAATCGTCTTTGACATTTTTTGAACTTCATAATTTGACTTAAAACCAATTTCTTTACCAAAAAAATATTCCTTTCCATAAAAAGAAGTTAATAATAAGAATCCAAATAAAGCATAAATTATTCCACTAAATCCTAAAGTGGCATAATTCGGATAAATACTAAAATACGATAAGATCTTTTCGTAAACCCAGATAATAAAGAAATTTAAAAAAGAACAAATAAAAATAAATTTCAGATAAAAAAATCTGCTTTCGATTCCAAGTCTCATCAAAAAATATCTAGTGATGATTATTCCTCCAAGATTACTTAATAAATGATTTAAATCTGCATGGATTAGAATTGATGTAAAAATCCTATAGGGTTGATCACTAATTAAGCTTGGTACAAAGTAAAAATATTCTTTATCAATAACACCAATTAAATCTGTAAAAATAAAAACTGAAATTAAAAAAAATCCAGTTACTAGATACTGCCAATCATATTTAGATATTGAATTTTTAATAGCCATATTTTCTTTAGTTTTGTACTAAAAGAATATCTACTTGCTTGAAAGAAAAGACCCTCAAAAGGGTCTTTTTAATGTCTTGAATTTATATTACCTTTAGTAAACTTTGCAATGAGAACTTGTTGGGTGGTCTATGCATTCTTTTTCCCAATAATCTTGTTTTTGCTCTTTTGGTAGTTGATAATTAAAATCATGCATTTTCCAAATATCTGAAGTTGCATTTCTTAGGGCAGTAAATGGAGTGGTGAGTATCATTAAAATAAAACTCCTATATCTCTACTCCTTAATTATCCTCCTATTTAATTGAAATTAATAGAGTATTAATACCCGAGTATTAGTGCTTTGTGGTTGACACAACTATCTTTTCCCATTCAGTAGGAGTAGAAATAATTCATGAGTCAAACGCACTTTATCAACTTTGTGTTAGGGAAGTGCATATTACCTTAAGAGGGCAAATGCTTTCTTAATTTTATTTTTTGGAATTCTAGAAACTATTTGTTAACGGAGAGGGTGGGATTCGAACCCACGAATAGTTTCCTATTAAACGATTTCGAGTCGTTCGCTTTCGACCACTCAGCCACCTCTCCGCCTGTTTAAAGTATGCACAAATTAAAAAAGGAATTTTAGTTCTATCTTATTATCTTAATTTTTAATCCCACCCTGCATCTTTCATCAATTTAATAGCTAGGGAATTTTTTTCTCCTAGGTCTTCTACAGTTACACTATCAGGTGTAAACTCTCCAAAGTTCTTTACTATTTCATTCTGATTGACTTCCTTCAAAGGATGTTCAAAAGTTGGTGCAGCTAAACCTTTACTTCCTTCCGGAGATGCTAAGAATTCAAGCAACTGAATAGCTTCTTCTTTATTTGTTGCATATTTTGCAACACCACCAGCACTAATATTTACATGTGCAGGGTTAGGAGTAAGAACTGTTGTTCTTTTTGCATACAAAGCATCTCTTCTTCCATTAATACCCGCTAACATTCTTGCGACATAATAATGATTAACAATTCCTACTCCGCATTTTTTCTTGGAAACTGCTCTAATTATTGAAATATCTCCTGGAAAGAATGGTTGATTTACGTTAGAGATCATTCCGCTTAACCAAGCTTTAGTTTTTGATTCGCCTTTGTTAATTATCTGATTAGCAACTAAAGATTGATTGTATGGACTTTTTCTATTCCTTAAACATACTTTTCCTCTCAAAGAAGGATCAGCTAAATCAGTATAATCATTAATCTTGCTTATATCTACAACCTTTGGATTGGCGACCATAACTCTTACTCTTCTTGTTAATGCATACCACTCCTTATTTGGATCTTTTAATCCAACAGGCACATCATTTTCTAAATTAGAAGAGGTTATTGGTTGAAGTAATCCAGCTTGTGCTGCATTAGTGATTCTTGCGGCATCTACTAGTAATATCAAATCTGCCTGAGAATTATTACCTTCTCTTTTCAATCTTTCAATTAAAGATATCCCTGCTGCTTCTATTAGCCTGACTTTAATTCCTGTTTCTTCTGCGAATTTTTTATAAACACTTCTATCTGTGTTGTAATGTCTACCCGAATAAACTTTGACTTCTTTTTCAGTTGAATTAACAGGAATATTTACATTCATTAAAAATGTACATGTTAGTGCTGTATAGAAAAGTTTCTTGAGTTTTTGCACTTTTTCAAATTAGTATCTATGGTTACTTTATACTTATCAAAACTGTAAATCCTTTAAAAGCGATCTTCTATACATAGAGATGTATCATTTTTTATATTGCTCATGAATTATTTAACTCATCAGTTACTAAATGCTGAAGAAATCAACATTATAAAAAAGGAATTAAAAGAAGAAACTCAAGCTTGGGAAGATG